>NZ_JAAIJR010000171.1 GCF_010915725.1 Thiorhodococcus mannitoliphagus
CGCGCCGAGCAGGCCCGCGAGCGGCTCACCCGGCATCTGCTGACCGACGCCGATCCGCGTGCGCTCGGCATCGACGGTCTGGCCAATCGTCTGACCCAGCTCGAGCGTGAGCTGGCCCAGGCGACATCCCGCGAGCGTCAGCGCGGCCCCGGCGAGGCGGCCACGCTCAACCGCCAGGTCGAGCAGCTGCGCCAGTCCCAGCAGACCGAGATCCAGGCCCTCCAGCAGGAGATCACCCGGCTGCGGGATAAGGTGAACGCGCATCCGGCGGCCACGCCAGCGACGCCGACGCCACCGAAGCCATCGGAACCCATTGCGCCTGCACGATCTTCGCCGTCTCCAGCGAAGCCACCAGCCCTGGACGATCCAGCACTGTTCGCGCGCACGCCCGCCTCACCGCTGAGTGCCCTCAGCCCGCGCCCAGCCGCTCAGCCGACACGGGCGAGCGGGCCGCTGACGATCCGCGTGGTGGAGCAGGCCCCTGCGCCCAATGCGGTGGCGTCTGCGACCACCAAGCAGACCGGCGATTCCGCTGGCACAGCCATCCTAATCCCCGCCGGCAGTCTCCTGCGCGGGGTCCTGCTCTCCGGGATGGATGCCCCCACCGGACGACAGGCCCGCCGCGACCCCTATCCGGCCCTGGTGCGACTGAAGCACGACGCCATCCTGCCCAACCGCTTCCGCGCCGATGTGCGCGAGTGCTTCATCACGGTCGCGGGCTACGGCGAGCTTTCGAGCGAGCGCGCCTTCCTGCGCACCGAGGTCATCACCTGCGTGCGCCGCGACGGCGGCGTGATCGAGGTCCCGGTCGATGGCTACGCGGTCGGCGAGGACGGCAAGGTGGGGCTGCGCGGGCGCCTGGTTTCCAAGCAGGGGCAGGTGATCGCCCGCGCCATGCAGGTGTCCTTCCTGCAGGGAATCTCGGATGTCTTCAACAAGTCCTCGGTGACGACCATTTCGACCACCAGCGACGGCAAGGTCCAATACCAGGATGTGCTGTCCGGCGACTCGGCCCAGGCCGCAGCCATCACCGGGACCGGTAAGGCGCTTGATCGGCTCGCCCAGTATTACCTCGACATGGCCGAGAACATCTTCCCGGTGATTGAGGTCGATGCCGGGCGTCCCATCGAGGTGATCCTCAATCGTGGGGCGTCGCTGCAACTGGCCCAGGCGAATCGTCGCCGTGGTGGGCGGCGGTGAGGAGGTCGACGATGCGGGTGCACATGCAACGAGCGACCCTTGGATCAGCCTTGGCTCTGGTCCTGTTGGTCGGTCTGCCGGTGGGCGCGGTTGGCGATGAAAGGGCAGGGGCTGTGACCACGGAGCCCGACGACATCGCACAGCTCATGCAAGGCATCGAGGGGATGCGCCGTCTGCCCGTGAACGGGGTCCAGATGGTCCAGTCGGGCGAGCGGGTGTTCTTCGTCTCGACCAACGGCCGCTATGCCTTCCTGGGTCCTGCGATCGACCTCTGGCACGGGGCGCGTCTGACCTCGCTGGCCGAGGCCGACCGGCTGATGGGACGGATCGACCGGACGCGCCTCAAGCTCGATGTCCGCGACCTGGGGGCGCTGGATCTGGGGGCGGGGGCCGAGGAGGTCTGGGTCTTCCTCGATCCTCATTGCCCAAAGTGCGCCAACCTGCTCGATCAGCTCCAGGCACTGTCGCCGTCGCAGCGCGCGCCCTATCGCGTTCGCCTCATCCCGCTCGGAGTGCTCGGCCAGGCGTCACTCGCTACGGCGGTGCGGCTCAACTGTCTGGCCGAAAGCGATCCGGCCGCGGCTCTGGAAGCCCTGCTCAGCCACGCCTTCAAGACCCTACCGCCGGCCGAGGGCACCTGCGGACAGGGCGCCCTCCAGCGTGCCCTGGTCACCGCCCAACTGCTCGGCATCACCCAGGTGCCCTTCCTGATCGCACCGGACGGGCGGCTGCACGGGGGTGTGCCGGCCGACCTGCTCGCTTGGCTCACTGGAGATGCGTGATGACGAAAGAACCGACCCTTCCATTCGATCCCGCGCGGAGCGGGCTACTCCTGCTGCTCCTCGGCGTCAGCTTGGTGACCAGCGGCTGCGGCTCGCTCGCCGTGGGCGAGAAGCGCTTTGGCTGCAAAGGTCATCCCAGCGACCCCTTGTGCTTGCCCGCCTCACGGGTCTACGACCTGACCAACGGGACCGATTCGCTGCAGCCGCCCGACTGGGAATCCGAGCGGGTGGACGGCGAGGCATCAGGTGCGCAACCGGCGCGACGGGTGGCTGTGTCCGTCCACCGACGCGATTCGTCCGGTGGGTTCTTTGGCGACGATGCAGCGCTGTTCGGCGCCACACGGAACCCAGCGAACGCTTCAGCTGCACCCGATGTCGCCCCAGTCGATGAGCCAGTGGAGGCCCTGCCCATCGCCGCCGACGAAGACCTGCTCCTACCCCGCTCACGCGACCCCATCCCGCTCCGCGTGCCCGCGCAGGTGATGCGCATCTGGCTCGCGCCCTGGGAAGACGAGAACGCCGACCTGCACGCCAGCGGTTACGTCTTCACCGAGATCGCCCCGCGCACCTGGAGCCTCGCCGCCGGGCCGGACCGCTTCTCCAATGCCTTGCTCAAGCCCCTGCAGGTCGAGCAGCGCGTCGTATCGGGCGGCGGAGACAGCTCCGCGCCCCCGCGTCGCCAACCGACTTGCGCCGGCGATCACTGCCCCTCCGCGACCGGCGAGCCCCGGCGCTCCTTGAATTGATCGAACCGACAGAGGACACCCCAACGATGACGTTTCATGACAGACAGCACCTGGCCAGCCGCATCCTGATCCTGGCCTTGGCCTTCGCCCCCATGATCGCGGCCGCAAGCTCCGGCACTGGCGACACCACCGGCACCGAGTTCCAGGAGGTCTACACCCTGCTGACGGGCTGGATGACCGGCCTGCTCGGCAAGGTCATTGCGGTCGCCTTCATCCTGGTCGGCCTGGTCGCCGGCGTCATGCGCCAGTCGATCATGGGCTTCGTGGTCGGCGTCTCGGCGGGGGTCGGGATGCTGGTCGCGCCGAACATCATCAACACCCTCTTCAGCGCGACCCTGCCGCTCGTCTGAGGACGGCTGGCCATCGGCTCACCTCGCGCGCGCCTTCAACGCGCCACCGGCCACTCCCGGCCGAGACCGGGCCGGCAACGGCCCACCCCACGGATCAGAGAGGACCGCCATGTCCCTGTGCTGCCCCTTGCCCGAGACCCGCCACTATCTGTCGGTGCCCAAGGCCCTGTTCGCCTCCCTGGCCGAGCTGTCGCCGCAGGCGCGCGATCGCTTTCTGGATCAGGCCCTGGCCCGTGTGCAGGGACGGACCCCGGTGCTGGTGTGCGACGCCAACCGCCGTCTGCTCAAGCCCTGTCATCCAGCGCGCGCCCGCGAGCTGCTGCGGCGTAAGCGTGCTCGGGTGCTCTCGACCGATCCGTTCCTGTTGCAACTGAAGCGTGTCGTCGCGCCGGAGCTTGCCCAATGAGGGAACGGCGCTTCCAGGGCGAGCGCGCCTCCGCGCTCTTTCCGCCGCTCGCCTGCGACCCCGAGCAGGGGATCTTCCTGCTCGACGATCAGAGCCTCGCCTTCGGCTGGTGCTGCCAACCCCTGGCTGGGGCCGATCAGGGTCACGCCGACCGTCTCACGGCGCTGGTCAATCAGGAATGGCCAACCGATACCCTGCTGCAGATCCTCCTCTGGGCCTCGCCCGATATCGAGGGACCGCTTGCGGTGATGAACGGCCTGCGTACCGAGCTGCGTCATCCACTGCTGCGGGCCGCGACCGCCGAGCGGGCGGCCTTTCTGCGCGCTGGTGTCAGTGCTCCACTCATCCGCCAGTCCGAGACCCGCGTCCGAGACGTCCAGGTGCTGGTGACGGTCAAGCTCCCGCTGCCCGGCCCGCTGCCCAGTGCCGCCGCGCATCAGGCCGCGCTCGATCTGCGCGCGAGCACCGAACAGGTGCTCTCAACCGTCGGGCTTCAGCCGTGTGCGCTGATGGCCGGGGATCTGGTCCGGCTCATGAGCAGCCTGCTCAACTGGCGGCCGGAGGCGACCTGGCGTGAGCGGGTGACGCCCGAGGCCGATCCGACGCGGATCCTGCGCGAGCAGTTCTTGGACTCGGATCAAGGGATCGAGGTCGATGCGCAGGGACTCACGCTGGGCGCGTGTCGGGTGCAGACCCTGTCGGTCAAGCGCTTTCCCGATCGGCTGCACTTCGGTCTGGCCACCCGCTATCTGAGTGATCCCTTCTCGGGGGCGCGCGGCATCCCGCACAACCTGCTGGTGTGTCTCAATCTCCACTTCCCCGAGCCCGAGACCACCCGGACGCTGCTCCAGACCCAGAGTCAGTGGGCGACCAACATGGCGACCGGGCCGATCGCGGTCTACCTGCCGCGCTTGGCCGAGCGGGCGCGGGGCTTTCGGGTGCTATTCGAGCGTCTCGATGCCGGGGACCGCCCGGTGCGGGCGCACCTGGGGCTGGTGCTCTTCGCGCCCAAGGACCAGGCCACCGCCGCCGCCTCGAACCTGCGCACCTATTGGCGCGAGCTGGGCTTTCAGGTGGTGAGCGACCGCTTCTTCACGCTCCCCCTGTTTCTCAACTGTCTGCCCTTCGGTGCCGATCGGACCGCCATTCGCGACATGCAGCGCTACCGCACCCTGGCGGCCTCGCACGCGGTCAACCTGATGCCGGTGCATGGGGACTGGAAAGGGACCGGCACCCCGGTGCTCAACCTCATCAGCCGGGGCGGACAGTTGATGAACCTCTCGCTGTTCGACTCGGCCTCCAACTACAACGCCTGCATTGCCGCCCAGTCGGGCGCCGGTAAGTCCTTTCTGACCAATGAGCTGATCTCCACCACGCTGTCGGTGGGCGGGCGTTGCTGGGTGATCGACGTCGGTCGCTCCTACGAGAAGCTCTGCGAGGCGCTGGACGGTCAGTTCCTGGCCTTCACTCGCGAGGCGCGGATCTGCCTCAATCCCTTCGAGTTGGTGGTCCACTGGGACGAGGAGGCGGACATGATCGCGGCCCTGGTCGGGGCCATGATCGCGCCCTCTGGCGGGCTGGATGACTATGCCCTCTCGGGGCTCAAGCGGGTGCTCAAGACCCTGTGGGACGCGCAGGGACCGGCCATGACGGTCGACGGCATCGCCACAGCACTGAGCGCCGAGAACGATCCCCGGCTGCGCGATCTGGGCACCCAGATCTATCCCTTCACCACTTCAGGCGAGTACGGGCGCTTCTTCAACGGACCCAACAGCATTGAATTCTCCGCGCCGTTCGTCGTCCTCGAATTGGAGGAACTCAAAGGTCGCAAGCACCTCCAGCAGGTGGTGCTGTTGCAGCTGATCTACCAGATCCAGCAGGCGATGTATCTGGGCGAGCGTGACCAGGCCAAGCTCGTCATCCTCGACGAGGCCTGGGACCTGCTCACCCAGGGCGATGTCGCCCGCTTCATCGAGACCGGCTACCGGCGCTTTCGCAAGTACCGCGGTGCCGCGGTCACCGTCACCCAGTCGCTCAACGACCTCTATGCTCATCCGACTGGACGGGCGATCGCCGAGAACTCGGCCCACACCTTCCTGCTCGCTCAGCCGGCGCAGGCCATCGATCAGCTACGCGCCGCCAAGCGCCTGCCGCTGACCGAGGGCGGGGCGGAACTCTTAAAGACCGTGCACACGGTCCCCGGCGTCTATTCCGAGATCCTGGTCATCGGCGACTACGGGGCCGGAATCGGGCGGCTGGTGGTGGATCCCTTCCGTCAGCTGCTCTATTCGACCCACCCGCGCGATGTGGCGGCGCTCAGTGCGTTGCGCCGGCAGGGACTGTCGATCGATGCGGCGATCCGGAGGTTGCTGGCGGAGCGTGGACATGGCTGAGGGTCGTCCAGCGTTAGCGATGGTCATCCTCGTCGCTGGGCTCCTCTGCTTGGCCAGTGGCGCTCTGCTCAGCCTCTGGTGGCAGCGTCAGCTCGCCCTGGCCCTGGAGGTCCGACCGCCGGTGCTGCTGCTGGACCTGTCTGCGGCCGCCCGTGGCGCCGACCCGGCGCAGATGACGGCGATCCTGCGCGACTACACCCAGGCCGCCGAGCGCCTGGCAGCGCGGGGCATACTGGTCCTGGATCGTCATGCGGTGCTGGCCGCTCCGTCTGTGCTGACGGTTCTGGAAACGGAGGTGCCGCATGCGCCCGAGTAAGGCTGAGCCAGGTGCTCAAGGTCGGCTTGTGGGGAGCCGCTGGCGGTCCGGCATCCGGCCGCTGCGTTGGCGCTGGGCGGCGCTGGCCGTCGTGGCCCTCGCTGTGGTGCTGGGCCTCGGCGCCTATGGCGCGATCCGCTACCGCCTCGGGATCGATCTGCAGGCGCACCGCTGTCTGGAGTCCTCGCGCGTTTTCCTGATCGACACCTTCACCGGCCCCGAGGAGGTGATCCAGGGGGATTTGGTGGCCTTCCGCGCGCAGGGGCTGGGGGTGGACGCCTTCGAGGGACGCCTGTTCGTCAAGCACGCGGCCGGGGTGCCGGGTGACTGGGTGACGGTCACGCTCGCCGGGACCGCGATCAACGGCATGCCGATGGCGCAAGGACTGGCACTGGCCCCGGCGCTAAAGCGCGATCCTGCGAGCTTCATCCGCCACGAGCGGGTCCCGGTCGAGCACTTCTGGATGCTTGGCGAGACCGCCGACAGCTTCGACTCGCGCTACTGGGGCTTTCTCCCGGTCACGCGGATGGTCGGGAAGGCCTATGCGCTGTTCTGAGCGGCGATGGGTGTCGGTCCTGATTAGTGCTCTGGCGACCATGATCATCGCCGAGAGCAGGGCCGATGGCGCGCTGCCAGACCCTGCGCTGCGCGATCAGGCGGTGCAGATTCAGGAGCAGGTACTGACGGCACCGCAGCCGGGGTGGCTGATCGAGCAGCAGGGCAACGTGGAGGATTGGTCGGTCCGATTGCGGGATCTTCGAGCGGCCCGGCAAGTGTTGGTGACGCCTCTGAGGTCCGATGTAGAACCAACGGATCAGGCGGGCACCGACACCGATCTGACCGTGACCATCCTGGCTTCCCGCGCACTGGGTGAGGCTCAACTGCGCGAGCTGTTCGCGCAGGCGTCCGGACGGCCCGAGGTGCGGGTGGTCTTTCGGGGTGTGGCGCCGGGCGAATCGCTGGGTGATTTCATCCGCCAGATCCACGTCCTTCTGCGTGAAGCACGCGATGGCCTGAGCATCAATGCGATTCCCCGCATCGAGATCGACCCACGTCCTTTCCAGTCCCCTTTGGTCGAGGTGGCGCCGACGCTGATTACCACCGATGGGGCCGGGAAAGAGATCGCTCGCGTCAGCGGCATCAGCCGTCCGGACTGGCTGCTGGAGCAGGTGGAGGAGGGCAGGCGCGGTGATCTGGGCGTGCGTGGACCCACCGTCGCCGTTAGCGAACCCGATCTGATTGCAGAGCTGCAACGGCGTCTGGCAGGCATCGATTGGAGCGCCCGGCGCGAAGCAGCGTTAGCGCGCTATTGGGAGCGGGCCTCGTTTGCCGAGCTGCCGACCGCCGAGCAGGTTCGGGAGCGACGTCTGGACCTGACACTCGTGGCTCAAGCCGATGTGACCCTCCCGGACGGGACCACCCTGATCCGCGCCGGCGAGCGTGTCGATCCGCTTGCCGTCATGCCTTTTCGTCAGCGCCTCTTTGTCTTCGATGCGACCGACCCGCGTCAGGTGGCGGAGGTCGCGCGACGCGGAGCCGCGAGTCGCGCCGAGGGAGGGCTGCCGCTCTATCTGGCAACACGGTTGGATCGCCAGGCTGGGTGGGGTGGCTACCGTGACGTCCAGACGGCTTTGCACGATCCACTTTACCTCCTCACCCCCGACGTTCAGCGCCGCTTCCAGATCGAGCGGGTGCCGGCGGTGGTCGAGTCGCGCGACGGCACGCTGGTGGTCGCCGAATGGCCGCCGGAGGGCTGAGCATGCGCAGAATGCTGAGTTGCCGCTTCCTTCAGGCCGCCGTGCTGGTTGGTTTACTGCTCGCGCTGGCCCTGACCGTGCGCGCCCAGGAGGCGGCCACGATCGGTCTGGGCAACGCCGTCTGCCCCGACGCCGAGTTGCTCGGCCCCAAGCTCATCACCGACATCTGCTGGAGCTGTCTCCTTCCGCTCAAGATCGCCGGCGCCCCGATCGGCGGCGGATCGGTTCCCAGCAAGGCGAGCGACCAGGCGCTGTGCGCCTGCACCGACCCCGCCGGGCTTCCGAGTCCAGGTGTTGTGATCGGCATGTGGGAGCCGGCGCGCATCATCGAGCTGGTCCGTCTTCCCGGCTGCATGCCCTCGCTCGGCGGCGCGCGGCTCGATCTGGGCGCCTTTCGCACCCTTGGCACGCCAGGGCAGGCCGAGTACGACGGCTCGGACAAGGCCTTCTACAACTATCACTACTACGCCTTTCCGGTCCTGGTGATGCTCGATCTGTTCTTCCCGGATCGCTGCAACGTCGATCACCTGACCGACTTCGATGTGCTCTATCTTTCCGAGCTGGATCCGACCTGGAACAACGACGAGCTGGCCTTCTTCACCAATCCGGAAGCGGCCTTCGTGGCCAATCCGATCGCGCAGGCGGCCTGTCTGGTCGATGCCGCCTCGGCGACCACGATTCAGAAACCCTTGGACGAGCTGTTCTGGTGCGCCGGCGCCTGGGGCGGGCTCTATCCTTTCACCGGACGCATCCCGACGCTCAACGGCCGTCCCTCGGAGATGAGCCTCGCCAGCGCGCGGGTGCTCGCAGCGCTGCACCGGCGTGGACTCGCCCGTCAGACCCTTGGCGACGCCGCCCTCTGCGAGGCGCCCTTCGCCCTTATGCTGCCCAAGACCCAGTACCGCCTCTCCCAGTTCTATCCGCTCCCCGAGGCCAACTCCAACCACGTCATCGGCGAGAGCGAGCTGCGCTGGGGGATGTGGCGCAACATTCCTGGGGTCGGCGAGGACCACCTCTATCTGATCTGGCGCTGGCATGATTGTTGTGCGACCTGGCTCTGACCCTTCGGTTCCGCTGAGGACTGGAGCCAGATGGCTCGTGTGGATCCTGGTTCTAGCGATTATCTGGACCCCCTGGGCGCTGGTGTGGGGCGATGACCTGCGCCGGGCGCTCGACTTCGATCAGGCAGCCACCGATGGCCAGGATCTGGGAACCGTACTCGGGAGCGATTCGACGCTCTTGAGCCCCTTCGATCAGCCCGGCGACTATCGGGTCTTCTTCCCGGGCGCGGAGGCCGGCGAAGCGACCGACTGGAGTGCGCTCTACGGCAATCCAGCCGCCTTGGAAGCAGCGGGTCTCCAGACGCAGCAGGACCTGGTCGACACGCCCTATGCCGACTCGTCTGCGACCGGTCAGGCGTACCAGACCTTGTTGGCTCCGGTCGATCGTGAGCGCACCGATCTGAGCAGCGATCCGCTGTGGGCCTTCACCGATGCCACTGTCAGCTCGCTGGATGACTTCACCACGACCTATGCCGACTGCACCTGGGACAACAGCTTTCTCAGCCGTCCGCGAACGGTGCATGTGCCCGTGTACGAAGCCTGCCTGATCCCGGACAAGGATCAGCCAAAGCTCAGCTGCTCCGCCAGTCGGACGCTGGATGCCACGGTCTACTGGGACCCGGTGGAAGTCGGCATCGATCCCGAGACTGGCGAGCCGATCATCGAGTATGTCAGGCGGGTCGAGAAGCGCGTGGATCTGTGGAGTTGGGAATCGGCCGCCTGCCTTGAAACGATCAGCGAGCGGTTGATGGACGGCTTCTGCCGCAGTACCACGACCTGCAGCAGTAACCCGGATGCCGACTGCGTCCCGGTCACCGGCGGTGAGCTGTGCGGGGGCGAGTTGGTGACACCTCCCTATCTGGGCGAGACCGGCAACGAGCCCTGGGA
>NZ_JAAIJR010000172.1 GCF_010915725.1 Thiorhodococcus mannitoliphagus
ATAACCCACCCCCCCCTTGTGTTTTGTCCCCACCCCTTAACTCTTATAGCCAATCCTCGGGGGGCGGGGGCCCCGCCGGGTTTGGCCGCCCCGGGGGGGGGGGGGCGCCGCTCCCACCGGTCGTGCGCTTGAACCAAAGGATGATCAAGGCCCGGAACTTGAACCCGTTGTCAATATAAGTCACTGAAGGAGTAAGCGGAAAATGACAAGCGTATTTATCGATGGAATTCAAACGCTGGGCGTACACAATCAGGTCGTGCGCTTACAGCTGATGCAGCTCAAGCCAGATGGGAAACCAGAGCCTGAACTGCAACTGCTTATTCCCGTTTCAATCGTCAAACAGATTGTCGATGCACTCAATAAGTCCGTAAAATAAAGTAGATTGGGATCAGGTATCAAACGATGGATCAAGGATCAACAGCCGAGCCTCTTAATCTGGATGACCCAGAGCAAAATCCCGAAAAAATCACATTGGTTGGCAATCTTGACCGCTGTGAGCATGGACAGTTGCTTGGATGGGCATTCGATAAAGCGTCGCCACTGCGAACCCTCAGAGTCTCCGTTTACGATGGGCAGGATCTTCTCGGCGAGAGCACGGCTGAAATCCTACGTGAGGATCTCAAGGAAGCCGAGATCGGCGATGGTCAACATGGTTTTGAGATCCATCTACTGAGCCCGCTAGACGACGGAAAACCGCATCGGCTCACACTCACGGACGCCGAGACAGGCGCGTTGATCCGCACCCCGGAGTTCATCGTTCAAACCGAACCCGTCTGGCAAGCCGTGATTCATGCGCTGGATGGTTATGTCCTAAGCGGCGAATTCCACAGTGACATCCATTCGCCATCGAGCATGCCCTTCGCAGTCTTCGTCGATGGCCAAAAAGTGGGCGAGGCCGAAGCAGCAAGAGACAATGATCGGGGCTGCTACCCCTTCCAGTTCGGCCTGTCCGGAGCGTATTGCGACGGCATGCCCCATGTGGTCTCCGTGGCGAACTTGGATGGCCAGGGTGGTGAGGCGTCCTATGTCGGCGTCCTTCGCCCAATTCTGACAGCCTGGCAATATCTGGCGACCGATCGTGACGCGGCCGATTCACTCTATGCCGGACTCCCTGGCATGATGACGCGCCGCCTCGCGATCTTCCACGCCCATCTGCGGTCGATCATGGAGTCCGGGGGCAGCCCCGCTAAACCGCTCAAGAACCTCATGACGGCACTCCAGGTGCTGAATGAAGGCCACGAGCAACGCAAGGCGTTTCCCGCGCTTGCGCTACCCAAGGCCGCCAATCCGGATGTCTCGATCATCATTCCGGTGCATAACAAAGTCGAACTGACCTACCATTGCATCGCCTCCATCATCCTGAGCGACAATCGGTGTCAGTATGAAGTCATGGTCGTCGACGACGCTTCTACCGACAAGACCACCGAGATCAATACGCTCATCGCCAATGTGCGGCTCATCGTCAACGAGGAAAATCTTGGCTTCCTGCGCAGTTGCAATAAAGCGGCGCAGCTCGCGCGGGGGCGCTACCTCGTCCTGCTCAACAACGATACCGAAGTCGGACAGCACTGGATCGATGAACTGCTCGCGGTCTTCGACCGCTTTGACATAGTCGGCGCGGTTGGCGCCAAACTCATCTATCCGGACGGCAAATTGCAGGAAGCCGGGGGTATAGTCTGGGACAATGGCCAGCCCTGGAATCTTGGACGTAATGACAACCCTTTCGATCCACAGTGGAATTATGTCCGCCAGGTGGATTATATCTCTGGCGCTGCATTGCTGATTCCCAAGGCGATTTGGAACGAAGCGGACGGATTGAGCGATGAATTCGCGCCAGCCTATTACGAGGACACCGACCTCGCCTTCAAGGTCCGCGCGGCCGGTTATCGCACCCTCTATTGCCCCCACGCCGAGGTCATCCATTTCGAGGGTATGAGCAACGGTCGCGATATCTCGACGGGACTCAAGAAATACCAGACCATCAATGCTTCCAAGTTTTGCGCCAAATGGGTGGACGCCTACCAGCACAACGGCCGGTGCGGCGAGACCCTCTGGCGACACAAGGATCGCGGTGTGCGTTTTCGCGCCCTGGTTCTCGACTATGCGACTCCAGAGCCGGACAAGAACGCGGGGGCCTATGCGGCCGTCCAGGAAATGCGTCTGCTGCAGGCCCACGGCTTTAAGATCACCTTCGTACCGGAAAACCTCGCGCATTTCGGCAGCTACACAACCGACCTGCAGAAGATGGGGATCGAGTGCATCCACGCGCCTTTCCATGTCTCGGTGCATGACTTTCTGAGACGACGCGGTCATGAATTCGACCTCGTCTTCATCACGCGCTACGAAGTGGCGGAGCGGCACATCGACCAGGTCCGACACTTCACCCAGGCCAAGGTTCTGTTCAATAATGCCGACCTGCATTTCCTGCGTGAGCTGCGGTCCCGGCTTTTCCTTGGCGACAGCGATCTGTCCGGACCCTTGGCGACACGCGACCGCGAGCTTGCCCTAATGCGTAAGGTAGATGCCATTCTCACTTACAATGAGACCGAGCACGCGGTCATCGCAAGCCACAACCTGCGGATCGACAATATCTTCAAGTGCCCCTGGGTGCTCACCGCACAGGGACATCGGACACCCTTTGATGAACGCGACGGGATCGCCTTCCTTGGGGGGTATCGACATACGCCCAATGTCGAGGCGGTCGAATTCTTCGTTGAGAAAGTCATGCCGCTGCTGAGGGCTAAGGGTAAGGGGATCAAGTTCCATGTGTTTGGCAGCAACCCACCAGAGGCTTTTCAGACACTGGAAAGTGACGACGTTGTGATGGAGGGTTATGTCGAATCGCTCGACGCGGTCTTCGAGACCTGCCGTCTCTTTGTGGTGCCCTTGCTGTCAGGCGCCGGCATCAAGGGGAAGGTGCTGGAGTCCATGTCCTATGGCGTACCGAGCGTTTTGAGCCCCATTGCCGCCGAGGCCACGGGGCTGTCGAATGGGATCAGCACCTTGGTGGCGGAGACGCCAGAAGAATGGTCGGAGGCGATTGTTAGCCTGTACGACGATCAGAAACGCTGGCAAGCGTTTTCCGAGCACGCGCTGACGTTGGCGCGGAATAATTATTCGTTTGAGAGTGGGTGGAAGATGATGGGGAAGGCATTGGGGTATTTGGGGTTTTATTCGGGGGAGTTGGGTAATTACGCGATTCCTAAGTAATTCACATCGAGTTCCATCGTGTCCAATAGAACCGCGATCCTGATCCTCGGCATGCATCGTTCTGGCTCCAGTGCCTTAGCTCGTTCCGTGCATCTGCAAGGCGCCGCGCTTCCGAAGACTCTGATGCCGTCTCAATCAGACAACTTAGAAGGCTTCTGGGAGTCATTGCCCATTGTCCGTCTCAACAACCAACTGTTAAGTGAGGCAGAGCGGGCTTGGGATGATCCGCGACCCATCGAGACAACATGGTGGCTCATGCGTGGCGAACGACGACATCGCGTCGAACAGGCTGCTAAACTTCTCGTAAGCGAGTATCCCGATGCCGAATTGGTTGCCCTCAAAGACCCACGCTTATCAAGGCTCATGCCCATCTGGCTGGAGGCGAGCGCACAGTCCGGTTTCACACCGCTCCCGATGCTTTGTTGCCGTAACCCACTTGAAGTGGCCGACTCTCTGGCACAGCGCAACGGCATCGATTTGCGACACGCCCAACTGCTGTGGCTTGCTTACATGCTCGATGCCGAGCGCGCCACGCGCGGCCATCCGCGCGCTTGGGTGCACTATGACCAACTGCTAGTGGATTGGCGTGGAACGCTGGCACGCGCCTACGGCAGTCTCGGCTTAGACGCACTGACTCTTAGCGGTGAGGTTGCGACAGCGCTCGATGAATGGCTACAGCCGGACAAGCGCAACCATCGCCACGACACCGATCAGGTTCTGCGCGATCAGCGATTGAGTACCCTTACCAAGGATACTTGGGCAGCACTGCTGACCGAGCCTAAACCGTCCGACAAAGTGTTCGATGCCTTGAATGAGAGGCTGGCGGATGCCTGGTCGACCTTTGGTCATTCTAGCAGCAACGTGTCGTCCGCAGCGATTCAGTTGAGTCAACCTGGAAACAATATGTCCGTCCACAAAGCCCACCCCAGCAACGCTCAATCGTCTAACCTGAAGCAACGGCATATCATCCTGCACTACCATCTGTTTAAGAATGCTGGCACCTCGCTAGACCAAATTCTCAAGCAGAATTTCAAGGACGGCTGGCATGAACATGAAGGACCGGGGCCTGGGTGGCGCTCCGAGGATGTCACGGAATACCTCCGGCAGCACCCAGAAATCCTGGTGCTCTCATCACACACGGCCTTGCTGCCCGCGGCAGTATTGCCAGATACCACAGTCTATCCAATCATCTTTATCCGCCATCCCATCGACCGCATTCGTTCTGTTTATGAATTTGAGCGCAAGCAGATCGCCGACACGGAAGGGAGTCGCGTGGCAAAGGAGGTCGATATGGCCGGTTATATCAAGTGGCGGTTGAGTCGGAAGGGAGATCGATCGATTCGGAATTTTCAGGCGTATCGGTTAGCTTTCGCGGTTCCAGAAATCTTGGATGGTGTGAAACTGAGCGAAGAAGAACGGGCGATGAAGGCCCTGAAGACATTGCCCTTTGTTGGCGTGGTGGAGCAGTTTGATGAGTCCTTGGCGAGGTTAGATGAATGGTTGAAGCCGGTGTTCCCGGATATCGAGGTTAAGCCGACGAAGGTGAATGTGACGCAACGAGAGGATCTGTCTTTGAAAGAGCGGCTGCAAGCACTCAACAATGACATTGGTGAAGTCATGTATGGCCAATTGTTATCCGCAAATGATTTAGATATTAACTTGTATCAGCGCGGTCAAGGTGTATAGATATTTCACCTGTCATAGAGACGCTAGAATCTTCGTTTAAGATTTAAGGTGATTTACAATCAGTTATTTATTTATGTGGTAGTGCCCTGATTCGCAGGATGGCTACCCGAGAGAGTTTCTTCGGAAGCCCGATTAGACAGGCGCTGCTGCCGGCGATCCGCCATGGCCTATCCTGCTGATTGGGGCACTACCATTTATGTTAATCAGGCGCTCCCGGCGTCCTCATGTTGAGAACATTTGCGACAAGTTCAGGGCGATGATGTCCGTCAATGACGGCATGCACAGCGATACGGCGAATGTAGTTCATTGTCTCATCGGGAATTTGACGCGCATCAGTCATCCAATCTTTGTTCATCTCGACCTCCAATTGATGAGTATGACAACCGTGCACTGCCTCCAAATATTTAGGCACTTTGTGATTCGCGTTAGTTCAGCGATTCTGCTTAACAGATGAAAGATCTATAAGCTCATTAAGCTGGAACATCAACAGTGGAAAAAAATATAAAATTTGATCAGCCAATTTACGTCACGCGGCCGTTGATGCCTGATCTTGAACCCGTTATGCGAAAACTAAAAGAAGTTTGGGACACACAATGGTTATCTAATGGTGGAGAACAGCATAAGAATTTAGAAGCAAAAGTACGACAGTTTCTTGAGGTACCCTATTTGTCGCTTTTTAATAATGGCACCATTGCGTTAATGATAGCGGTACAGAGCCTGCGCTTACAGGGCGAAGTTATCACTACACCTTTTACTTTCCCTGCTACCACGCATGTACTCGCATGGAATAACATCACTCCAGTGTTCTGTGACATTGATGCAGATACACTGACTATTGATCCTGATCAAATTGAGGCGCTGATCACCAATCGCACCACAGCAATCCTTGGCGTTCATGTCTATGGCATGCCCTGCCATGTTGACAAGATCAAGCAGATTGCAGACCAGCACGGCCTCCGAATCATCTATGATGCGGCACATGCCTTCGGTACTAAGGTTAACGGGCAGGCAATCGGAACATTCGGTGATATTTCTATGTTTAGCTTCCACCCGACAAAGTTGTTTCATACAGCTGAGGGTGGCGCACTCACCTACAACGATCCGCATCTGAAGCAGCGTATTGATTTGCTCAAGAATTTCGGCATACGCAATGAATTCGAAGTTCTCATGCCCGGCATTAACGGCAAGATGAACGAACTCTCAGCAGTAATCGGCCTGGTTGTACTTGAACTGGTTGAACAAGAACGCGAACTGCGAAGAAAGATCCGCGTACAATACGTTAGCGAACTGAGGGAGGTTCCTGGTATTAGCTTCGTAGAAATGCCCGAAGGCGTTGAAAATAGCGAACAGTACATGGTTATCCGAATTGACAGTGAAAAGTTTGGCGCCACACGAGATGAAGTTTTTTTACAGTTGCGCGAGTACAATGTGTTTGGACGTAAATACTTCTATCCTCTCACCAGCGATTACCCTTGTTATCGCCAACTGCCATCAGCAAGAGAAGAACTGTTACAAAACGCCAAAATCGCGAGTGACGAAGTGTTGTGTTTACCGTTTTACGGCAAGCTAGAGGAAAAGGCTGTCCATATGATATGTTTGATTATCAGGTCAATGAGAGCGTAAGTGGATAGTCAGGATAAAAAGATGCCCTTGTTTCACTATCTAAAATCACGTGAAGTTGCCGGTATGCCTGCGATTTCTTCTGCGCTAATAAGGGAAAAGAGTGCAATAAACCCGGGGGTAATGCGCGATGATGAGATATGGCCTCTGATAAACTTTATCTGTACGATTGATGATGCGGTTGCTGTAGCCACTCTATTAAGAAGATATGCTGAAAGGAAGCATATCAGTGCTTTTAACCAAGTTGCTCAGCAACTTGAGGAAGCCCCGTTCATAAACGAGCAGATCTTATATGGAGAATCTGTAAAAGTTGTTTCACTTATTAGCGCAGTTACTGATGGACCGCATGTTATGTTAGTAAACGCATACGCTGCTGCTCTGCTAGTGCAGCCAGTAATAAATAAAGTGCATCTTATCTTTACTGGAGAGTGGGAATGGAGTCAATGGTCCAAAGTAAATCAAGATAAAACTGTTGTGAGACTGAGAGATGGCTTTATTAAACAAGCATCCCATTTTTCAGTCATTCGGCCTCTAATAAGTGAACTAGATGCTCGTTTGTCCATTACATTAGCGCCGCGTTCCGAAGATTTATCTCATTTGCTTGGTGATGTAGTTATTCGGTTTGAAGGGCCCGCTATATTCAAAACTACACATCTTTATAGTAAAGCAATACATCAAGTTAGGCCTGTGGTTACAGCTACCTTCAGTTCCCGCATAACTTCTGGAAAAAACAGTGATGCAACTTTAGTCAGAGGGCAAGTGAGTTCTGGTTGTCAGTTTCGCTATGTGCCGCCGGCAGCAATATCCATGACGCCTATACCGGCAATGTTGCGCGAGAGAGATGAGTATATAGTCGCTACAGTTTATTCTCAGGAGCGTATAAGAATTGGTTTGGAAAAAATGAGCAATAAAGATTGGGATGCAATAACCCGATTATTTCAAAGTGTTCCTACCGCCAAGTGGCTATTAGTCGGCGCTAATGATATTCAGGCAGCAAGAAAAACTATTCCCAAACACATCGAAGAGAAGTTCCATGCTCGGATTCAAATTCTAGGCCATAGTAGCTTAGATGAGGTTTATTCTAAGGCATTTGCCTTTCTTTCATTCCCTGGTATGTTTGGTGGTGGTGGGGCGGCTGCAATTGCAATTGCATATGGCGTACCTGTCTTGGTTAATTCAGATCCGAGATCAGATATTTCAAACGCAATTGATAATAGCCTTCATGTTGCTGGTTTTTTAGATTCTTGTACTAAACTTAGAGAATGGGTGGCTGATCCGTCATCATGGCTACAGTTTGTTGCAAAGCAGCAAAATCACTTTGCAGATAGAATGGATTTGGTATCAAAGGGGCAAGAACTACTCAGGATACTCACAGTCGTGCTGAATAAAAGGCAAATTACAGAATTGTAATTCCGACATTCCGCACATCAAAATGTGTAAAAATAATTTATCTATCTTGCTGATTTTATGTTCAAACTCAGCCGTTTCGAACACGAATTCAGAGCAAATTCCCAGTCATCGCGGGACAAAATATTCCTGCGCTTCCTGGGCGTGAAAAGTCATTATTTTTTATCGCGACTATTCGCCGATTTTCGCTTCAAATTAGCCGAAGATCGCGAAACTTCGATATGCGGAATGTCGGGTAATTGACTGGTTACAAAGATATGACGAGCAATTTTTTTATATTGGGTAACCCACGATCAGGAACAACACTCTTACGCCTGATGTTAAATAACCACCCATCGATTACTGTCCCTCCAGAAGCAGGTTTTATGATGTGGCTTGCTGAACGATATATTTCAGAAAACTTTTTGGATGATGTTGTGTTAGATCAGTTTATTAGGGACTTGAGTAAAATTAGAAAATTAGAAACTTGGAATCTCGATATGCAGCAGTTACAAAGGTTTATTAAGAATAGCAAAAAGAAAAATTATCAGGATGTGTGTTGGTTAGTGCATCAATTTTACGCTCGCACAAGAAGCAAAGGTAGATCTGTTCTCGGTGATAAAAACAACTTTTATATTGATTACCTTCCAAGGATAAAGGATTTGTTTCCAAAGGCTGGGGTCATATATATTGTGCGCGATGGTCGAGATGTAGCCTGTTCTTATATTGATTTAGCAACCAAAAAAATTGACTCAATCTACGCGCCGAGGCTGCCATTTGAAGTCAGCAAAATCGCGAAAGATTGGGTGTCAAATAATTCCTTACTTATTAGAGAAATGGATGAAAATGTAGCGCTCGTGAAATATGAAGACTTGGTAACCAAGCCTGAGCAGGAACTTATGAGGCTTTGCTGCTATCTTGGCCTTCCTTATGCAGATCAGATGTTGAAATACCATATAAAAAATCAAGTTGAGCAACAAGAGCCAAGCGAATTTATGCAATGGAAAGCGAAAACGCTAGAAGCGCCAGATGCAAATAATGTTGGAAAATACCAATCCTTGCTTACACCCGAGCAAATCAAAGAATTCAACTCCATCGCTGGGCCTGTACTTAAATATTTTGGATATAAAGACTGCTGGTAGTGTTCTAAATTTGTGCATACGCCCTAGAGAAGATTGGGGTCAGGTCTTCCTTTTTTCTTCGAGTCGGCTATATTTGGACTATGGCAAGACCACTCCGTCTCGAATTCGCTGGCGCGCTCTACCATGTCACCTCGCGTGGTGATGGGCGCGCGGTCACGGGGTCAGGTCTCCCATTGCACGCCTTACAGTCCGCTAAAGGCCCCCTGAGATGCGGGCCTTGATCATCGTCTCGCTCAAGACCGATCAAAGCACTCGACTAAAGCAATTTTTATTTACAAAAATCAGAGTCTTACTTGACTTGCTGAGGTTGCATCACGGCAGGTGGACCGAACGATGATCAAGGCCGAGATGCGAAAGTACCGCGTTCGCCGCCAGGGGTCACGGGGTCAGGTCTTGCAATCCAGCATTGATAGGCTATGCTTGCGTTTCAAGTCATCGGGAAGAAAGGGGCCAGGCTCGAGTTTTTCTGCTAGACTCTAGTGCAACAGAGTGGAAATCCCGAGACTGTTTAATCATTCATGCCGCGAGTGGCTTTCCCTCATAGGTCCAGCGGAAGGGCTTGGCCAACGTGCGATTGAAGAAGTCGATGAAATCGCTAATGCGTTT
>NZ_JAAIJR010000173.1 GCF_010915725.1 Thiorhodococcus mannitoliphagus
AAAAATGGGGGGTTGTTCGGGGTTTCCCAACCTTTTCAAGGGCTATTTCCGCCGGGGGTGGGGGGGCGGGGCGCCGCGCGGCCAGGGCGGCGCTAGCGGGGGGGGGCGCCGCTCCCACCTCGCGTTACCTGAAGGATGCACAGTGCCTACTCGACCGACGGGGCGGCCCGATGATCAGCGTCCGAAAGCGAGGGTGATTGCCAGGAGGAATCGCGCAGTCGCGAAGGACATCGAGAAAAACAATGGCTTGCCTGGCCAGTAGGGCGGATGCCCGCAGGGCGATCCGCCGGGGACGCCAACTGCAACGCCGACGGCGGAACCGCTGCGCGTTCCACCCTACGAGGTGATGCCGTTGCTATGGCCAGAGTGATGACCAATGCCGGACATTCCGCTATTCCTGGCCGTTGTCGATGTCGAATTCTGGCGCGCGCATTTCAGCAGCAAGTCCCCGCCCGAGGTCCGCTAGCCTTTCACGGTCGCAGGAATGGCGCCGGTCGGCGGCGAGACCTCTGCATTCTGGCCGCGATGTCGCAGCAGATGATCCATCAGGACCATTGCCAGCATGGCCTCGGCGATCGGCGTCGCGCGGATGCCGACGCAGGGATCGTGCCGTCCGGTCGTGATCACCTCGGCTGCCGCGCCAGCGCTGTCGATACTGCGTCCGGGCAGACGAATGCTCGAGGTCGGCTTGAGCGCAATGCGGGCAAGGATGTCCTGCCCCGAGGAGATCCCGCCAAGCACGCCTCCAGCGTTGTTCGAGAGAAAACCTTCAGGTGTCATCTCATCACGGTGTTGGGTGCCTTTTTGCTCCACGGAGGCGAATCCCGCCCCGATCTCGACACCTTTCACGGCGTTGATGCTCATCAAGGCATGCGCGATATCCGCATCCAAGCGGTCGAAGATGGGCTCGCCCAGCCCCGTCGGCACACCCGAAGCCACCACGGTCACTGCCGCGCCGATGGAGTCGCCCTCCTTACGCAGCGCATCCATGTAAGTCTCGAGATCAGCCAACGTCTGGGCGCAGGGCCAGAAGAAGGGGTTGGTCTCGACCAGATCCCAGTCGAATCCTTGCGGCCGGATGGGGCCGAGCTGAGCAAGATGCCCCCGGATCAGGATCCCGCAGCGCTCGGCGAGATACTTCTTGGCAATGGCCCCGGCCGCGACCCGCATGGCTGTCTCGCGAGCCGAGGAGCGTCCACCGCCGCGATAGTCCCGCACGCCGTACTTCTGGTCGTAGCTGTAGTCGGCGTGACCAGGGCGGTAGCGCGTCGCGATTTCGGAGTAGTCCTTGGAGCGTTGGTCCTCGTTACGAATCAAGAGCCCGATTGGGGTTCCAGTGGTCCGTCCCTCGAACACCCCGGAGAGGATCTCGACCCGATCGGATTCGCGTCGCTGCGTGGTGTGGCGCGACTGCCCCGGCTTGCGCCGGTCCAGATCGCCCTGCAGATCCGCCTCGGTCAGCTCAAGTCCGGGCGGACAGCCGTCAACGACCCCACCGAGCGCGGCGCCGTGGCTCTCACCGAAGGTGGTGACGACGAAGGCCTTGCCGAAACTGTTTCCCGACATGGTCAATCGGCCGGCGGCTGCACGACATCGCTGGGGATCAGCCAGGCGTTGCCCTTGGCCAGGATGTCACGCGTGAGCGTGCTCGTGGCCTGGTGCAACTTCACCCCGTTGATGAAGTAGTCGTAGCGCGAGCTGAGGTAATCGAACTCGGCCTGGAAGAGATTACGCTGGGCATTGAGCACATCGACCTGCGTCCGGGTACCGACCTCGAGGCCGGCCTGGGTCGACTCGAGCGCAGAGCGGGCCGAGACGATCGAGGCCTGCCTCGCTTTCACGTCCTCAATGCTCGAGAGGATGCCACGGAAGGCATCTTTCACCTGCTGATCGACCTGACGACGCACCTGATCGAGCTGGTCCTGGGATGCTCTGAAGCGGTAGCCCGCCTCGCGCGTGCGCGAGGCCACGGCGCCGCCCTGGAAGATCGGCACGTTCAGGCTCAGCCCGACGAAGCCTGTATCCGTATCCGAGCCGATCTCCGCGCCCGTGCGCGAAACATCGTAGCCCGCCTGAAGATCGACCGTGGGATAGTAGCCGGACCGCTCGATCTGGATGTCGCGCTTAGCCGCCGTCGTCGCCTCAGTCGCGGCGAGGATTCCGTAGTTGCCGCGCAGCGCCGCATCGGCCCAAGCCATGATGTCATTGGGCGCCGGCGGCGCCAAAGGGAGCTTCTCCCCCAGGCGCGCCAAGGGCACCTGAACCGGACCGATGATGGTGCGGAGCGACTCCCAGGCATTGTCGAGCAAGTTCTTGGCGCTAATCAGCTCGGCGCGCGCACGGTCATAGGCCGCCTGACTCTCGTTGACGTCGGTAATTGCTACCAGACCCACCTCGAAGCGCTGCTTGGACTGCTCGAGCTGGCGCTCGTTGGCACGCAGCAAAGCCTCCTGCACCGTCACCGCATCGGCAGCGCGCAGCACGGTGAAATAGGCCTCCGTGGTCCGAACCATGAGATCGATCTGGGCGTTACGGTACTGAGCTTCCGCCTGGGCGATGACGTTGTCCGACTTCTTCAACGTCATCCAGTTGGCGCGATTGTAGACAGACTGACTCACGACCGCCTGCACACTGCGCGTCGTGAAGTCTTGGCGGTAGCTAAAACTGCCGCTGCTGGATTGACCATTGGTATCGACATCTTGGTAGTCGACATCACCCTGGACACTCAAGTTCGGCAGCAAGAGCGCGAGCGCCTGAGGCTTGACCTCGCGTGTCGCGAAAAGAACCTGCTCGGCCTCGCGCAGACTTGGGTCGCTCACGACCGCCATGTCGTAGATCTGAAGCAGATCATCTGCCATAGCCGTCGATGCGGGGCCGCAGAGGGCCACCGAGATCAAAGCCGTAAGAATTCTCCGCATCGGATTACCTTCCTGAAATCGAGCCGGCTGAGACAGCCGCTTGCAAAAGCCGGCAGTATAGGGGACAAGGGGGTGCGCCCTCAATCGAGCCTTGGTGGACCTGACAGCGCTCGGCGAGACCCGCCAGTTCAGCAAATTCTGACCGCAAGCCACATCATGGGACGTATCACAGAGAGCAACTTCAAGCCCGCCTGGTGGCTTCCAGGACCGCATTTACAGACCCTTTGGCCAGCCTTGATCAGGCGTCGCCCCAAGCCGAATCTCGACGCTCGGCGTATCGAACTCAGTGACGGCGACTTCATCGACCTCGCGGTTGGACGCCGCCCGGGACCTCGCGTGCTCATTTTGCATGGGCTCGAGGGGAACCTCAGCTCGCACTACGCTGGAAACCTGATCGAGACCTTGGATCGAGAGGGATTCCAGCCGATTTTTATGCATCTGCGCGGGTGCTCGCAGGAGCCCAATCGTTTGGATCGCGCCTACCACTCAGGCGCCAGTGAGGACCTTGCCGAGGTGCTGGATGCCCTCAGTGCGGATCGCGCGGGGGAGCCGATCGCCGCCGTCGGCTTCTCCCTGGGCGCCAATCTGCTGCTCAAATACCTGGGCGAGACGCAGCAGCCGCGCCTAGCTGCCGCAGTGGCGGTCTCGACCCCCTTCGTACTGCGCGACGCCATGCTGCGTCTGGACCTCGGCGCCTCCCGCCTCTACCGCGGCTACCTGCTGCGCAAGCTCAAGGCCGCCCTGAGGCGCAAGTTCGCGGAGCGTCCTTTTCCGCTGAGCATCGACCTGACAAAGGTTAAGGACTTCAACACCTTCGACGAGCGGATCACGGCGCCGCTGAACGGATTCAAGGGTGTCTTCGACTATTACAGCCAAGCGAGCTGCCGACAGTATCTGCCGCACATTGACACTCCCACCCTGATCATCCAGGCCGCAGATGATCCCTTCATGTTCGCGACCACCCTACCCTGGGAGCATGAACTCGGTCCTGGTGTGACCTTGGAGATCGCGGCGCACGGCGGTCACGTGGGATTCGTCTCAGGCAATCGGCCATGGCGCCCGGTCTACTGGCTGGAGCAACGAATCGCGCGGCTTCTCAGAGCACTTGAGCGACCTTAGGCGATTTCGATCAAAGGCGCCCAATCGCGCGTCGAAACCCTCTCCAAGTGAAGACGCGCTACTTCCCCCAGAGCACGAAATCCACGTACTGCTTGACCTTCTGGTGGCCAGGCGTATCGATGGCCGTGAACTGTAGATTGGTCCGGAAACCGCCCTTGTTCCCTCGAGACCTTAGGACGCGCGCATAGACCTCGACCGGCTTGTCGGACCCAAGCTCGGGCGACAAGGACATGAAGATCTCGGAGTAAGTCGGGAGAATCATGGGAAGGTCGGCGCTCATCCCGAAGTAGCCCAAGTCGTTCACCTTGCCGACATAGCGCTCGCCACGAATGTGCTTGTCCTCAACGCGGCGAAACACCACCGGGAAATCGACCAGGATACGCGGGGACTTGCGAACCTCGATCGAGGGGACTGCCAGCACCTTGGGTTGGGTGACCGCTTTCAGCTCGAAAATCTTGACCGGTGTCGATCTGCCCTTGACCATCACCTCATTGATCGCGCCGACCTCGATATATTCACGTGCGGCCTGGTAGGTCTGCTCGCTCAGTAGGATCTGTCCGCGCAGAGCATAGGATTCCATTCTCGCCGCCAGATTCACCGGCGCGCCGATGACCGTATATTCGCGATAGAGGTTGGAGCCAAAGCTGCCGGCCATGACCTCGCCGGCGCTGACGGCAATACCCGCATAGAGCCTGGGCTCTCCCTTCGCCTCGCTATGCCGGTTGAGGTCGGCCATCGTTTGCTGCATCTCGACCGCGCAGGTCAGCGCGCGCAGCAGATCATCCGGGCGTCTTACCGGCGCCCCGAACAAGGCCATTACCGAGTCGCCCATGAACTTATCGATGACGCCGCCGTGCCGCTCGACGACCTGTGACATCAGCGAAAAGAACCGATTCAGCATATCCGCCATCTGAATCGGCGGAAGCGACTCCATCAGGGCAGAGAAACCACGCAAGTCCGCGATGAGAACGCTCGCATGGGTGCCGAGGATGGGATGAGATTTCTGCATGAATGATTCAACCTGTGGACCCAGCCGCTCGCTCAATACCGACTCCAAGCGCCCGGCGGCCGCTTTTCCGTAGACCTCTTCGACAACACCGGCCACGCCGGCTAGGAGCAACTGCTTATCTTTATGCTGCATGGCCGCGAGTTCACTCCGTCGGGCAAGAAATTGACATTCTTCATGGGTTTTCAGGCGGTTTCACGTGATCATTGCATATCTTATCGGCAGCTTGCGCCCCTAACCTTAATTTCTCACCCGAGCCTCAAGAGACCACGCATGGATCGTTTTACACGAAACTACAGCATTTTACTCGGCCTGGCCGTCGTCATCGGGCTATTTTTCTGGATTCAGTCAGCCTGGCAACCCAAGGTCTGGGAACTCGACGAGGTTCTGACCTCAGACCCGACGCTCGTCGACTATCCCTATCAGTTCCGTGTCCGGAGCTTAGACAACGGGACCGCCATCATCTCGACACCAAGGTCCTTCGACATCCCGGCCATTCGCTTTCTCGAAATCATTAACCCCAAGCTGGCCGGCAAGGCCCAAGACGACCCCGAGATGATCGCCGCCCAGCAGGACCTCATCGATCATCAGAAACGCGCCATGGGCTTGATACTCGCGCAGCCTGGTGTCGACACGGTCGATTGGCAGCTCGACACCCAGTGGCTCGCTGACCATGGCATCCACCGTTGAGCGCGCGTTAGGGCCACCCTAAGGCATCCAATTTCCTCATCAGGACAACAACAATTTGCGCCCTGGGTTCAGCTATCATGCAACGCCTTAGGTGATTGCCGAAAGCGTAGAGCCGAGTCATGCCTTCACCAGACAACCTGAGACGGAGGTCAGAAATGGAGCCCAGCGCGCAACGAGCCCAGCTTGATGCCCCAGGCGTGGATCAACGCCGACACCACCTCTACAACATCCTTGCATGGATGTGTTTCGGACTCGGCTTCGTCGGCATCCTGCTGCCGCTGATGCCGACCACCGTCTTCTGGATCTGCGCCGCCTGGCTGTGGCTGCGCAGTCGCCCGCATCGGGTCAAGTTCTTGGTCGGCCACCCGAGGTTCGGTGAGTCCATCCGAGGATTCCTCGAGCGCGGCGAGATCTGTCGAACAGGCAAGAAGGCCGCCGTCCTCGGCATGACGGGCAGCCTCGCACTTTGGCTGCTCCTCTTCACGCCCGACTGGCGCCTGGGCTTGCTGGTCGGCGCCATTCTCACCGCCGTCGCGGCCTGGATCAGTACACGCCCAGAGGGACGGCCCCAGCCAAAGACCAGTGTCGCGGTCACACTGAACCCAGGAAGCTGGGCCGCACCGGCCTCGAAACCGGCCACCGACCGATCGCGATAGGCCATGCCGACCTTCATCCTCGCAGACAACGGCTCCAAGCGGCCCGAGTCGACGCTCAATCTCAGGCGGCTGGCGGCGACCCTTTCCCAGCGCGCCGGCACACAGGTCGATCCCGTCTCCCTCCTGCATTCCGACCGCATCCCCGCCGACCTGCTCGGCGGCCAGCCAGCAGAGACCCTGGCTCCCGCGCTCGCTCGTCTAGTGCGTCAAGGCCACCAAGCCTTGGTCTTGATACCCCTCTTTTTCGGCCCGAGTCGGGCTCTCAGCCAATTCGTTCCTGAAACGGCCGCACGCGTCGCCAATGACTGCGGCGCCTTTTCGCTGCAAGTCGCCCCAGCGCTCTGCCCCTTGCCGACGGGTGAGCCGAGGCTCGTCGACATCCTCTACGACAACCTGATGAGCGGTGGCGAGTTGCGGGGCATGAAGACAGGCCGCGCGATTCTCGTCGATCATGGATCACCCATCCCGGAGGTCACGGCCGTGCGCCACTGGCTAGGCGAGCGGTTGCAGGAACGCTTGGAAGAGGAGGTTCGCCTTGAGCAGGCCGTGATGGAGCGCCGCGAAGGTGCGGCGTACGACTTCAACGGCCCCCTGCTGGAAGACCTGCTCGGACGGCTTGCTGAAGAGGATGCCACAGCGCCCGTCACACTCTCCATGCTCTTTCTCTCCGCCGGCCGGCACGCCGGCCCCGAAGGCGACATCCGGGACATCTGCCGGCGCGTCTCGGCGTGTCATCCCGGCCTCGAGGTCCGCATCTCACCCCTGGTCGGCGATCACCCTGGGCTCGTCGACATCCTGCTCGCGCGCCTCAC
The DNA here is from genome assembly GCF_010915725.1 of Thiorhodococcus mannitoliphagus. Taxonomy (GTDB): domain Bacteria; phylum Pseudomonadota; class Gammaproteobacteria; order Chromatiales; family Chromatiaceae; genus Thiorhodococcus; species Thiorhodococcus mannitoliphagus. The sequence continues at coordinate 7,202 of NZ_JAAIJR010000173.1, forward strand.
AGAACGCCATCGCTGGAACAACCTCAGCCCAGCTGCCGGCTGATACTCTGGTAGGTCCGATAGCAGCCCCATTGCATCCAAACCAGCAGCAACGCCCCCGCCATGACTGCAGCACCACCGCCGCGCGCCAAGTAAGCGCCCCAAGGCGACCCCGATGAGAGGCCGGCCAGCGTCAGCAGCACAAGCATGAGGGTGAAGACAGCGAATTGAATCCTGGCGAGCCCCTCCGGCATGAAGACCTGCATATGGGGGAACCGAACATCGAAGCGGCGCGCGACCACCTGAGGATGCTGCAGATGGAACCAGCTGAGAAAGGACATGATCTTCAAAAGCATCCCTGTCGGCAGCCCCACGCCAACCCCCACCAGCAGCAGGACACCAAGCAGCTCCGCCGGTCCATCAAGCACCCAGAGGCCAGCCGAGATCAGGATCAGCCCCATCGACGACCACCAATAGAGCAAGGTGGTATCGACCCGCGGGCGCTCACGGCGGCGCTGTAAATTGACCGTGACCATGGCGAAGGCCGCCAGTACGAGGACGGCTGGCAACAGCGCCCAGCCCGCGAGACCCGCTTTACCCAACGCCACCAATCCCGTCGAGGCGACCAGTGCCGCCAGCACCAGAGGGGCTGCCATGCGCGTAAACCATCTCGGATAGGCCGGCGTCACATGGAACATGGGCACCACCTGATAGCCAACGCCGATGATCAGCATCCCAACCCAGCCGAGCAAGGCCCAGCTCAGGTGCAGATCGACCCATCCCGCGAGGCCCGTGATCCGCGCTCCCAGCATCCCTGCGAGCAGCACCAGCCCGAGGACCAGGGCCATGACCAAACCGGCGAGCGCAAAACGCATGGCCCGCAGCGTCTGCGGCACGCCGCGCGCCCGCGTCAGCGCAATACCCACCGCGACCACGAAGGTCGTGAGCCCCAGACCCAACAGCGAGCCGCCCAGCATCAGTGAGGCCCTGCCGCCTGAGTAGAGTCCCCAGCTCAGCGCCAGGCACCCCAGCACCAGCGTCAGCTGAGTCACCCGCCCGACCCAGACCACCTGAGGCACCGGCGCGCCCGCGAGCACTGGAAGCATCTGAAAGAGCGCCCCGCACATGACCTGGGTCAGAAAGCCCAGGGCCAGCAAGTGGGTCACGGCAAGCGCGGGCGCCAACCAGCGCGAGACCAGCACGACCTCGCCATCCCACAGCAAGACGGCCCCGGCGAGCAGCGCAAAGAGAGGTGCCAGGCGAAAGAAGGAGAAGGGCACCTGGATGGGCGGCGCCTGGTCCAAGCTCAAACCGGCGGCATTCAGCATGGCATGCCGCCGGAGAGTTCGTCCTGCGTGGGCGGATACTCGCTCGCCCAGATCAGAATCTCAAAGCGCTCGTCGGCACCCTCTGTGCGCCAGCCGTAGCCCATGCGCCTGAGCAGGTCATAGAGCGGAAAGGGCTCGCGCCTGTGCAGGACCCAAAGCCGCTCGGTGCGCGGCAGATCGGCCAAGGCATCGAGCACTTGCTCGAGCGGCTCGGGCAGCGCAAGCCGACGGACGTCCAGGACCCGAGGGGCCATGCCCTACTCCGCCGAGAGCTGCGCCGCGATCCGCACCCCCGCCTCGCGCAGGGCACCGTCCGCCATCGGGTAGAGCACGGTCTCCTCCTTGTAGTTGTGCTGCTGCACCAGAAAATGCAGTGTCTCCAAGATGCCAGTGCAGGCTCCCTGGTCGTGCGCTTCCACGGCCGCGCCGAGATCCTCGAGGAGTGCGCGCATCTGCGCATGCTCCGAGCACATCACCTCGATCGGGCTAGCGGCGGCCTGAAAGACCTCAGCCAACTGCGGAAAGAGCTGTTCCTCTTCGACGCGAAAATGCTCGAGCATGGCCGCAATAAGGCCCTCGGCTGCCGCAACCATGCTCGGCCAAGCCCCGGTTTGAAGCTGAGTTTCAGCGGCCGCAAGCAAATGATCACAGCGGTGATGCAATGCCATGGACTTAAGCCGCCCGGCAGTAAGCCGGGTGGAATCCAGGCTTGAGCTTGCCGGGATTGCGGCGTGGAAATTGTCGGTCTGGCCGTACCGCCTCGACGGCATCGGAAAGCGTGAGGACGGCCTGCGTCAGCAGGGTGGTTGGAGGATGTAAGGTGCCGATCAGTAGTCGAACCAGGGTGTGCTTCATGGTCGAGAGGCTGCTGGTCCAGCGGACGTGATAGGCATGCTTGCGCGCGGCGTGGCGGCGGATTGCGAGCACCTGGGCGAGTCCTCGAACCATGCTGGCGAGGTTCAGGGCAAGGATCTTGGCGTGGACGTCTTGCTGC
>NZ_JAAIJR010000174.1 GCF_010915725.1 Thiorhodococcus mannitoliphagus
CGCTGAGACAACGATGCCGATAGAAAAAAATGATGGACAGGAGGCAAATCGGACTTGCGTCAGAACAGAGTATCTACAGCTCGGGCAATTGCAATATTCAGACAGCCTCTTTGGCCTGCTTTCGACCATGGCACCGACAGCAACTGCCCATCAATTGACACGACCAGCAAAGAGAACGGGGGCCGAGGCCCCCGTTTCTCACTGCATCGCGCAAGTGGCTCGGTCTTAGAAAGTGGCCATCAACAACTTCCCCCCTTTCGCAAAGGGGGGCCAGGGGGGATTTCGGGCGGGATCCTTCGCATCGGGAAACAATTGATGGACACGCTCTTAGAATAGGGAGACCTGACCACTGATGCCGTTCTGCGTCTGGCTGACCCCGCTGATGTTGAAGCCGCCAGTCGCGCCGCCTTGGTCGACAGCGACCGATTGGCTCTGGGTCAGCTCATGCGTGCCGAGATCGAGCGTCGGGCTGTTGAAGTAGCCGAAGAAGGAAGCGACGTCGCCTCCGGCAATAGCGAGGCCGCCGCGCACGCCGCTCATGGCGGCCTTGTCGAGGGTGCAGTCAGCCGTCAGGTCTGTGATGGTCAACATGGTTTTCTCCTTTCTCTCTTCAGTTCTTAGATCAAAGGGTCTGGATCAAAGGGCCTGGGTCAAAGGGTTCAGGGTTGGCTGGTTTAGGCGACCTGACCGGCGATGCCGTTCTGGGTCTGATTCGAGAACACCAGGTTCAGTCCACCGATGTTGCCGGATTGATCGACCGCGACGCCTTGGCTCTGCAGCAGGGCGTGTGTGCCAAGATCGATCTCGGGGGCATTGACGATCGCGGTGCCAAACAAGGCGTCGAAGTCGCTCAGGGCGAAACCGCCGCGGACGTTGCTCATGGCCGCTGCATCGAGGTCGTGGCGAATGGTGAGGTCGGTGATGGTCAGCATGATGTCTCTCCGAATGCGCGTTGAATGATTCTGAAGTCGTCGCGCCGTCGTTGCGCTTGCTGAGGTTAAAGCAGCCACCATGCCAACTTTCGAAAACGCGCCGCGAGGCCAGGTGGGACAAGGCTTTTGTGGATGCGCCTTATGGGGGCAAGGGCCGAAAGCGGGTCGCTTTGTTTGATAGTGACAAACAGAGTTCCAAAAAGTGTTGGCAAATACCCCCACCAAGACCCTGAGAACGGTTATCCCCGCCCCCTGTGATCAGGGCTGTGGATAAGCTGTGCGCGACGACGCCAAGGTGTGATCAGCCCTCAGAAACCCGTCGTCCGATCGAGTTTTGACCACCGGGACTGCGCCATCGACGCGGCCGATTGGCGGCTGTCTGCGGCAGTCCTCAACGCAGCCTCAGTCCCACCAACTCAAGAGCGGATTGCGGGCTCGGTGGAGGCCGGCATACGCTCGTCCAGCGATGCGCACCAGCTCCCAAGAGCGCAAGCGCTCACTTGGCCGAAAGGGGCTCGGCAGCTGGGGGCGCCTGAGGTTGCAAAGGCATCAAACCGCATCAACCCGGCGACGGGCTCCTGGACCGAGCCCAGTGCCGGGATGGTCCTCGTGCTCGCCGATGAGCCGGCGATAGTGCTCGGGCAGCGGCGCCGGCACTTCTGGGGGTGGCATCCCTTCCCGGCGCGGCCGCAGGAGCGTCGGTGTCCGCGCTAACCCGTCGACCCCGTCGAGCAATTGCGCCCGAATTTCGCGGGCAAGCACCTCGGCGAGCAACGAGGGCACGGCATTGCCAAGCATGCGCTGCACCTCACGCTGTCTCGCATTGAAGCGCAAGGCATCCGGGAAGCTTTGGATGCGACAGAGTTCCTGCGGGGAAAGATGGCGACTCTGCCAATGGAAGGGGCCGACCGCCGGACCCGGCTGCGCCTGGATGGTCCAAGCAGGGCGGTTCTTGGCCAGCTTCAGCAGGAATGACCAGAAGCGTGTGCGCCATCCGAAGATGCGCGCTCCGCCGCCACGGCACGTGTGCCAGAGGTAATTCTCACCCTCCGGGATGGTCGGCAGCAGCGCTGCCCACTTGCCGCGCATCGCCAATGCGGGATCACCGAGATCTTGCGGCAAGTCTCCGAGCGCATCCCATGCCGTGCGGAGCGGCTCAAGACCCTGACTCAGCAGGTCGACCTCGTCCCCCTCCGCATGCGAGGGCGCGGGGAAACGAAAAGGCGTGCCGTCGCGAGCGCCGACGAGAAAGACACGCTCGCGCATCTGAGGCACGCCATAGTGCGCTGCATTGAGCTTGGCAACGGACGGGGAGTATGAGGTTCCCGCGCTGCGGTTGATTTCATTGATGCCATCAAGTAGCAGCCTGAGACCCTCGCGCTTGGCGCTGAATGCCAGCCCGGGCACATTCTCGAGCAAGAAGGCACGCGGGCGGCTGTCATGCAGCACCCGCAGGTATTGCTCCAGCGTGCTGGAACGCGGATCGCTCAAGCGCTTGGTCTCGCCGCTGACCCAGAAACCCGCCTTCGAGAAGGGCTGACAAGGCGGCCCCCCGATGAGAACGTCGGCCTCTCTGACCTCGAGGTCCGCCGCATCAAGGATCTGCTCAGAGGTGAAAGCGTGGATGTCGCCGCGCAGCACCGGCCAGTTGGGCCGGTTCTCGGCGAGCGCAGCGCAGCACACCGCATCCAGCTCGACTGCTATGCGGGTCTCGAAACCTGCCGCCTCGAAGCCAAAATCCAGGCCGCCTACGCCCGTGTATAGGCTGATTGCGGTCGGCATTTGCTGCTCACCCTCCTCTCATCAAGCTCCTTGCCGCAGTCAAGGCAAGGTCCAGCCGCATTGAGTACGATCGCGGCATCATACGCGGCCTGTGAAGGGTCACCGAAGTGCCGTGCACTTGCCCGGAACGCGGTCTCCTGCTCGATGTTTGTCTTTCGTGGACAGCGCACCAAGATCCCCTCCCGACGTCATTCATCGCGGGCGACTCGTAAACAGCGCGGACGCCGCCTTACCCTTGGGAGGAGCAAAATGTTACGCATCATCGCCGGACTGCTCGGTTTCTGTCTGCTGGCACTCGCGCTGGAGGGCCAGGCCAGTGAGACACCCAATTTCGGCGCTCGGCTCGAGCGGTTCGACTACCCCTATCCCGTCGCGTTTTACCGCTTCGAGTCCCAGGGGCAGCCGCTGGAGATGGCCTATCTCGATATCGCACCACCGAATGGCAGCGCGAACGGCCGCAGCGTCCTGCTGCTGCACGGTAAGAATTTCTGTGCCGCGACCTGGGAGAGCGTGATTCAGCCACTGCACGAAGCCGGCTTCAGGGTGATCGCGCCGGACCAAATCGGCTTTTGCAAATCCTCGAAACCACGCCACTATCAGTTCAGCTTCAATCAGCTCGCAGCCAACACCCATGCGCTGCTCGAGTCGATCGGCGTCGAGCGACCCATTGTGATGGGCCACTCGATGGGCGGCATGCTCGCGGTGCGCTACGTCTTGCAGTATCCCGACGCCGTCGAGCGCCTGGTGCTCGCCAACCCGATAGGGCTCGAGGACTGGCTGGAGAAGGGGGTGCCCTATCTGACCATCGACGACTGGTATCGAGGACAGCTGAAGACGAACGCGAGCGCCATCACCGCCTATCAGAAAGGCACCTACTACGCGGGCGAGTGGGAGCCCCGCTACGACCGCTGGGTCGAGATGCTGGCGGGACAGTTCGCAGGGGATCGTGATCTCGTGGCTTGGGAATCGGCACTGACCTACGACATGATCCTGACGCAGCCCGTCGTGCACCAATTCGGCGACATCGCCGTGCCAACACTCCTGCTGATCGGCGAGCGGGATAACACGGCAGTCGGCAAGAAGGCCGCACCCGAGGCCGTCGCGCGCACCCTAGGCGACTACCCCGCGCTGGCCCGTCAGGCGGCGGCGACTATCCCGAACGCCACGCTGGTCACTTTCCCAGAGCTGGGCCATTCCCCACAGATCCAGGATCCGGCGCGCTTCAATCGCGCGCTGCTGGATCACCTCACGGAGGATGCGGACGAGCCCCTCGGCAGGCACTAGCCGCGCCCCATCGACCCATGCACGACCTGATACTGGGGATACTGCTCGGGGTCTCCGCGGGCTTCGCACCAGGACCGGTGCTGACGCTGGTGATCTCCGAGACGCTGCGGCATGGCGTGCGGTCAGGTATCAGAGTCGCCATCGCCCCCCTCTTCACCGATCTCCCCATCATCTTGGTGACGCTACTGGTGCTGTCACGCCTGTCTGGACTCGACGCCATCCTTGGAGGCATCTCGATCGCGGGCGGCCTCTTCGTCCTATGGATGGGCGTCGAGAGCCTCCGTGTGGAGGGGATGGATCCGCAACAGGCGTCGACACCACCCCAATCGCTCATCAAAGGCATGCTCGCGAACGCCTTGAGTCCGCACCCTTACCTCTTCTGGCTCACGGTCGGCGCCCCCATCACCACCGAGGCGATGCAATCGGGGATCGGCGCAGCTGCGCGCTTCATCGTCAGTTTCTACGCCGCCTTGGTGGGCTCGAAGATCCTGCTGGCGCTCATCACCGGCAGGTCGAGAGCCTTCCTGGCTGGACGACTCTATCGCAACATCCTGCGCCTGCTCGGGCTGATGCTGATCCTGCTAGCATTCCTCCTCTTCCAAGACGGGTTCGAGCGGCTAGGAGCCTGTCCGACTTAGGGGGATCGAAGCGAGGAAGTGGGAGAGCGAGGCCATTTCGTTCCGGTTTTGAGGCGCATAGTGGTTCTATGTCACGAAAAAGCGGGGCGAAAGGGACCCTTCTCCCGATTCCGCAGCCGATTCATCCTAAGTCGGACAGGCTCCCAGGAGTGATCGCGGCGATCCGAGCGCCATAACGACGCTAGCGACGCTACTGAGCGGCGGGCCAGACTCGGCGTATGCCTGGCCTCGGCCCCTGGCCCTGTCGGCCTTGGAAGCAGACGCGGACGCAAAGCATGATGGCAGGCGATGGAGCCGGGGCCGATGCGGCGAAATAGATCGGTAGGATGGGCAAAGTCCGTACTCTGGGCTTGAACGCAACCGCGACGCCAGACGGACGTGCCCATCTTGCAAAACGCTGAGCTGGGATGATGGGCACGCCCCTTAGAAAGGGTCCATCAATTGTTTCCCGATGCGAGCGATGCCGCCCGAAATCCCCCCTAGCCCCCCTTTGCGAAAGGGGGGAAGTTGTTGATGGACGCTTTCTTAACCCTCGGCACTCCCAAAGAAGCGCATCGCCAGGGCTTTGCCCATCGGGATCGGAACTGCGGGTCTGTTGCTTCCCGGAAATCGCCTAGGCTGGGCTATCCCGCCCGAGCGAGCGCCGCGAGCGCGTAGAGCCGAGCCTCGGTGAGGCTCAGGAGCCAGCCGTCGACCTCGACCAGATCACCACGGATATAGTCGTTGCGCAGCTGGCGCTCAATTCGAACAAGGATGCTCGCTTCGTCTGAAACATCCGTCCGCAGCCTCTCTTGCAGCAGCGTGCGCAGGCGTGCGAGATCCGCCTCCTCGGGGTGAGCCACGAGATAGGCGCGACCGAGGACCGCGGCCGCCGCCCGGTTGGAGACGACGTCCAGGAGCGGCTCGGTCGCCGTTTGGGCGGCCGATGCGGTCTGTGGAAGACCGCGCAACAGACCGGCCGCCAGGGTCAAGGCCAGCAGCTCACGACGGGTCAGCCGGAGAGCATCCGCCCTGTCCTTTGAATCATGGCCTGAGAATGCGCCTTTGGTCATGCGGGCAGCCCCTTCAAATGGTCGGCGAGACGATAGGCCAAGGCGAGGATGTTCAGGGTGGGGTTCGCCGAGCCTGCGGTCGGAAAGACCGAGCTACCGGCGACATAGAGGCTGTCGAGACCGTGAACGCGGCAGTCGCGGTCGACGACACCGCGCTGCGGATCATCACTCATGCGCGTGGTGCCCATGTGGTGATTGCCGCCAATGACAGACTCAGGCCATTGACCGTCATCCGCCACCTTGATCCGGAGCCGACCGACTCCGGCGGCGGCAAGCTCGCGTCCCAGTGAGCGGACATGGGCAACGAAGCTGCGCCTGTCCTGCTCGGTCAGCCGCCAGTCGAGGCGGATCTGGCGCTGCCCCAGGGCATCCGTCGTCTCCGCTAGGGTCACACGGCTGTCGGGATTCGGCACCGGCTCGCAGGCGCAGCCGATCCCGAGCCAAACGCCCGCGTAGGTCGGATCCGCCGCATCGACGGGGCCGGCACCATCGGCCAGGAAGCGGCGGGCCGCCTCGAGCATGTCCAAACGAGATCGCGCCTGGGTGTCGTCAGGGCCCAGACCAGCTCGATCGCCGCTGTGATAGGCCCCGGCAACGCCCGTCGTGAAGGAGATGTTCAGCAGTCGCTCACGGCGCAGCACCTCGGGAGTCGGGACGTAGGCGACCTGGGCGTTGCGCCCCTCCACATTGACCCGACTGCGATAGATGCTCGGCAAGCGACGCAGATCCGCGACCACGAGATCGGCGAAGTTGCTGACATGCGGATGCTCCATGAAGAAGCGCCCCACCACGTCGTTCTCGTTCCCGAGGCCCGCGGGCATGACGTCGTTGGACAGGAGCAGGATGCGCGGATTCTCGAGTCCGCCGGCCGCGAGCACATAGCGCGGCGCGCGCACCTGGAGCCGGCGCCCGCTCAGGGTGCGGATCTCCAAGTGGCTCACCGCGCTGGCCGAGGGCAGCGCGGCGATCTTGGTGACGTTGGCGTGGAGGAGCAGGGTCAAATCCGGAGAGGTGCGCAGCTCCTCACGATAGCGATCGCCAAAGCGGGTCGGCGGGCTGTACTGAAAGAAGCGATTGCTGATGCGGCCCGCCGGGAAATCCACCAAGGGCTCGCCGGTGTGCTCGCGCCAATAGTCCGCATCTTCAAAGCGGGCCGGGGCCACCTGGACCGCCTCGCTCGCAGCCTCGTAGTAGGGATCGAGGGCCTCGCGGCCGAACGGCCAGCCGCTGTGCGGCACCCAATCCCGAACCTCGAAGTCGATCGGGTCCAGCGGCCGACAAAAGCCGCCCCAATGCCCGGATGTGCCGCCCAGGTAGCGCAGTCGGCTGCCGGCGAGCGGATAGGCGATGCCGGCATTCTCACCTTGATACAACGCCTGGGTATCGGCTTGCGGCGACAGCCCGCCGGACTCGATCAGGCAGACCCGCCGACGCGGCCCGGCCATGGCGCGGGCGATGGTGATTCCAGCGGGCCCGCCACCGATGATGGCCAAGTCCGCCTCCAACAGCCTACCGTCCTCAAGATCATCTGCATCGATCAGCACGGCTCCCTCAGCTCCTGAACAATAGTGCCCCGGATCGGGGTGCGCGGATGCTATTCCCGACCTGGATTTACCGCAAGCAGATGTTCGCGACGGCCAAGCACAGCGGTCGCGACCCTGGTCCAGGCGGCCTCAGTCATCGGCGGTCAGCATCCGCTTCCCATACCAGGTCAGGCCGACGACCGCCAAGACCCCGACCAGCACCAGCGCGACGGCACGCAAGTCCGCCTTGCTGATCAGGGACATCAGCCCCTCGGCGAAGACCGACATGGCCAGGATCGCTGGCGTCATGCCGATTGCCGTACCAAGCATGAAATCGCGCAGGCGCAGATGGGATGCCCCCGCGAAGAGATTGATGACGGCAAAGGGCGCAACCGGGACCACACGCACCGTCACGATGGTGAGGACGCCATGGCGGCGCAGACGTTTACGCAGGCGCTCCAGCCCGCCGCTCACCATGCGTTCGACGGCGGAGCGCCCGAGATAGCCACCTATGCCGTAGCCGGCGAGCGCCGACAAGAGCGAGCCGGCCAAGGCGACCGTTGCGCCCATGAAGGGACCGAAGACAATCGCCGAGACCAGGATGAGCAGGGTCACGGGCACGGCGACCACAGCCGCCGCGACGAAGCCCAGCAAGGCAATGGGCGGCCCCCAGAAGGTGTCGCTCAGGTCTTTGACGGCGCCGGCGACCGTGCTGGGATCGAGCCATTCCCCCAAGGCCGTCCAGCGCCAGGCCACCGCCAGTCCGACGAAGAGCAGAATCAGCCCGACGCCGAGGATGACGCGCCAGCGAAGGTGCGGGACCTGCTCCTCGCCCCCCACGGCCAGGTCCGCCAACAGCTCCGCATCGAGGGGACGGTCCGGGTCGATGAGGCGCTCGTCCGGGAGCTGGCGATCCCACTCGGGGTCGATCTCCTGGTCCAGCTGGAGGAGTCGGATGTGCGGCTGCCTATCTGCGGCAGCTTGCTGCTCGCGCAGGGCTTCTAACGCATCGATGAAGCCTTCGCCGCGCTCGCCTGCTTGGGCCTCTCCCTGGCCAACCCGTTCGGCATCCATCGCCAAGAAGATCCCGAGCAGGCGATGACGCAGGGCGCGGATCGCTGCGATCTCTTCATCGGTCTCGCCAAGGACACAGAGATCGCACTCGCTGTCGAGTCCCATCGACCGGTTGCTCAGATTGGAAGAACCGATGCGCAACAGCTTGTCGTCCACGATGGTCAACTTGGCGTGGACCATGAGGCAGCCATCCGCGAGCCCGGCGACATCCGGATAGTAGACCCGCAAACGCCCGTGCATATCCGCCTCGCGCAGCCGCTCCAGCATGCGCGCGCGCAGGATGTCCATGGTGTGCTGCTCCAGCCAGGCGCCGGTGCGCTGCGGCAGGATGATGATGACCTCCGGGCCTTGGGCGCGCGCCAAGGAGGCGCAGAGCGCGTCGCCGACGGAGCGCGACGTCAGGTACTGATTCTCCAGGTAGATCAGACGCTCGGCGCACGCGATGCTGTCCAAATAGAGCTGCTCGATCTCGCGCACCTCGGGACGACCCTCAAAGGCGGGCAGCGTCCTGGCGATGGCAACCTGCTGATCGCGCAGCATGACGGGAACGCCGTCCGGCCAAGCATCGGCGTCAGAGGCGTCCTTCGGCGGTGCGATGCGAATGCCGGTTGACCAGCACCAACGATCCAGGAGCAGATCGGTGACGGCGGCCGCTGCAGCCCCGTCGACCAGCATTTGCAGGTCATGAAAAGGCGGATAGGGGTCGCCGTCCGGATCGATACGACGCTCGTCTTCCGAGGAATGGGCCGTTGAGTCCCAGCGCCACTTGCTGAGATCGAAGCCGCCGCAGTAGCCGATGGTGTCATCGATGGCGACCAGCTTCTGGTGCTGGCTCGCCGTGAGTGGGTGTTTGTCATCCTTGCAGAAATGCAGGCGTGGATGCGCCTCCCAGGGATTGTCCCCCAGAAACAGCGGCTCACGCTCCAACGCATAGATGGATGCGTAGTCCCAAAGCAGGACATAGACTGTGGTGGACCCCAAGTCAAGGACAGTTTTAGCCAGAAATTAAGTTAGTCCGCCTCTGCTATTGCAGCCGTTTGTGGCTGCCCGATGTTGCCGCTAGAACTCGTGGTGGTGTTGAGTGACTTACCCCCCCGTTTCTG
>NZ_JAAIJR010000175.1 GCF_010915725.1 Thiorhodococcus mannitoliphagus
TGGACTCAGTTCTGGCAGCGCATTGATCAGTTCGGCGCCGAATGCTGTTGCTGAGACATCATTCAGAGGCCGCACTCACCCGCGCCATGCTTGCATTGCGACCTGTGCCTAAGCTTTAGGCCCAAGATGTATGATATGGGTGTCTCGATGGATGACCGATTCCTTAGGATTCACGCCCAATAGCCGCCTATGAGTCGCCTAGCGCCCTTGCTGTGCCTGCTTCTGCTGTGTGCGATGCCGACCCGCGCGGAGGCGGAGCGCGTCCTTACGCTCGGCGTCTATGCCTATCGACCGCAGGATATGATGCAGCGTCGCTTTCAGCCTCTGGCGGACTATTTGAGCGAGCGACTGCCGGACACCCGCGTGGAGCTGAGGGCGCTGCCGCTCGACCTTCTCGGCCAGGCCGTCCACGAAGGTCAGGTGGATCTGGTGCTAACCAACCCGCGCCATTACCTGCAGCTGCGCAGCCGTGACGATCTCACTGGCGTCATCGCGACCCTGATCAAACGCAGCTTCGACGGCACCGCGACGCGCTGCCTTGGCGGGGTCATCTTCACGCGGGCGGACCGTGACGATCTCGCGACACTGGCGGATCTCAAGGGTCAGCGGATCGCCATTCCGAACACGAATCATATGGGCGGCTATTTTGCGCCACTCGTCGAGTTGGACGAGGCAGGGCTGCCACCGCCGCCGCCCGATCAGCTGGATGTCTCCGGCACGCATGACGCTGTGGTGGAGCGCGTCGTGAGCGGCGTTTCGGATATCGGCTTCGTGCGTACCGAGATCCTCGAGGAGCTTGCGGCCAGCGGTCGACTGGACATGGACCAGATCAAGATCATCAATCGCCAGGCCTTGAGTGACTATCCCTTCATGAGCTCCACGCGGCTTTACCCCGAGTGGCCGCTGATTGCGCTGCCGGCGGTCGACGAGCAGAGCGTTCGTCTCGTCATGGCGGCGCTCTACGCACTGGATCCGAATGGACCGGTTGCGCAAAGCGCGCACATTGCCGGCTTCGCGCCGCCGGCCGACTACCTGCCGTTGGAGCAGGCGTTGCGCCGCCTGCGGATGCCGCCCTTCGACCAACGGCCGCACTATGGGCTTGATGACCTCTGGTCGGACTACAGGCTCGCGATCATTGCTGGCGCGCTCGCCTTCGTCGCCATCTTGGGATTGAGCCTGCTGCTCTTCTATCGCAATCGCGCACTGGTGCTGAGCACGGCGCGCCTGCGGATGCTGACACAGGTGCAGCAAGCGCTTGCTGAGCAGACGGCCGCCCTGATGCGTGTCTCCGCCACCGACCAAGACAGGGCGATCAATGCCTTGCTAAGAACCGCGGGCCGGTTGCTCAAGGCCGATCGCGCCTATCTTTTCCAGCTGGATGAGGATGGACTGCACGCGAGCAACACCCACGAGTGGTGTGCCGAAGGGGTCGCGCCGCAGTTGTCGAGTCTGCAGCATATTCCTTTGTCTGAGACGCGCTGGTGGTGGGATCAGCTTGGCTCGGCGGGGCGTATCGTCATCAATGACGTCGATCAGATCCCGGACGCGAGCTTGCGCGAGCAGCTCCGAGCCCAGAACATCAGCGCGCTGTTTGCGATCGCACTGCTGAAGGACGCGACCAATCGGGGCTTTGTCGGCTTCGATTTGGTACAGCGCAAGCACAGCTGGCATGCCGAGGAGATCCTTCCCTTCGAGGCACCGATCTCGGCCCTCGGGCACGCCTTGCTGCGGTGGCGGGCCGAGCGCCTATTGGAGCTTCGCGCTCGCTGTGACGAGGCGCTGCTGGAGCTGCCGCAGCTCGCCGAGACCCTGCCCGAGCAAGCCTTCCTCAAGCGTGCCTTGGCGCTCGCGGAAGAGCTCACCGGCAGCCACATCTCCTTCGTGCACTTTGCCGCCGAGGATCAGCGGACCATTGAGCTTGTCAGCTGGTCGCAGCGCACCCTCGACCACTACTGTAAGGCCGAGCACGGCAGCCACTACCCGGTCGCGGAGGCTGGCGTCTGGGCGGATGCCTTGCGCCAGCGTGCCCCGGTGGTCGTCAACGACTACGCCGGCTATGCGGGAAAACGGGGGTTGCCGGAGGGGCATGCCGAGCTGAGACGCTTCATCAGTGTGCCTGTGGTTGAGGACGATCAGGTCGTCATGCTCGCGGGTGTCGGCAACAAGGCCGATGACTATGACGCCAACGATGTCGAGAGCCTTCAGCTCATCATCAATGCGACTTGGCGCCTGCTGGAGCGGCGGCGCAGCCTCGCGGCCCTACGCGACAGCGAGGCGCGCTTCCTCGTGACCTTCGAGCAGGCCGCGGTCGGCATTGCGCAAGTGGGGCTGGACGGCCGTTGGCTGCGGGTCAACCACAAGCTGTGCGAGATCGTCGGCTATTCCAGCGCGGAACTGCTTGAGAAGCGCTTCCAGGACATCACGCATCCTGAGGATCTCGACAAGGATATCAGGGAGCTGCAACGTGTGCTCGTCGGCGAGATCACTTCCTACAGCATGGAGAAGCGCTACATCCGCAAGGATGGGGAGATCGTCTGGGTCAACCTGACGGTCGCTCTGACCCTGCAGGAAGACAAATCGCCGGATTATTTCATCGCCGTCGTCGAGGACATTCAGGCGCGTAAGCAGGCCGAAGAGACGCTGCTCAAGCTCGCGCAGGCCCTGGAGCAAACGCCAGAGGCCATCGTCATCACCAACCTCGACGCCGAGATCGAATACGTCAACGCCGCCTTCGTCGAGATCACGGGATACCTGCGTGAGGAGATCCTGGGGCAGAATCCACGCATTTTGCACTCGGACAAGACGCCCAAGGAGACTTATGACGCCCTCTGGGGCGCGCTGACCCATGGGCGGCCGTGGCAAGGCGAGCTGATCAACAGGCGCAAGGACGGTAGCGAATTCATCGAGCACGCCATCATCAATCCCGTGCGCCAGCCCGATGGCCGTGTCACGCACTATGTCGCCTCCAAGGAGGACATCACGGAGAAGAAGCGTCTGGCCGAGGAGTTGGAGCGGCATCGCAACCATCTCGAGGAGTTGGTCGAGGCCCGGACCGCCGAGCTGGCGCAGGCGCGCGTCGCCGCAGAAGCAGCCAGTTTGGCCAAGAGTGCCTTCCTGGCCAATATGAGTCACGAGATTCGCACCCCGATGAACGCCGTCGTCGGCATGACCCATCTGCTGCAGCAAGACGCGCGGCCGGATCAGCAGGCGCGGCTCGGCATCGTCGCTGATTCAGCCGCCCATCTGCTCTCCCTCATCAACGCTGTGCTGGATCTCTCGAAGATCGAGGCCGGTAAGCTCGAACTCGAGGAGTCAGACTTTCAGCTTTCCGCCGTCTTCGAGCACCTCTGCTCGGTGGTCGGGGTTCAGGCAAAGGCCAAGGGGCTGATCTTCGAGACCGACTGCGACGGGGTCCCGGATTGGCTCCACGGCGATCCCTTGCGTTTGCGCCAGGCGCTGCTCAATCTCGCGACCAACGCGGTGAAGTTCACGGAGCATGGTCAGGTGTCGGTGCAGGCCGATGTCCTCGAGGAGGACGCCGCTGGACTGCGCCTCCGCTTCAGGGTCGAGGACACTGGGATCGGGATCTCGGAGGCGGATCAGGCGCGCCTGTTCCAGAGCTTCGAGCAAGTCGATGCGTCCATTAGCCGCCATTACGGCGGCAGTGGTCTGGGGCTCGCCATCAGCCGCCATCTGGCCGAGATGATGGGCGGCAAGCTCGAGGTGGAAAGCCAAGCTGGCGCAGGTTCGCGCTTCTCGCTCGAGGTGCGCATGCGGCGCGGTCGGGGCACGATGCCCGAGCAGGCCCCGCCGACCCTGGCCCGGGCGCCGGCGAGCCCCTGCTACAGCGGCGTGCGCGTCCTCCTGGTCGAGGACAACGCGATCAATTGCGAGGTGGCCATGGAGCTGTTGAGCGCCGCCGGTCTGGACGTGGATACGGCCCAGAACGGCGCGGAGGCCGTCAGCAAGGTTGGTCAGCACGACTACGACCTGGTGCTCATGGACATGCAGATGCCCGTCATGGACGGCCTGTCTGCAACCCGCGCCATTCGTCAGCTGCCCAAGGGCGCAGCGATCCCCATCCTGGCGATGACCGCGAACGCCTTCGAGGAGGATCGCCGTGCCTGTTTCGCTGCGGGGATGAACGACTTCGTGGTCAAGCCGGTCGATCCCGATCTCTTGTTCGCGTCTTTGGCTCGCTGGGTGCAACCGCCTGCGTCCGGGAATGCGCTAAGAAAGTGTCCATCAACAACTTCCCCCCTTTCGCAAAGGGGGGATAGCGGGGATTTCGGGCGGCATCGCTCGCATCGGGAAACAACTGATGGGCACTGTCTAAGTCAGGAAGCGACCTTTGCACCAGCGCCCAGTCCGCCCGACCAGTTACCCGCCGCGCTCGAGCCTCTTAGAACGCCCGAGCTAGAGCGCGCCCTCGCCATCTTCGGTGGCGACGTGCCGCGTTTCCTGCGCCTGCTGCAGAGCTTCAGCAAGAGCTACGGAGGAGACGCCGACACCATTCGTGAACGACTCGACGCAGGTGAAGTCGATGAGATCCGCCTCGTGACGCATCGTCTCAAGGGCGCTGCCGGCAGTCTCGGCTTGAGCGCGCTGGAGCAAGCGGCCAGCCTGCTGGATACGGCAGTGCGCCGCAAGGAAGATCCTGATCGACTGAGCGCCTGTCGCGATGAGGTCTCCCAAGCGCTTCACGCGCTTGCGGCCGCGCTGGCCGAGTTGCCGGAAGATGCCTTCGCGACTGCAGCGGATGCTCACGACCCTGGCTCTGCGCAGACCCTGCTTGATGAGCTGGACACCTTGCTGCGGCAAGATGACACTCAGGCCCAGACCCTGCTGACGGACCATCAGGACGCGCTTGGGAAGGCCCTGGGCAAGACCGCGTTCGCACCCCTCGCAAAGGCGATCGAGTCTTTCGAATACCAGGATGCCTTGGTCATGCTGCGCAACGCACTCGCCGCTCGAGACAGGGCGATCGAACATGCGGACTAGCCAGCTAATCCGCTGCTGCCCGCAACGGCTTCTTGCGAGTTCGGTCCGCCATGTTTCCGGGCATTGACCTCACATCCCGCCTCCACTTATGTCTAGCCTCAGTCCCAGTCTGGACCCTCAAGGCGGCTTGGATTACCTATTGCTCGCGCACGGCGAGCGGCCGAAGAGCATTAGGCTCCGGACACCTGCCGGCCGTCTTGAGGGCGAGATCGAGTGTCAACCACCCGAAGAGGATTTTCCACGTGCTGTCGTCGGCTCCTGCTCCAGTCATGCCTGGTGCCGAGGTTGTGATCATCTTGACCGCCGTTCGGCCGCTGTTTCGTCCGGCGTCGATCAACCAACGCCTGATCTGCTCTGGCCGATGCAACGCCAGGAGTGCGGACGGTCGCTGTTCGGCACGCTGAGGGCGCGGGAGCGAAACGCCACATGCGCAAGCTGCGATCCTCGAGCCTGGCCTTTCGCGCGACCTTCTGGATTCTGCTGCTGGTGGGTGCGGTCGGTCTCATATCGCTCTGGTTCGGCAACAGCCTGGCGATCCAGCGTGAGACCCAGCGGTCGCAGATCAAACTGCTTGAACTCATCGACACCGTCGAGCGTTCCGCCAGCATCGCCTGCTTTCTCAGTGACAAGGAGCTTGCCAAGGAGGTGGCCCAGGGTCTGCTGTCCAATCGCATCATCAGGCAGGTTGAGATCTATGACTCAGAGGGTCCGCTGGTGGTGCTGCAGCGCAGGGGTCAGGAGGGGGGGCAGCCTTCAAGTGCATCCGTCCCCGAGGACGCGATCTCGCGGAAGATCGCTTCGCCCTTCGACCCGGCCGAGCAAGCCGGCAAGATCCTCGTACTGCCCGATCATGCCGAGATCGCGAAGAGTGTCACCGATGCATCCCTTTTCATCGGGATCCTGCTGTCCATCCAGACCTTCGCCGTCGGATTCGCTGTCATTGCGATCGTCTATGTCTTCATCACCAGACCCATGAGGAAGTTGGCGGCGGCCTTGCGGATGCTGCCGGCCGAGCACGGGGAAAAACTTGCGCATCTGGGCGGCCACGACCGCGACGAACTCGGGGAGTTGGTCAACTACGTCAACCATTTGATTGAACGTCTATGGGATCTGCTTGAAGAGGAGCGAACGCTGTGGCGCGAGGTCGAGGTCGAGGAACGCAAGCTCCGATCCATCTTCGAGCATGCGGCCACGGGCATCTTCCTGCTCGATACCAAGGGGAGTCTGTTGTCCTGCAATCCGGCCTTCCACCAGATGCTCGCGCCTGTGGTCGCAAACACGCGCAGCGCCCGATTCAGCATCCCTGTCCTTTTCGAGAACGATGATTCACGGGTGCGCGCACTCATCGACGACTGCAACCGCAGTGATTCTCCGGTCCAACGCGACATGAAACTCGCAACGTGCGACGGCAAGTCGAGCCGTTGGTTTCATCTAACCCTGAGCAAGATTGAGGACGACCTTTACCAGGGTGTCATCAACGACATCACCGAGCGCAAGAAGGCTGAGCATAGTGCGCTCGAAGTGGCCATGACGGACCCCCTCACCGGACTGCTCAATCGGCGTGGATTTGAAACCAGGATGGCGGGCAGGCTCCGGCAGGGGGCCAGATCCTCGGACACTGGCCTGGCCCTGATGCTCATCGATCTGGACCTCTTCAAGCAGGTGAACGACAACTACGGGCACGACGCCGGCGATCTGGTGCTGATCAGTGTCGCCGGCGTCTTGAGGCGACTGACGCGCAAGACCGACCTCGTCGGCCGCATGGGTGGTGACGAGTTCATCGTTCTGATCAGCGCCTACAACTCATCGGCGGCGCTGGAGTTGATCGCTGGCAAGATCATTGAGGCCGTGGGCCGGCCGATCGAGATCGGGGCGAATCGCGAGGCGCACATCGGGGCCAGCATCGGTATCGCCTTGAGCCGTCACTCAACCTTTCAGCCTGAACGCATGCTCAAGAAGGCTGACGAGGCCATGTACGACGCCAAGAAACGCGGGCGCAACACCTACGTCATCCACGAGCATTCGGACTTGGCCCTGAACGACGAATAGGAGGGTGAGCGGGCCTAACAGAAGGGATTGGAGCTCCGGCCGTGGGTGAAGGGGCGACGCGCCCAATCTTCATTGGAGCGTGAGCACGACCTTGACACCGGGGGGCAGATGATCGCTGTCGGCGTAGCCGATGGCGTCTCTGTTCTCTGCGACGGTTTCCAGGACCGAGTCGAGGTCGGAAAGGGCTCGCGGCGGCGTCGCTCGCCCCGTGAACAAGAGGCGTGCCCAGTAGGAGTTGATCTGAGGGATCGTCTTGTCGACGAGCGACCGATAGTAGGCCTCCCGCAGCGGGGAGTCCGAGGGGAGATCGATCGGCAGGGCGGTCCGTCCGTCCGGGAAGGTCGCTCGTCGGCCCATGTAGATGTCTACGACCTCGCTGCGGCTCAGCTGCTCGACGGGGTTGCTCGCATTGACGACTACGACCAGATCGCCGAGCGCCATCGAGGCCCAGATTGACCCAGCAGCTGCGAGGAGGGTGGCTAGCGATCGACGCATCTCAAAACATCCAGTCCAGGCTGACGGAGATGAAGTTGACGTCCCTATCTTTGATTGCCTCGAAGGAATGCTCGGTCGCCCAGAGGTCGCCGGACCTGATTCGACTGTGGCTCCACTGTAGTTTGAGGGCGATGTTCCGATGGAAGTCCCAGCGTGTGCCCAGGCTCAGCGTCGATTGGTCCATGCCGAGCGCGCTATAGAAACCGTCGGTGGCGGAATAGAGCGTCCGCAAATCAGAAGACAGGGCTAGGCCGATGGCCGATGGCGCTACGACCGGGTCGATATCCTCGAGGGGTCTGACGGTGGAGACGACGGCATAGGGCGTGAAACGCCCGAAGCGCCTACCGACGCTGAGGTAGGCGCTCAGGATATCGCTCAGCGGCGTCCACTCGGAGCTGAGATAGCCGATCTCGCTGGAGACCTGCCAGTCGCTGTCCTCGAAGGCCGCTCCGATTGCATAGAAGGTCGCCGACTTGCCGTCGTAACGCAGGTCCAAGGCGTAATCGCCGGCCTGCGGCCAGAACGCCTGGACCAGCGGATTCTCGAGACCTGGCAGAAGACCCGAGCGTGTCAAAGAGCCCACCTGTCCGTTGAAGGTGACTTGGGCGAGGCCAGCGCTCAGGCGCCAGGCGCCGCGCTCGAACGAGAGGCGTCCGCCCCAGAGCGGACTGAGTTCCACGTTATCGGAACCCACGGAGCGCTGCAGTTGAATGGTGCGTGTGGTCTGGCCGAGAAAGACCTTGGCAATGAGGTCTCCTCCAGCCACGGACAGCCGATAGGCGGCGTCGA
This sequence comes from Thiorhodococcus mannitoliphagus, assembly GCF_010915725.1. Taxonomy (GTDB): domain Bacteria; phylum Pseudomonadota; class Gammaproteobacteria; order Chromatiales; family Chromatiaceae; genus Thiorhodococcus; species Thiorhodococcus mannitoliphagus. The sequence goes on from NZ_JAAIJR010000175.1 coordinate 8,335, forward strand.
TGCCATCGAAATTGAGCGGCAGCAGCGGACCGTAGAACTCGACCGGTGGGCGCTCCCAGAGATAGGCGTACCCAACATTGCGGTAGTCGGAGAGCAGATAGAAGTCGAGACCGAGCCGCCCGACGCGCAGGGTCGCCTCCGAGTTCGGCCGCCAGCCGAGGTAGGCCCATTCCGTGCTTTCATCGAGTGACTGCTCGGCCCGCTCCTTGAGCACGAGCTGGACCGCGGCATCCAGTTGACTGCTGATACGCGCATTCGCCTGGACGCCGAGGAGCGAATCCAGTCTCCACGACCAGTGTCCCTGGAAGGTATCCGGCTGGCCCCACTCGCGCAGCGGATGCAGGTCGTCCTCGCTGCTGTAGGTAGCGCCCAGGGTGCCGAATCCGCTCAGACGGAGCGGGGAAATCAGGTCCTCCGCAGCGGTCGGCGAAGATAGGAGCAGGCCGGTCAGGAGCAGACCGACAAGGATATCGAGCCCAAGGCATAGCGTCCGGATCGCGCTCTTGTACACCGCAGTGATCGGCCTCCCCGACAGGTGATTTCGCGGTCGACATCGGAACACGACCGCCCCCCCTCTGTTGCCAATTGGTGGCGTTTGAGAAGTCGCACCGCCCGCCCATCGGCCTTAACGACTCCATCGCACGACTCGGATTCCCCGGTCCCCACAACCCAGCTCCCTACGACTTCCATGCCTGCAGCGATCCAAGATCGCCCCCAAAGTCACGAAGGCGAGCTTATTACACGCCGAGTCTGCTCGACTAGGCTCGTCATCGCGCCGAGCAGCCCCGAGTGGGAAGGATTGTGACGGAAGTCACGGTTTAGGGTCGCGGCTATTGGCGCAAGGTGATCAGCCAGGCCAAGGCTTCTTCGACACTTCCCACTGCAGAACTCCTGACATACGCCCATTAACTCGCTGAAATGGTGTTATAATTCTGGCTTGAATCGATAAATAAATACG
>NZ_JAAIJR010000176.1 GCF_010915725.1 Thiorhodococcus mannitoliphagus
GTCGACGCCCGACTGACCGATGCGATCCCGACCGGTACCACCTTGGTGTCCGGCTCGGTGACCACCGACGTCGGCGTAGTCACCGGCACCGATCCCATCGCCATCAACCTCGGCACCCTGCTGCCCGGCGAGGTCGCCACGGTACGCTTCCAGGTGACCATCGACGGCGGCGTCGTCGGCGGCACCATCATCACCAACCAGGGCACCGTCACCGGCAACAACTTCACCGCCGTCCAGAGCGACGACAACGGCAATCCGAACGACGGCCGCAACCCGACGCTGACGCCGGTCTCCGACCCAGACAACCCCGGCCCTGGCCCGGCGCAGCCTGGCGATCTGACAAAGCGGCTCACGGCGAGCTCGGAAGACGCCAGCAGCGACAGCGATGTCCTCATCGGCGAAGTGCTCACCTTCGCGGTCAGCGTCGACGTGCCGGTTGGCACCCTGCGCGAGGCCACGCTGATCGATACCCTGCCGGCGGGACTGAGCTATGTCGCCAACACCGCGCAGCTCAGCCGCACCTTCGATCTTGGACTGACCGCATCGCAGAATCCCGGCGGGATCAATAGCGCCCTAAGCGGGGTGCTTACGCCACTTGCCGATAACACCGAGCTGCAGCAGGACGGTCAGGACATCCGCGTCTTCCTGGGGGACGTGATCAACTCCGATTCCCAGCCGGCGACCTACCGTCTGCAATTCAAGGCCGTGGTGCAAAACATCGCCGAAAACTATGCCGGCAGAAGCGCGCTGTCCAACAGCGCCACGCTCGGTTATTTCAATGCCCTCAACCAGCCGGTGCAGCTCAGCTCGGTCAGTGCCGAGGTGGCGGTGATCGAGCCCGACGTTACCGTTAGCAAAGAAGCTGATCCGATGACGCTACTGCCGGGCGGCGGGACCGTCACCTATACCGTCGTCCTGAGCAACGCCGAGGATGCGGCCCCGGCTTACGACGCCCGCATCAGCGACCTGATTCCCGACGGCTGGGATCTGACCGAGGTGGTCGAGATCAACTCCACCGGCGGCGTCCAGGGCCTCGTCGACAACAGCGACCTAACCACTGATCAGCTCGCCATCGACATTGACCAGCTCCCGGCCGGTGCCAGCGTCACCGTCACCTATCGCGTGCAATCGCCTTCCGACCTCGCTGTCGGGTCGCGCACTCCGAACACCGCGAACGCCGTCTGGACCAGCCTGCCCGGCGCGCGGGGCACGGACGATGCCACCCCGGGCAATCCGGGTGCCGCCGATGGCGAGCGCACGGGCTCCGGTGTCGGCGCCAACGACTTCAACGGAAGCGACAGCGCAGAGGTGCTGATCGGTGAGCCCGCGCTGAGCAAGACCGTGCTTGATGAGCAATCGCGCTATGCGATCGGCGACGTGGTGGACTACGAACTGCGTCTGAGCGTGCCAGCCGGTGCCGCGCTCGCGAGCGCCGTACTCAGCGACCAGCTCGCCGACGGACTCACCTATATCAGCGACTCGCTGTCGCTCGAACTGGACGGTCTGACCATCAGCAACAGCCCGAGCGACTTCACCACGGCGACGAATGAAGGTGGGACACTGCTCACTGCCGACGTCGGCACCCTGCGCAACCCGAATAGCGACAGCCGTAAGCTCGTGGTCCGTTACCAGGCGCGGGTGGCCAACCAGCTCAGCAACCAAGACGGTCAGGGACTGGCCAACACCGCCGCGTTTGACTTCACCGATCCCGGCACCGGCCAGCCGGCCACGCCGCTGACGGCCAACGACAGCGTCACGGTGGGTGAGCCCAGGCTGACCCTGGAGAAGACCATCGTCGGCAACACCGCAGACCTGGATGCCGGGGACAGCGTCACCTTCGAGGTCACCGTTGGTAACGACGGAACACGCACCGCCTACGGCGTCGTCCTGAGCGACGTGCTGCCCGCTGGACTGCGCGATGTTGCCAGTCTGACCCGGGACGTCGACCGAAGCGATGTCGAGCCGGTGCTGACGCCCGACGGCGACACCTGGAGCGGCAGCGCCTTCGATCTGGCGGTTGGCGAGCAGCTCGTGGTCCGCTTCAGTGCCACGCTGGCCGATAGCGTGTTCCCCGGCCAGACGCTGCAGAACCAGATTGATGCCGGCTTCAGCAGCCGCCCCGGCGACGACCCGAATCAGCGCGACGGCAGTGGCGACGGCCTGCAGGGCGACGATAGCGTGCTCGACAACTACAACGCCGAGGCACGCTCGCCGACCGTCACCGTCGCCGACCCGGTGCAGCTCGACAAGCGCTTCCACCCCGATGCGACCGACGCCAGCTACGCGATCGGCGAGACCGTCACCTATCGGCTGCGGGTCGCCCTGATCGAAGGCACCGTCGATGAACTGACGGTCATCGATCAACTGCCGGCCGGCCTGCAGTTTCTGGATGCAGAAGTCGGACTGGGTAATACCGGAATGGCGACCGCGCAGTCGATCGGGCCGAGCGATCAGCCGAGCACAGTCAACGGTCAGACACTGACCTTTTTCCTCGGGCAGGTCGACAATCCAGCCAATGCTAAGAGCGACGATGACTTCCTGACCATCGACATCCGAGCCCGGGTCGAGAACATCCCTGCCAACCAGAACGGTAGGGTGCTCGGCAACGATGCCGAGCTGAGCTTCCTTGATGCCGACGGTCTTCTGGTAATGCGCTCCTATGACGCTGATGACAACGAGGCAGGCATTCAGCCGCTCGAGCTGACCATCGTCGAGCCGGCGCTCGCGCTGAGCAAGACGGCCGACCGCGACACCGTGTCCCTCGGCGACGAGGTTGGCTTCACGCTGCGCATCGATCACAGCGTCGCCAGCACCGCCGATGCCTTCGACCTCGTGATCGAGGATCGGCTGCCGGTCGGGCTGAGCTATGTGCCCGGCTCGGCGAGCCCCGAACCTAGCGTCGACGGCCAGACCCTGCGCTGGGCGCGTGCCAGTCTGACCCAGACCGAGGACAGCACCACCATCGACTATAGTGCGCGGGTGGCGTCCGCGGCTGCGGCCGGTCAGGAACTGACCAATTCCGCGAACCTGACTTGGGCCAGCCAACCCGAGGCCACCGGTGCCGCAGACAGCGGCCGCACGGGGCCATTGAACCCGGACGACGCGCTCAATGACTACGCCGATGCGGCGACGTTCAGTGTGACGCCGAACCTGGACGCCTTCCTCTATCCTGTGAAGAGCGTCAGCCTGATCGGCGACCTCACGAACAACGGCCAGGTCGATCCCGGTGATACGCTGGAATATCGGGTCGAGCTAACCAATCAAGGCGCGCAGACAGCCACCGGCGTTGTCTTCACCGACGCCATTCCGGCCAACACCAGCTATGTGGACGGATCGCTGACCAGCACCCAAGGCAGCGTCGATGACAGCACCGATCCGCTCATGGTCGACATTGGTGAGCTGGCCAGCGCTGCCACGGTGACCATCACCTTCGAGGTGACGGTCAACGCCGCCACCCCCACCGGCACGGTGATCAGCAACCAGGGCGTGGTGGACTCGGATCAAACCGTGCCGACGCCCACCAACCGCGCCGATATCCGAGTCGGCGGCGACTTGACCGCGGGCGATTTGTATGCGGAGAAAATGGTGGCCAAGTTTGGCGGGACCGGCTCCACCATCGGCAATGGCGATACCGTGCAATACAGTCTGACGCTGCAAAACACTGGTGGTACAACGCTGACCAATGCGCGTCTGACCGACACCCTGCCGGCCGGCCTGACCTATGTCGCCGATAGCGCCAGCACGGCGACTGGCACGCTGACGGTTGTCGATGGCGAGGTGACCTGGATAGCAGGCGATCTAGCCGTCAATGCCAGCGTCACCGCGACTTTCCGCGCCACGGTCAGCGGCGTTCCGGACAATAGCCGTCGCGATTTCATCAATCAGGCGACCGTCGCCTATACGGACCCTGATGGAAAGCCCCAGGTCACGACCACCGACAGCAACGCCAGCCCCGAGGACGGCAATCAGCCGACGGTCTTCACCGCCGTTAATGGTGCCCCGCCGCTGCTGGATGTCGCTAAGCGCTGGGAACTGGTGCTCGACCAGAACGGCAACGGACTGCCCAGCGCCCATGACCGGCTGCGTTACAGCCTGACGGTGACCAATACGGGAACAGTCGATGCGACGGATGTCCGGCTGACCGATGTCATTCCGACCAATACCAATGTCGTCGCCGGCTCCGTGACGACCAGCCAGGGCGCGGTTGTCGACAGCGATCCGGTCTCGGTCAATCTGGGCACGCTCGCCGCCAGCCAGACCGCGACGATCAGCTTCCAGGTGACCATCGGGAGCGGGGTTCCAACCGGGACTGTGATCCAGAACCATGCCGACGTCTCCGCCACCGATCTGTCGGCCACGAGCAACACCACGCTCACCACGGTCGTCAACGAGGACCAGCGTCCGGCACCCGTCGGCAAGCTGGTGGTCGCGCATAGCGAACCCGTCACCGACGCCAGCCAGGCGTTGATTGGTGAGGTGCTGACCTATCAATTGGCGATCCGCATCCCGCCGGGTGGGACCACTCAGGTCCAATTGCTGGATACACTCCCGAGCGGCTTGCGCTATCTGGATGGCTCGGCGCGCCTGGCGCGCTCGGCCGCGACGCTCAGGTCAACGACGAATCCGGGTGGAATCAACGACCAGCCGGCCTACGTGGAGGGCAACGCCGACGACGCCTTCACGGACGTGTCCGCCGATGTCGCCAGCGACGATCAGACCCTGATTCTGGCGCTGGGCGATGTCGCCAACTCCGACGCGAACCAAACAGCGACCTACACCCTGCAATATCAGGTGCTGGTCTTGAATGTGGGCGGTAATGTACGCGGGACCAAGCTGAGCAATGCCGGCACGGTCAGTTACTGGAATGCGCTCTCACAGTCGCAGACCGCGACTCCGATCCAGACGACCGTCCAGGTCCGTGAGGCCAGTCTCGTCCTGGGCAAGACCGCCGGGCCGTCCTCACTGCTGCCGAGCGGCGGCACCACGACTTACACTTTGACTGTGACTAACCAGGGCGATGCGCCCGCTTACGATGTGAGCGTCACGGATGCCTTGCCGGATGTCTTCACCAGCGCCTCGACCTCGACCGGCGGATGTTCGGTCGCCGGTCGTAACCTGACCTGCGACATCGACGAGATCGCCCCCGACACCACGGTCACCCTGACCTTCGACGCCACGGCGGGCAGCATCTCTGGCAGCCAGATCACCAATTCCGCGACGGCGACCTGGACCAGTCTGCCGGGTGCCCATGGCACCGTCCCGGCTGACGAAACCCTTGGGTTGACACCGGGCGATCCGGGCGATCTGGATGGCGAGCGCACCGGCGACACCGGTGTTGACTTCACGGGCAGCAACGGCTACACCACCAACGCCAATGCCACCATCGTGGTCGGAACGCCGGGGCTGACCAAGTCCATCGATGACCCCCAGGCGCATTACGCCATTGGCGAGATCGTCCACTATCGGGTCACCGCCAGCCTGCCGGCGGGGATGAGTCTGAATGGGGCCCGGATCATCGATACCCTGCCGGCCGGGATGAGTTATGTCGCCGGTAGCGCAAGCGAAACGGTGTCCGTCTCCGGACAGCTGCTGACCTTCGACCTGGGAACGCTAAACGTCACGACCAAGACCCTGACCTATCAGGCGCGGGTCGACAATGTGCTGGCCAATCAGAACAACGTCCCCCTGACCAATGGCGCGCAACTGATCTACACCGACCCCGGCACCGACAAGCCCCAGCAGACCGCCATCCAGAGCCAGACGGCACTGGTCGGCGAGCCGCGCGTGGCCTTGACCCTCAATGTCACGCCAACGACCGATCTCCAGGCGGGCGATACCGTCGTCTACACCATCGACCTGAGCAATGGCGGCACCGCCACTACCGCCGCCCACGACATCGATCTGCGGGATCTCTTGCCGGATGGCCTGGAGGGCGTACCGGGAACCCTGAGCGTCAGCGGGACGGGCGGGGTCGGTGCCAGCGTCTTTGTGTTGGATGCCGCCGGTCTGACGACCGCCACGCCCTTCACGCTGCCGGTCGGCGCGAGCATCAGACTGAGCTTCCAGGCGCGGCTGACCGATCTCGTCACACCCGGCGAACAGCTGTTCAACGACGTCACCGCTGATTTCGCCAGCCTGTCGGGCAATGACGCCAACGCCCGCACCGGAGAGGGCGGCTCGGATCAGGACGATCCGGCGACACTCGATAATTATCACGTCGTCGCCCAGGCGCCGGTCCTGACCATTGGCGATACCGCCGCCCTGGACAAGCGTTTCTATCCCGACTCCGCGGGCACCCGTTATGCGGTTGGCGAGTTGGTGACCTACCGCCTGACCCTCAGCCTGATCGAGGGCCGGACCGATCAGGTCGAACTGACGGATACCTTGCCGGCCGGCATGCTCTATGAGTCGTCATCGATCGGAGTCGGTTCGCTCGGCATGACGCACCAGTTCAACGACAGCGGGCATGGTCTGACAACCACCACGGACGCAGAGGGCCGGACGATCCTGAGCTTCGATCTGGGGACGGTGATCAACCCCGCCGATGGCCAGCGCGACAACGACTTTCTCACGGTCGATCTCGTCGCGCGGGTCGCCAATGTCGCCGCGACCAACCCGGCCGGCGCCACCCTGGGCAATCACGCCCAAGTCAGCTACCAGGACGGGGGCGGTCAGACCCGGACGCTCGTCTTCGACGCCGATCCAGCCGAGGGGATCCAGCCGCTGAACCTGATCGTCGTCGAGCCGAAGCTCAGCATCGAGAAACGCACCGACGCGACGGAACCGGTCATGCTCGATGATGAGCTGAGCTACACCCTAACGGTGAGTCATCTCTCGGAAAGCACAGCCAACGCCCACGATCTGGTGGTGACGGATACCTTGCCGACAGGCTTGAGCTATGTCGCTCAGTCGGGCAGCCCGACGCCGGAGATCGATGGCCAGACCCTGACCTTCAGGATCCCCTCGCTAACCCTGACACAAGGCCGGACGACCCTGACCTATGGTGTCCGCGTCAACGATGCCGCGCCGCTCGGTCAATCCCTGGTCAATCAGGCCGGTCTGCGCTGGGCGTCGCAACCCGACGCCACCGGAGATCCCGACAGCGGCCGTACCGGCGATGGCGACACCAATGCGGAGGGCGGCGAGAATGACTACCTTGACAGCGCGAGTGCCACCATTCCCGTTGCGGCGCAGTCTGTCGCGGATGTCGCCACCACTGTGACGGCACCGGCCAGGGCGGACGTTGGCGATGAGGTCGAGGTGAATGTGACCTATGCCAATCATGGCCCCACGACGGCCGACGGCCTGACCTATCTGTTGCTCCTGACGCCGGGATTGGAGGGAGTGACCTGCGAGGGCGTCACCTGCGTCTATGACCCACGCGATGGGCGGATAAGGCTTACCGGCCTGCCCGATACGCTGGAGGCGGGTGAAAGCCTCTCCTTCGTGGTGCGCTACACCATGCCCCAAGCGGGACCGGTCGAGGTGTGGAGCGAGATCGCGACGACCGCGCTCGATGTGGACGCGTCCAATAACGAGTCTCAGGCATCCACGCTGACCGACGCGGATGTCGGCGGCCAGCTCCAATTGGTCAAGACTGCCTATCTGAGTCAGGACGATGGCGCGGGTTGCCCAGGCTCCAAGCAAATCAGCGTGGTCAACAAGTATCGCGTCCCAGTGGCGATGACCTGGTGTTTCAGCGCCACCAATCTAGGCGAGACCTGGCTCGACGCGCCGGTCTTCACCGACGAGGGGCTGAATGTTATCCCCGCGAACCAGGATGGGATGCGGTTGCGCTCCGGCACCCTACCCCTAGCGCCCGGCGCGACGGCAGTGTGGTACTACGAGGAAACACGCGATATCAGCCTGTTGAACTATGTCGAACTCACCATGACCCCGGTGGAGTCGAACGGCACTCTAATACCGGGTGCGGACCCGGCCTGGGGCTCGGACAGCATTCCGGCCATCTTCGGTTATGTCTTCGATCCGCCCTTTGGGGTGAAGAACGGGCGGGTGGATGGACAGGATCTCGTGCGCTGGACCATGGTCTGGGTGAACGACAACGTGATCCGGGCCGATAACGTATCCATCACCGATCCGCCGCCGGTGGGCATGACGATGACCGGCACGCCGACCTGCACGGCTTATGGCACGACCAGCGTCGATCTTTGCGGCTTCGATCCGCCGAGCGCGAGTTTTCCGCGCGGCCGCGTGCGCGTGCTCGCCAATTTCGGCGCGGATTTCGGGGTTACCCTCGGCACCATTGGCCAGGCCCCCAACCGACTGGAGATCGCGTTCGACGTCCTGGTAGATCGCCCCGAGGCGGAGGAGACCTATGAGAATCAAGGCGAATCCGAGTGGACACCGCCGGAGGCCGAGGGAGAGACCTTCGTCGCTGAAACCTACGATCTGACCCAACTGGAAGGTCTGGATCCGGATCTGCCGCCGTCTGACATCGACCCGGAGGATGTGCCGCCGAGCGAATCGCCGGTGACGCCATCGGCGCAGGCCGATCTGGCGGTGATCAAGTCTGTTGACAGGACTCGGCCAATCATCGGCGACACTGTCACCTTTACCCTAACGACCAGCAACCAGGGGCCGGAGACCGCAACCGGAGTGACAGTCAGCGATCCCTTGCCCCGCGGCTATACCTATGTCTCGAACAATCCGAGCCAGGGGAGATACAACGCGGAAACGGGAGAATGGTATATCGGGACCTTGGCCAAGGGTGCCCGCGTGACGTTGCGGATTGCTGGACGTGTCAACGCAACCGGTCCATATACCAACACCGCCACGGTGGCTGGCCGCGAGTCCGACCCGAATGCGGCCAACAATCGGGGCACGGTGACCCCGGTGCCTGTGACCCCACCCCTCCCCTCCAATCCGATTCCAACCTTGTCGGAATGGGGAATGCTTGTGCTGTCGCTCATGGTCCTCTTGTCTGGCCTGTCGATGCGAGGGTTCCGGCGACGCTGAAACGGCGAAAGCCGCGATGGCGGAACAGCGCCATTCGCGGCTTTTTTATCGCCCGCGCCACCTCGATCATGTTGGCGCCATCCTTCGGGGTCGGCGTTGATCATCGGAGCGCCCAGTCGGTTGAGTGGGCACCGCGCATCCTTCAGAAGCTGTCTGGAAACTCCTAGGGAGGCTTCGCCTCAGACCGACGAGTCATGTCATGCCATCGGGATCGGGATCGGGATCGGAATCGCTATCGTCGGTTCGATCCCGATCCCGATCCCGATCCCGATCCCGATGGCCTTGGATGGTCGGACGC
>NZ_JAAIJR010000177.1 GCF_010915725.1 Thiorhodococcus mannitoliphagus
AAATCCCCCTAGCCCCCCTTTGCGAAAGGGGGGAAGTTGTTGATGGACGCTTTCTAAGAGAATCTCGCGGAATGGCTTGAGCGACGACAGGCCCCAGCACCTGATGGCCGCCTTGTTCCGAGGAGCCTGTTAGCTTCAATCAGCCTGGGGATGGCCGAAAGAGCGGGCGGCTGTCGATACGCCGGTCGATGTGAAGGATCATGCGCTTGTAGGTTTGTGCGTCCGGATCGCCGAAGTCGGTTGCGAAGCTGCTGCGGCTCATGCCTTCCGGGAGCCCGTCGATCTTCGGCATGAAGTCATCCTCGCTCAGGCCGGCGCGGCCGAGTTGCTGCAGCCTGCGCGCGCTGGCGGCGTTTTCGGTGGCGAGTTTGGCGAAGCGGATTCCGGCGCGGTTGGCGGTCATATCGGCGAAGCTGAAGCCGCTGCCGCCGTCCGAGTCGGACAACTCCTTGTACCAGCCGATGACGTTGGAGAGTGCGTCGCTCCCCTCGATGGTCAAGGCTGCCGAGGTCATGAAGTGCTGACTGAGATCGCGGCGTCCACGCAATGTCACGGGGCGCGGGTGTGATGTTCGGCTGGAATCGTCGTCCGAGGGGGCGCGAATCCTCTTGCCATTGACGTAGGCGGTCAGGGCGATGATGAGGGTCCGATTGCTGTCAACCGGGTCTGCGCGGCGCTCGGCCGCAGCTGTGGCAAGCAACTCCGAGAGCAGTTTCGAGAGGGCGATCGGCTGACGTCTCGGCCAGTTTTGGGCGATGGCTTGGATCTGCGCCTGATAGCTCAGGACATCCGGCAGGTCGTCCTCGGCAACCAAGCTGCTGCCAAGGTGCTCCAGCAGATGCGGACGCCAGGCATAGCTGAGGCTGACGGCCTCGTCCTCGATCTCCAGCGACTGCACGACTTGGGCGCGCGCAACGGCGCCGATGGCTTGCTCCGCAAGCTTTTGAGCGAGGGCGGCTGGGATTGGGAGGCCGGCGACGCGTGCCGATTCGATTTTCAGCAGATTGGCGTCTTCGATCAGCTTGAGCCGGAGATTGAGGTAGGTCGCCACCTGGTCCAGTGGCAGCCGCAGTGACGCGGAGATCTCGGCCGCGCCGTCCTGCAGATCGAGCGTTGCGCGACCCTGCGCAGCGCGGTCGAGCAGCCCATTGAGCAGGAGGTTTGCCTCCTTCTCCGTTAGGGTGAGGCGATTGATGCCTTCCGAGCGGTTTGCGCTTGGTCGGTTGGTGGCGATCCAGGCTTTGACCCAAGCGCGCTCGGCCGATGTCAGCGCGATGTGCGGGATCTGCGGCCGGCTGTCCAAGGCGAGCAGGGCCGCGAGGCCGAGTACGATGACCAGGAGGGCGCTCAGCGTCCAGGATAGAAGCTTGATCAGTTGACGCATGATGTAGCCGCGTGGCCTGGTTTAGGGCTTGCTAGGAGCGGTTGAGACGTAAAGCGCACGAAGTTATTGTCCTGATGACAGCATTCACTCAGAGCCTGAAGGGCATCTGGCGAGATTCTAACGCCAACGCATGACCCATGGTTTGCGCGGTGCGTGCGCGCGGTCACAAAGGCTCAGGCTTGAACGCGATGCTCGAATTCGGCCGCCATCCTGGCGTGAGCGGCCACCTCGTTATCGGAAGTCGTTATCTTATGGCAAAACTCGAAGCCTTCGACGGCAAGGTCCCGCAAATTGCTGCGGATGCCTGGGCGCACCAGACTGCGGTTGTGATCGGTGATGTCACCCTTGGGGCGCGCTCGTCCGTTTGGCCCATGTGCGTGCTCAGGGGGGACATCCATCGCATCGAGATCGGCGCGGAGACCAACATCCAAGACGGCAGTATCCTCCACGTTTCCCATGACAGCCGCTTCATGCCGGGCGGCGCACCCCTCATCATTCATGACGCCGTGACCGTTGGGCACCAAGTGGTGCTGCACGGATGCGAGATCCAAGATCACTGCCTCGTCGGCATTGGCGCTCGGGTGCTCGACCGGGCGGTTCTCAAGCCGCGCACCATGCTGGGGGCGGGGGCGCTCGTGACACCCGGTCAAGTGCTCGAGGGTGGCTATCTTTGGCTCGGCGCGCCGGCACGCCGAGCACGGCCGCTGACGGATACTGAGCAGGAGTACCTCGACTATGTGGCCGCCAACTATGTGCGGCTCAGCGCAGGCTACCGCGCCGAGCGGGTCGGCGCGGCGCACTGAGTCTGCGGACCAGAGGCCGGCAGTCAGGCGGGCTCGTCCGGCGCCTCGGGCACGCGGTTCACATCGACAGCCACGCTCAGCCGATGGTCGCCGCCGCCATAGAAGATGCCGCGCACGGGGGTGACGTCCTGAAAGTCGCGTCCGATCGCCGTGGTGATGTGCTGCTCGGCGGGCATCTGGTCGTTGGTTGGATCGAAATCCACCCAGCCGAAGTCGGGAAGCAGCACCGAGAACCAGGCATGCGAGGCATCGCTACCCTGTAGTTTTTGCTGTCCGGGCGGGGGAAGGGTCTCAAGATAGCCGCTGACATAGCGCGCCGGGAGGCCGAGCCCGCGCAGTCCGGCGATGGCGATGTGCGCGAAATCCTGACAAACCCCGCGACGTTGCGCCATGACCTCGGCGACAGGCGTCGCGACGGTCGTCGAGGTCGGATCGTACTCGAACTCGTTGAAGATTCGGCTCATGAATTCAAGGGTGGCCTCAAGCAGCGGTCGGTCCCGGGTGAAGGAAACGGCTGCATAGGCCGTGGCTGTTGGTTCGAGCGGGATCTGCGCTGAGGGGAGGCTAAAGATGCGCGCGTCTGTCATCAAGCCATCGCCCTTGTCGTAGAGCCTTTGCGCGACATTCTCCCAGGGGGGTGTGCGATCGGGCTCGAGTGGCAGTTGGGCGTCGATCTCGACTTCGCTGACCGCGGTGACTTCCAGGACCTTGTGTGCCTGCTGGATCGAGAAATAGCTGACGCGATTGCCGAAGAAATCCTCGTGCTCGCGACTGACCGCGGGCCAGGGGTCGACCCGAACGCTGCAGGCGAGACAGCGCTGGGTGCGCGTTTGCAGCGGCTTGAGGTGGGCGAGGCTGTGACACAGAGAGACGGGTTCTGCGTACTCGTATCGGGTCACATGCTGGATCTGATATTTCATGAGATCTGATACTTCATGGCAGCGCTGGCTCGTTGCGACGCAGCAGGCTGTGCGGCTGCTCTTCGTGGCGGAAGTACTGTGCGGTGATGGCGTCTGAAACGGCCGCCATACCGTCGGAGAGATCGGTGAGCATCTTGGCCAAGGCGACGCGGCGCATCTCATCCGGGTCGACCTGGATGAGATGGTCGATCTCGGCCAGGCGAATCTCGGTCAAGCTGCGCAGCACCAGCTTATCGGTCAGTGTGCGGCCGACGGCAAGGTCGCCGCGTGGGAGTTCTACGGCCAGTTTCTGCAGCATGGCGATCTGATAGGCCAGGGCGCGCGGGTTGCCCTCGTCTCGGAAGACGAGATCGAGCAGGGCGCCGACGCGCGTGCCCCCCCGATAGCGTCTGCGGTAGGTGATGAGGCTGTCGGTAACCCCCAGGACGGCCTCGATGACCATGGTTTCGTCCTGCTCGCTCGACACGGGTACCAGGGTCGAGAGGAGCAAGCTGGCGACGGTTGAGCCGCGCTCGAGGCGGCGCCCGATCTCGAGGAAGTGCCAGCCTTCGTTGTGGGTCATGTTCTCCAGAGTCAGTCCGGAGAAGGCCACCAAGGCGGTGACCAAGGGATCAAGCTCATCGAGCGCCTGGGAGAGCTGCTGCGGCGGATGTTCCGCGAGGCTCGCTTGAAGGGACTCAATGTTGCCGATAACGCGCCAGGTGTCCGCGGACATGCGGTCGCGCACCGAATAGGCGGCTTGGCCGAGTGCCTGCAGCGTTTGCGGCAGGCTGCCCGGTCGAGTGCGGTCGGAGATCAAGGACAGCAGTTCGGGCACTGGATGACGCAGTCGCTCTTCCGCGCCTGCGCCGACAAAGCCTGGCAACGACTGCGTCTGGTTCGTCAGGGCTTCTAGCAGCGAGCGCAGACAGGAGGATGTTGCCTGTGAGAGCGGGAAATCACTGCGCTCGGCGTACTTGAAGATGGTGATACGCAGCAAGCGCACCAGACCTTCCGCGCGCTCCGCGTAGCGGCCGATCCAAAAGAGGTTGTCCGCGACGCGACTGGAGACGGCGCTCTCTTGCACGACCGCGGGCGTCATCAGCACATCGCCCGCTGGCATCAAGCTTTCCTGGCGCTCTGGCTCCGAGGCCAGCACCCAGACGTCCTTACCTAGTCCTCCGAGCTGACTGGAGACACCGAGATTCTCTTGGCTCAGCGCCAGGCGGCCGAGTCCACCGGGCATCACCGCATAGCTTTCCTCCTCGGCAATGAGGAAGGTGCGCAGAACGGTCGGACGCGGTTCGAGCCGCTGTCCGATGAGGGCGGGAGCTGTGGATGGGTGCACCCGTTCCTGCGCCACGTATTCGCCTGGTTGGCTCTGAATGGCCGCAATGAGCCGCTTGCGTGCCTCCGTCCCCATCGCCCCTGGCTCCAGGGGCGGGCGCCCGCGCGATGCGGACAGCGGCTTGATGATGAGGTGATCGAGATTCTCCAGGACCTGCGCGCGGGATTCCGCGTCGCCGCACCACCAAGTGGGGACGTGCGGCAGCGCGAGTTCCTCACCTAAGAGGTGCTGGCAGAGCTGCGGCAGAAAGGCCATGAGTGCGTCGTTCTCGAGCACGCCGCTGCCAAGCGCGTTGGCGAGCGCCACATTGCCCGCCCGAGTCGCTTGAACGAGGCCAGGAATGCCGAGCAGCGAGTCCTCGCGCAGTTCGAGTGGATCACACCAAATGTCGTCGACCCGGCGCAGGACGGCATCGATGCGCTCGAGTCGACCAAGGGTGCGCAGCCAGAGTGCGCCATCCCGCACCGAGAGATCGCCGCCCTGCACCAGCGTGTAGCCCAGGTAGTTGGCGAGATAGGCGTGCTCGAAGTAGGCCTCATTCTTCGGGCCTGGCGTCAGGACCACGACCCGCGAGTCATCGCCACGCTGCGGCGCAATGCGCGTCAAGGTGCGGCGCATGGAGCGGAAGAAACCGGCCAGACGATGAACGTGCGAGTCACGGAAGAGGCTGGGCAGCACGCGAGAGAGGACGACTCGATTCTCAAGTGCATAGCCGGCTCCGAGCGGGCTCTGCGTGCGGTCGCCGATGACTTGCCAGCGCCCATCGGGCAGCCGTGTCAGGTCGGCGGCATAGTGGACCAGGGGCTGGCCGCCCGAGATTTCGATGCCGTGGCATGGGATCAAATAGCCCGCACAGCCATCGATCAGCTCCGCTGGCAGCAGCTCCAGCCGGATGAGATCACGCGGACCGTAGAGGTCGAGCAAAATGAGATTGAAGAGTTCGGCGCGCTGAATCAGCCCGCGCTCCAACTCGGCCCATTCCTCGCTGCGAATCACCAATGGCAGCAGGTCCAGCTCCCAGGGGCGCGAAATGCCTTGGGGATCGCCGTGGAGATTGTAGGTGACCCCATTGTCACGAATGAGCCGGGAGGCTTCGCGCCAACGCTCTTCAATGCCTGCCGGACCCAGAGTCCGCAGCGCGTCGAGCAGGTACTGCCAATGGGGCCGAACTTCGCCATCGGCCGTGCGCATCTCGTCGAAGCAGTCCGCCAAGGGCACGTAGGCATCCACGAGACCGGGCTGGTCGGTGGCGGGTGCGAGGTCGGCTAACGGCATGGGTAAGGACCCCTTGTAAAGCGGACTGACGATTAGACACGCCAAGGCTAGGTGATTCAACCTGAAAGAAGCCTGCTGCGGCCAGCCTTGAGCGGCCAGCGCGGTTTGCGGGCAAGGCATTGGCCTCGCGCTGAGGCTCTCGGGAGGCCGTCCAGCCGCCCCATCTGGAGTTCAAGGGCTCGGCGCAGGATCGGGTGGACAGATTTTGGGTGCTCGCCCGGGGGGCTCGAGACGTTGCGCAGGTGCCTCTGCTCAGCTCTTGCGCTGCGGCGGTGGTTGGGGAGTCTTGCCTTTGGGACTCAGCCAGGTCGAGACCTGAGGCGCGGTCAAGGGTTCGCTGAACAGCTCGCCCTGGGCGCGCGCGCAGCCTAGATTCATGAGCTGGTACTTTTGCGCTTCGGTGCGAACGCCATCGGCGCGAACATCCAGCTCCAGAGATTGTGCCATTGCAATCAGGACCTCGACCACGGCAAGCTCATGGGCCGAGTCCGGTAGGGCTTCGACGAAGTTGGGATGGATCTTCAGTGTCTTGATCGGCAGTCGCTGCAGAATGGCGGGGGCCGTCCAGCCGATACCAACCTCCGTCAGCATGATGTCGACGCCAAGCTCGTTGAGTCCGCGAAAGACATCCATGATCTGCTCGCGATGCTTTATCAGCAGGCACTCGCTGAATTCCATGACCAGGTGCGAGGCGATTCGGGGGCTGTCCTCTAAGATGATGGCCATTTTGCGCACCAGATCCCCCTGGGTGAGTTGGCGCTCACAGATCTTGATGCCCTGGCTGAGGACTGGAAGGCCTTGGCGCAGCCAGTGCTTCAATTGGCGGCAGCTCTCTTCCAATGCCCAATCGCCGATCTCCGCTGTGAGGCCGATTTCGTCGGCCAGGGTTGTCACCTGCTCAGAGGAGACCCGCCCGAACTCCTGCTGCTCCCACTGCACGATTGCCTCGAGGTAGTCACAGACATCGGATCGCATGTCGACTCCCGGGCGATAGAGCAGCTTGAAGTCCCCCTGTGACAGTCCGCTGCGCAATAGCCCAAGGAGGCGACGGTGCTCCGCCCGGGCTGTGTCGGGCTCCGCCAGATAGATTTGAAAGGCGTTGCGGCTCTGCCGCTTGACCTGCCGCAGCGCGGATTCTGCCTTGGCCATCATGGATCCACAGCTCTCGGCAAGGTCGGCGCTGAGGGCGATCCCGATGCTGACGTTGACATGGAGGAGGTGGTTGCGCACCCAGATGGGCGCGCGCATCGCCTTGTGGAGGCGTTCTGCGATCTCCTTGACCTCCTCGACATCCTCGATGTCCTCGAAGAGGAAGGCGAATTGGTCGGCCCTCAGGCGGGCCAGCGTGTCAGCCGGGCGGATGGTGTCGCGCAGCTTGATGCCGACCGTGCGCAGCAGGTCGTCCCCGATGTGATGTCCGAGGCTGGAGTTGATGTGCGAGAAATGGTCTAGATCCAGCACGAAAACCGCGAGTGAGGAATCCTTACGCTCACCGAGTTCGAGGCCATGCTCTAGTCGGGACTCGAACAAGAGCCTGTTAGGGAGTTTGGTCAGCGCATCGTAGTGAATAACGTGCTCGGCGGGGCGGGTGGCCTCCGGAGCTGTGGCGCGTTCGGCGAAAACGCCGACAAAGTTGACCACTTTGCCGCGCGGGTCGTTGACCCGGCGAATGATGAGTCGCTGGCGGTAGACCTCGCCGTCTTTGCGGCGATTCCAGATGTTGCCTTGCCAGGAGCCTTGTCGCAGGATTCGGCGCCACATGTTGAAAAAGAAGCTGCGACTGTGCCATTGGGAGTTGAGCAGGCTGGGCTTTTGTCCCAGGATCTCGGATTCCGAATAGCCGGTGATCTGGGTGAAGGCCGAGTTCACCCGCACGATGATGCCGGAGGCGTCCGTGATGAGCACGCCTTCGGAGGTTGCCGAGTAGACGGCGGCGGACTGCAGGAGCCTGCGCTCCGCCTCGCGGATGTCGGTGACGTCGCGGGCGTTGATGACGATGCCCGTGACCTTGCCTTGCGCATCCTGGTGGGGGAACAGCCTGACCTCGAGGTCGAGCCGCGCTCCGTCCACACCGGATTCCTGCACGTCCTCGATAATGCTGCGACCCTCGTCGAGACAGTGCCCAAGGTTGCGGTAGAGCAGGGCGGCGAGCTGACTTTCTCCCCAGACTTCAATGAAGCTGCGGCCGATGATGCTGTTGCGCACCTGGTTCACGCCTTGCAGAAAGGCCTCGTTCGCCGCCTGGATCCGGCAGCCACGGTCGACGAAGGCGATGCGGTCCGGGTTCGCCGAGACGATGTCCGCGTATCGTTCCAAGGCCTGCTCGGCCAGTTGGCGATCCGTGATATCCAGAATGGCGCCGCAGATGCGGCCCGCGAGCCCGGAGTCGTTGGGATAGCGGCGCCCGGCACATTCGGCCCAACGCAGTCCGCCCTTGGCTGACAGGAATCTGAAACGAATGCGGAAGGACGCACCCCTGTTGCGCGCCTGCTCGAATGTCGACGCGACGAGGTCCCGATCCTGCGGATAGACGCATCTGAGGGCGCGCTCCAGGGTGAGTTCCTCTTCGGTGCTGATGCCCAGGCGTGCCAGCCAATCTCGCGGTGCGAGGATGCGACCAGTGTCGAGCTGCAACTCCCAGTTGGCGATCTGGGCGAGCGAAAGTGCCTCATCAATGCGCAGCACTTGCTGCAGGGCATGCTCGCGATCGAGCCGCTCCAGGATGACCGAAAGCTGCCCCTTCGAAGTCGCATCGAGTTCGCAAACTTTGGAGACCGCGACGCTTGCCGGCAGCGATCCGCCGCGAGCAGAGATGAACCTCAAATCGAGCTGGATGCTGAAGCGGTCGTCCGATCTTAGAAGCTCACCCAGAGCCTCCGTTTGCGCGGTGAGCAACAGACAATCGAACCGCCGTCCAATGATCTCGCTGTCCTTATAGCCCAGCAGGTCCAGAAAGACGGGATTCGCCGAGCTGACGGAGAGGTCGTGGTCAAGCATAAGCGCGGCCATGGGCAGCGCGGCGAGCAATGACATGAATTCGGGCTTGAGCAGACGAGTGTCGTAGATACGGCCTTAGGGAGATGCATCATCCCATGAAGGCCCTGAGTCCAGCCGTTGTCTGTGACAACGTCGAGAGCGGCAAGTATAGCGCGCGAATGCTTTGGTCGTGTACATCACTTGCGCGGCGGCGGCGCCAGGTGTGCTCGTCTCGGCCGATTTCGCTGACCGACGCGGATCACTCGTTGATGAGCCCAGCTGCAGACTCAGATCGGGGCAACGCACCCTTCAGGTCAAGCGCCGTGGGAGCGGCGCCCCGCCGTGGGGGGGGGGCCCCCCCCCCCGCGCGCGGGCCGGCGCGGCGGGGGCCCCGCCCCCCCCCCCCCCCCGGTTTGGAATAAAAGCGGCCAGAACAAAATAACCCCCCGTGGGGAAAG
>NZ_JAAIJR010000178.1 GCF_010915725.1 Thiorhodococcus mannitoliphagus
AGACTGATGGCGTTACAACGCTTCATCGGCATGCTCCTACAAGGTTCCTGCGAAGATGCCTTATTTTAATAGAATCAAAGCCTTAGATGCTAAGTCCATGGCATTGGGATCACTCCCAGACCCTGCTCCAGGGCGAGGGCTTGATGAAAACGGTGTTCAAGTCCGTCAAGGCCGCCGCTGGCGGCATGGGGCTGGATCGGGTGTTCATCACCGGCGTCTCGCCGGTGGTCTTGAGCGACATGACCAGCGGCTACAACGTCGGCGAGGATATTTTCCTGCTACCCCAGTTCAACGACCTCTGTGGCTTTAACGAGGGTGAAGTCGCAGCCGTGCTGAACCAATTGGCGGCAGAAGGCGGCGACTGGTCGGCGGACCAGGCGCTGGCGACCATGCGCACCTTCTACAACGGTTATCGATTCAGCGAGGAGGCCGAGGAAAGCCTCTATAACCCGACCCTGAGCCTTTACTTCTTCAAGGCACTGGCCACCCAGGGCCAATACCCGAGGCGCCTGCTCGATGAAAACCTGGCCATGGATCGCAACAAGCTAATCTATATCGCCTCGCTACCCCATGGCGAGGAACTCTTGATCGAGGCGCTGCGCGGCGATGACCGGGTGCTGGTGCCTGAGCTGGTGCAGCGCTTTGGCGTGGCCGATGTGCTGGCGGCGGTGAAGGATCAGCCGTTCATGGCGTCCTTGCTGTATTTCTTCGGCATTCTGACCCTGGCCGGCGAGGGCGAACTGGCCAAACTGATCCTGCGCATTCCCAACCTGGTCGCGCGCGGGCTCTATGTGGAACGCCTGCGCGAGCGCTGGCTGCCGGCGACGGATGCGCGTGCCGCTAGCCGCGCGGCCGCCGAACGGCTGTATCTGGACGCCGACCCGGCTCCGCTGTGCGCGCTGATCGAAGAGAGCTATTTCGCCGTGCTGTCCAATCGCGACTACCGCTGGACTAATGAACTCCTAGTGAAATTCGCCTTCCTGACGCTCTTGTTCGACGACCGTCTCTACATGGCTGTCTCCGAGCTGGAGACCGCGCGCGGCTATGCCGATCTGGCCCTGATCGTGCGCCCGGACATGCGTCGCTTCCAAGCGCTCGATCTGCTGCTGGAATTCAAATATCTGAGTCTCAAGGAACTGGGCCTGAGCGGCGAGCAGGTGCGGGGCGAATCGAGCGCGGCCCTAGCCCAGCGACCGGCGGTGGCCGCCAAGCTCGACGAGGCCGAAGCCCAGGCACGCGACTACGGCGGCAACCTCATCCGGCGCCATGGGCTGACTGACCTGCGCGCCTTTGCCGTGGTCGCTCTGGGGGTGGAGCGACTGGTGTTTCGATCCGTTTCAGATTGTCACGTCCGCCCTAATCTAACTGAACCGCAATCCTCTGAACATAAGACTGGATCGACCGCTGGTTGACGGTCTCCGTCTGAGGATCAATCTCCTACTTTGAGTCTGCACAGCTCCGGCGCTGATCGCTGATCGTCTTTGTCCGACCGTCCTGGCCAAGCAGGAACGCAAGCGCAAGCACGAGACCGCTGATGGCAGTCAAGCGAGCGGCAGAATAGGCTCAAGCACCACCAGATTGCTCTCCGCACGGACCACATCCAGATCGACATTGCGCGGGTCAGGCCGCAGAAAAGTACCTGCAACTCGCGCTGAAGTGAGATGCGTATCACGCGGATCGAAGTCGACCTTTCTGTCAGGCGCTATATACTTTAACCCTATGATCGCGATGCCGAATCGGCGCGATTGTTCACCCGGGTCAGGGGTTGGTTATGCCGTCTATCAACGATATCCGCATGCGGCCGAAGTTGATCGGCCTGTTTTTGCTCATCGGTGTGTCGGCGCTGGCCTTTGTCGGCCTGTGGGCGGGCTACCAGGCCGAGAGGGCGCTGCTGCACAAGTCTTACGCCCAACTCGAGTCCGTGCGCGAGATCAAGCGCCAGGCGGTGGAGCGGTATTTCACCCATATCCAGAACCAGATCCTGACCTTCTCTGAAAACACGATGGTGGTGGACGCCATGCGCGAGCTGCGCCTGGTGTTTCCGCGTTTTCGGGAAGAAAACGGCTACGGGGCCGACGACGTCCAGCGCATGGCCGAGGAATTGGCCAGCTATTACACCGATCAATTCTCGGCGGAATTTCGCAACCAGAATGACGGCCGCGACCCTGGGGCGCTGCGCTACTTCAAGCAGCTTGATGACGACTCCCTGGCCCTGCAATACGCCTACATCCAGGCGAATCCCAATCCGCTCGGCGCCAAAGAGTCGCTCGATCATGCGCCCGACAAGTCGAGTTATTCCAAGCTGCACGCCAAGCTGCACCCGGTCATCCGCAGCTATCTGCAAAAGTTTGGCTACTACGACATCTTTCTGGTGGACCCGGACAGCGGCGATATTCTCTACTCGGTGTTCAAAGAGCTGGACTATTCGACCTCCCTGATCGACGGCCCCTATGCCGACACCAATTTCGGCGAGGTCTTCCAGCTGGCTAATGCGGCGACCAAGCCAGAGGTCTTTTTCCTGGTGGACTACGCCCAATACGTGCCATCGTACGAGGCGCCGGCCAGCTTCATCGCTTCGCCCATCTTCGATCAAGGCGAGAAAATCGGTGTCGCCATCTTCCAGATGCCCATCGATGCACTCAACGCCATCATGGCCGAGCGCGCCGGCCTCGGCCGCTCGGGGGAATCCTATCTGGTTGGCCCGGACCTGCTGATGCGCTCGGACTCCTACCTGGATCCGGACAACCACTCAGTCACCGCTTCCTTCCGCCACCCGGAGACCGGCGGCGTCGACACAGTTGCCGTGCATGAGGCGCTGGCCGGCAAGACCGGTTCCGAACTCGTCATCGACTACAACGACAACCCGGTGCTCTCGGCCTACGCGCCGGTCAAGCTGGGCACCATGACCTGGGCGCTGATGGCCGAGATCGACGAGGCCGAAGTCATGGAGCCGATCGACCGGCTGATCCTCTCCGTGGTTGTCGCCGGGTTGGTCTTCGCCGCCATCATCGTGCTGCTCGCCCTGGTGGTGTCCAACGCCATCGCCAGGCCCCTGCGCGCGGGTGTGACCTTTGCCGAGCGCATCGCCGAGGGCGACCTGAGCGCCCGGCTGTCGGTGCATCAGAAAGACGAGATCGGCCTGCTCGCAGATGCCCTGCGCGCCATGATGGACAAGCTCCGCGAGGTGGTGGCCGAGGTGCAAAGCTCGGCGCGCGAGGTCAGTCAAAGCAGCCAGCAACTCGCCGATTCCTCCAGCCGGCTCTCACAGGGCTCCGAGGAGCAGACGCGCTCGGCCGAGGATATCTCCACGTCCATGGCGGATATGACCGAGATCATCCAGGAAAACAGCGAGCGCGCAGCCCAGACTCAGGTCTCAGCGCAAAGTGCTGCCAAGGATGCCCGCGAAGGAGGCGGGGCCGTGAAGCAGACCGTGGCCGCCATGCAGGAGATCACCGGCAAGCTTTCGGTGATCGAGGAGATCGCGCGCAAGACCAACCTGCTGGCCTTGAACGCCGCCATCGAGGCCGCGCGCGCCGGCGAGGCTGGGCGTGGCTTCGCCGTGGTTGCCAGTGAGGTGCGCAAGCTTGCGGCCAGCAGCCAGGAGGCTGCGCGCGAGATCGCCGAACTGGCCGGTCAAAGCCGCGATGTGGCCGAAAGCGCCGGCGCTATGATCGAGCAAGTCGTCCCAGCCATTGAAGAAACCGCCACCATGATCCGGGAGATCGCCCAGGCCGGCCAGCAGCAGAACCAAAGCGCCGAGCGCATCGCCGAGGCCGTCAAACGGCTCGACGCCGTCATCCACTCCAACAGCTCCACCTTCCAGCAAACCTCCGAAATGGCCGAGCAGTTACTGCACAATGCCGAGGACATGCAGCGGGTGATCGGATTTTTTGTCATTGATGGTGCTGGAAAGGGCAAGCGAGCTTAGAGAGCGCCCATCAATTATTTCCCGATGCGAGCGATCCCGCCCGAAATCCCCCCTAGCCCCCCTTTGCGAAAGGGGGGAAGTTGTTGATGGACACTTTCTTAGTCGACAAAAAAGCCCCAGCCAATGGTTGTCTTTGTAGGGTATCGGCAATGCCGATCAGGCGCCGCTCACCCCATGTCCGAAGCGCGGGGGGCTTGCGCGGCGATTTGGGTCGGGTCTCCCCCATCGCATGTGCCGGATGCCTCGTCCGGCACTAGAGTTCAACCGCTGGATCTCGGTTTAATGTTCCAATGACCATTCCTCGCAATGTGGCGGCGTGTCTGTTTGGTGCTCCAGTTGCCCATGGCGAAGCGTCGCGATCGGGATGAATGGATCGTCGGCGCGTGAGTTGTCCAGGATGCGGATGTGGTCGCAGAGCGGCAGGCCGTTTTTGATGTGGTCAAGGAGTCTCGGAATGCGGCTTTCCACCTTATCGGGCGGGACGGAAGACCACCTTCGCTGACTCGATGTGCGACACGCGCCTGATTGAGTTGGACGTTATCCAGATGGATGAGCCAGAGCTGTTTGCGGCGACTCAGGCTTCAGGGTTGACGACCGGGATGAATTGCCCGCCTTCGAACCGGCCGACCAAGATGGTTCCATCGTCTTCCAGGGCTTGAAAGACAGCGCCTGGGTCGACCTCTGTTCCCAGGACTGGTTCGACGCGCACGCGCGCCAGACCAGTCTTGACGCAGAGCAGGGCGTCGGGGCTCAGGATGGCTGCAACCTGGCGCCCGATGCTCGATCTGTTCCGCCGTGCTGCGATGAAAACGCTTGCCGGTCACGGCCGCCGACCGCATCAGATCTTCCTGCAAGCGGATGGGTGAGCCTGCTTTGGGCACGGGTAAAACACCGAGCATGAGATCCAAAAGAGGCTAGGGTGCGGCGGGATCACCATCTCGCTGCCCTCAGTGCTTGTGGTTCAAGCGCCACCCTCGGCGCGACGGGTGGCGTTCGTCGTGGGGGCTGCCCGTGCCGCTCCGGCGAGCGCTGGCCAACCGGCCGTCACCCGGGCCGACGGGGTAAGTTGGCAAAGAGAGGATCCCGGCTTCCTACGAGTAGCAGTCCGATCAAACCGGCCCAGTAGAGCGCGCTGCCAGCCGGCACCCAATGCAGGCCCCACAGCCATCCGAGTGCGGCGGCGCTCAGCGAGAGACAGGCGACATATCTCCAGGCCAGCCCGGAACTCAGTGGTCGTCCGAGCCGCCAGTAGAACAGGGTTCCGGCACCTAGGCCGATCAGGCCCTTGATCAGTACCATCCCGTGAAGCAGCCTAACCAAGTCCGCCGCCATCTGCGGTGCGGACGACAGGGCCAGGGTGGTCGCTAGCGCCACGGTGCCAGCCAAGACCGGCGTCAGAATGAGTCTTAGGCGCAGGGCCCAAACCTTGGCCGCAGACGGGGCGTCCGAGACGAGGACAGCATCGGGCGACGGATCGGCAAGGGTCGGATCGCCCTCGGCCCGGAGCATCTCTACCGGTGGTGGCAACAGGCCCATAACGCCTCCGCGCTCGCAGCGGGCAAGGGTTGCAAATCAATGCGGGGCTACGCTGAAAGGTCGCCGTGGCCCGCAGATGGTCTTTCTGAGCATAGATCGGCTGGGTCAGCCGATTCAACTGGATACGGGGCAGGGCTTTTGGCCGCGAAGGGTCATCTGGACGGCTCTCTGTGCGTTGCAGAATGTCGGGCTGCCGCGCGCCGGACATCGGACGTGCCTCTTGGGCGGGCAGCACGGCCTTCTCTCTACTGGATGCGTGCAGGATTTTGTAGCTCTTGCCAAGGACCTGTTCTCGTCGTCCGCCACCTCTGGGTGCTGCTGGCGGTCCGACTGTTCGAGTCGCTCCCGCTGCGCCTTGATCGATCGTCTCAAAGCTTGCTCCTGCAACTCTCGCGAGGTCCGTCAGCCCCGCTGTTGAGCCTGGGTCGACCCTCCAGCCTTCGCTCGCCCCGCATGCAGCTCGTCCCGGATTTCCGGCGTCGATTGGATTTCTCGACCCTGTCCCTTGTCCCTGCGGGTTGCAGACTCGGATTGCGCTATGGTTGCTTCCGCGCAATGCACGCCCAAATGCAGAGTCATGATCAAAGACATTGTCCTGACCTTGCGCAATACGCTCACGGGCGGCTCCGCTGCCTCCCGCCATCCGCCCGCGACCGTGGCGCAGGTCGACCTCGATCGGCTCTTGGGAACCTGGTTTGAAGTTGCCAGGCTGCCCAACCTAGAGGCTGACGGGTTCGGTCGGCGCTGCGTGGACGTTACCGCGACCTATACGAAACGACCGGACGGTCGCATCAGCGTTCAAACGGTATCCTGCAATGCCAGCGCGGGCATGCGACGCACCGAGGTCAAGGGAATGGTCCGTCCCGCGAACCCGGGCGGTTCGAAGCTGGTGCTGACGTTTTTCCATCTGATTCGTGGGGATCTCTGGGTCATTGGGCTCGACCCTGAGTACCGATGGGCGCTGACCGGCACGCCGAGCCGAAGGCGGTTGTGGCTGATCGCGCGCACTCCGTGCTTGGCCCCCGTCGAGTACGATCGCGCCATGGCGATCGCCGCGGCGCAGGGCTACGACTCGGCGCGCGTCAGGCCAACGCAACACCTGGCTGCGGCGTGAATGGCACCGGGCAGGGGCTACTTGCAGCGCCCGCAGTGGCACGCCGGCCGTCGATGCTGAGCCCATCTGCCTCGGCGCTGCTCTGAGCGAAGTGACTCCAATGGATGACTGCGCGGATGCTCGCCGATAGCTTGGTTCTATAGGCGGATAGGTGTCGGGTGGGCGGTGCAGCTGGACTGGGCCATAAGGCGATTTCCGAGAAAGATTGGCCTGTCGTAGGCTTTGTTCAGGAGATCGTCCCAACACAGCTGCATGTTCTGCCCGGGGTTTGGCTGCCTGAGTTTTCGCGCGTCCGACAATCTGAAGCTGGAAGCATGCGTCGGGGAATTGATTTTGCACTGAAAATGCGTATTCTTCAGCGGCGGGTCGACTGGAAAGAAATCTAGGCGCCTTGAGGCCGGCGCAACGCTTGCTCGGGCTGGCTCCAGCCTGTGGCTTATGGTCGCTTTGTCAGCCTCACTGTAAAAAACCTTGCCATTCGCTTAAGGCTTGAGCATACTTCGCCCGGTGCAGTGTTTCCTTAGTAGTGTTCCGGTAGTACCTCTCTCCGCCGTGCGGTGCGTGGCAGATCCTTCCGAAATAACTCGACAGTCGTCTGCATTAACACACGTTCAATTTCACGATAGAGGTGACCGTAATGGCTACAGGTACAGTTAAGTGGTTCAGTGACGAAAAAGGTTTCGGCTTCATCGCCCCTTCCGACGGCAGCAAGGACGTATTCGTCCATCATAGCGCTGTCCAGGGTGGTGGATTCAAGACGCTCGCCGAGGGGCAAAGCGTCTCCTACGAGGTCGAGCAAGGTCCGAAAGGTCCCAGTGCGGCCAATGTCGTTGCTGAGTAAGCCGATTCGCCAGACGACCTCCGTCTGGTGAAAAAGACCCCGCCTCGGCGGGGTTTTTGCTTTTTGGGGCATTGGAAGGATCTCCGCTCGCCCTTCTTATCCATGCCTCTTGCGTAACCCTGCTGCGATTTCTGCGGCCCACATCCTCAGGCTGTTCGGCGGCGGCCCGTCGGTGCCAACCCTTCGTTGGGCAACGTCTCCGTTAGGTTTGGACGTGGTGATCGCGACGTCGATCATCGGGCCGCCTGGTCGATTGAGAAGGCACGGCGCATGGTTGAGGTAGAGCGACGTGGGAGCGGCGCCCCGCCGCGATTGCGCGTCCGTCGCGGTGGGGTGCCGCTCCCACCGACCGCGCGCTTGGATCACGCGATGCTCGAGGGCCTCAGGGAGAGGGCGTGGCTAAGGCGCTCGTTGCTGTACGCTGTCTAGCCGGGATGCGGTGCCGCGCCTCCGTCCGGCTTGGTCAGCGTGCCTGCATCCTCGCGGCACTGCCGCTGGAGTTCGGCCCAGCCTGTCGGTCCCAGGCGCTGCAGTGTCTCGATGTTGGTCTCGTAGATGGCTTCGGCTTCGGGGAAGGCTGCCACCGCCCGGTCGATGCTGTCCTCGCGGATTAGGTGCAGCGTGGGCCATGGCGACCGGTTGGATGCGTTGTCGATGTCGTCCGGCTCAGTGCCGGCAAATTGGTAGTGCGGGTGGAAGCTGGCAATCTGAATGATCCCCTCTAGCCCCAGCTCGGCCACGGCGTCTTCGGCGACGTCGAGAAAAGCGTTGTACGCCTCAAAGTCGATCAGTGTTCGCGGGTGGATCAGCAGCGTGGTTTCCAGCTGGTCCGCGGGCACCTCGGCCAGCCGTTCCAGCTCGGCGATTAGGTCGGCCCGCAAGGCTGCGGGGTTGGTGGCGTGGCTGAGCGCATATCTCACCAGACCCTTGACCTGCACCGCCTTGGCAAAGGGGCACAGGTTCAGGCCGATCACCATGCGGTCCACCCAAGCCCGGGTTTCGGCGATTTCGCGTTCATCTTGGGTCATCAGACCTCCTGCCTGCATCGCAGGGCGACTTGCCTCATGGTTTCCTCTGTCGTTCATCACGGCCAGCGCCTCATCTGAGGTGATTTCTGTCAAAGCTCATACGCGCCGACTTGTTTTCGAGGCCCGCCTGCGTTTCGCGCCAGCGGTCACAGAGCCCGTCTATGCTCTCGCCGGTGCTTCTTGAAGGCAAGCTCGGTGGGAGCGGCGCCCCGCCGCGATGGTTGCGCGATCGCGGCGGGGCGTCGCTCCCGCGTCGCCTTACCTTAACGGTGTGCGGTGCCGAGTCAACCGACTGGGTGATGGGATGATCAACACCCTTGGCAGCGCGAGAGCGCGATATACCGCCGTGGCTCGAGGGCGATGTCACTTCCCAGCGACGACCTAGCTGCGAGCAGCCATGCGCCGCTCGGCTGCGCTGATCGTGCTGCCCTGGTGGTCAAGCCGCGATCGGGCGGCGGCTTTCTGAAGGCTGAGCGCAGCTTGGCGTCGTCGCGCACAGCTTATCCACAGCCCTGGTCACAGGGCGCGGGGATAACCGCGCTTAGAAAGCGTCCATCAACAACTTCCCCCCTTTCGTAAAGGGGGGGGCTAGGGCATAGCCGTCAGGCTAAGAATAGCCAACGTTATTCATTTTCCATAAACCATTTATATTTCAATCTATTGAACAACTC
>NZ_JAAIJR010000179.1 GCF_010915725.1 Thiorhodococcus mannitoliphagus
CCCCCCCCCCGCCCCGCGCAAACAACTGGCGGCCCATTAAAAACCCCCGGGGCCCCCGCCCCCCCGCGCCCCCCGCCCCCCCGCGGGGGGGGGGCGCCGCTCCAGCCGGTTGATGGTGAGGACATGAGCTCCACTCCGCACCGTCAACCAGTCATCGCTCGACATCCGCCGTCAATCCATTCCGTGCCCGAGGGCGTTCATTCAACCTCAACGCGAGCAGCCGCCGCACAGCCTCAGTGGCGCGCATTGACATAGTCGCCCAGCACCGCATCAATGCGCGTCTGCCAGCCGGGGCCAATGGCCTTGAAGTGTGTCAGCACCTCCGGCGAAAGGCGGATGGAGATGGCCTGTTTCGCCACCTCAGCCTTGGGACGGCCGAGCGGGCGGAGCTGGGCCATCTCCTCATCGGACAATTCGCGCGTGTCTGGATCGGCGACGATGCCTTCACGAATCCGCGCTTCTTCTTCCGAACTCGGCAGATCGAAAACCCGACCTGATTTAGATGTTACCGGCATAGTCTCGAACCTCTCTCGGGGTGGCCTTGCGCAAGCTGAGATTCGATACACCTCGTCCGCTTGCGCGAACACGGCGCAGTAAAGCACGCGACCCATATTATCCGACCCGAGAAGTCCGTATCCTTCGACACGATGATCATCTTGCGCTCGCGGGCGGACTCGATCGTCCTTTGGCCCAACCGCCCCACGTCGCTTTGCCTGAAGGATGCGCGGTGTCTACTCAGCCAACTGGGCGGCCCGACGATCAAGCCCGCTGGATTACAAGACCTCCCCCGGGACCCCGGTGACCCAGACAGTTCGCGATTGCCGAAGACGCGATCTGCGAGTCGCCCTCCGAGCAACCGACGAGAAGCTAAACTGTGGCGAGCAGCTAAACTGTGAAGAGTTCCACATCCCCTGTCGGCTTAACTGGCTAGGCTCTTCCATAGGGCGTCGACGACATCCCGGTGGATTCATCGATCGTCCTCCTTATCAAGGATCCGGACCGCGCGATTTCAAACACGCTATGGTAACGGCCGACGAAGTCGAGCGACGGCGAGACTGCAGCCGCATCACCTTAAGCACCTAAGGAACCCGCTCTGGACAGAGAGCATACCTGCCTGCAGCGGAGAACGCTCGGCGAAGGGGATTCCATGGACTCTTTCGACGCACCAAGCCAAGCTAACCGAGTGCTGTGCAAAGCAGCGTCGACGACTATTAACCTCCTGCGTGCGGAACAAGACTAACCCGCAACGGACGCCAACAATGAGAACCCACTTCTTGACTTATTGGTCAAAGCGCGCATCCAGGCGAAACGCCGCCCGGCAGTGCCAAGCCGGTGTGACACTGATCGAATTGATCATGACGCTTGCCATCGGCGCCATTCTCCTCAGTGTCGCTGTGCCCTCGTTCCATTCCATAGTGGCGACGAATCGAATTGCTGGCGTTACCAATGAATTCAGCGCTGCGCTGCATTTAGCTCGCTCGGAGGCCGTAACCCGGGGATTAAGGGTCACAGTATGTAAGTCCGCAGATACCACCGTTGCATCACCAAGTTGCTCTACCAGTGCCAATTGGCAAGACGGTTGGTTGGTATTCGTCGACGGCGTGGGTGGCGGCACAGAAGGCCAGTTCGATGGCAGCGATATTCGCTTGAAAGTAGCTCAAGCCCTCGGCGGTGATGCCACCATCACTGGAGATGGAGGTTTCACCAACTTTCTCACCTATCTTCCTTCCGGCGTGAGTCGGGGAAGCGACGGGCTTCCCGACGGTTCGTTCCAATTCGACGCCGGCACAGAGCAGCGCTGCCTGGAATTGAATATGACCGGACGTGCCCGCGTCGCCGACGGAGCCTGCCCATGAGCATTCGTGCTGACAGGCAGGGACCTTCTCTGCAGCTTGGCTTCACCTTGATAGAAGCACTCGTTGCAGCAGTGGTTCTGTCCGTTGGACTCTTGGGATTGGGCGGACTGCTAGGAATCTCGGTCAGGATGAACCAAGGCGCCCTGCTGCGCACACAGGCCACGAATCTTGCCTATGAGATCACCGACGCCATGCGCGCCAACCGCGCCAATGCGGCAGCCTATGCAGGCAATTATACGACCGCCTGCTCAGTGAGCTACGCCCGGACCGGATCCGTCATCGCGACGGCTGACGTAAACGAATGGAATAACCGTCTAGCATGCCTTCTGCCACAAGGAAATGGGGCAGTTGCCGTGACCACGAGCGGCAGTCGCATTACCGTCACTGTTACAGTTACCTGGAATGAGCAAGTCAGGTTTGGCGGAAATGCGGCTGAGTCGTTTATTTTCACGACTGAACTATGATGTCTACTTTAAGCCCACGACAGACGCAATCAATTACGCGAGAATCTCAAGTCGGTTTCTCGCTTGTTGAGCTTATGGTCGCCATAACGGTAGGCCTTTTCCTCACAGCCGGCCTCCTTCAGATCTATCTCGGATCCAAGCAGAGCTATCGTGTTACCGACGCCATCTCGCGCCTTCAGGAAAACGGGAGATTCGCGCTCG
Source organism: Thiorhodococcus mannitoliphagus (assembly GCF_010915725.1). Lineage (GTDB taxonomy): Bacteria > Pseudomonadota > Gammaproteobacteria > Chromatiales > Chromatiaceae > Thiorhodococcus > Thiorhodococcus mannitoliphagus. The sequence continues at coordinate 2,522 of NZ_JAAIJR010000179.1, forward strand.
AGTATTTGGCACGCGACATCAGGCAGGCTGGCTTTAAGAGTCTCTGCGTCAACGAGATTGACAAATCCAATTTACTCGATGAGACGTCCTCAAGCTATACCGCCGACCGTTTTGACCTAAGGCGAGCCGTGATGGGCTGGAACGGCACCAAGGGAGATGACCCCGATGTTGGAAACGGACAGATGGCATCCTACGAGGCAGGGACCGACGTCATCATGTTCAAGCACGCTGCGGAGCTGTCTGGCCTCACGGTGTCCGGCACAACTTCCGACACCTCGGAAACGATCAGCCTAGCTGGACCGAACGGACTCAACAACGCGATCCTGGTGATCGCGGACGACGCCAACGATTGCTACGTCTGCTGCGACGTGTTTCAGAACCGCGCCGCAGACACGGCAAGCAACCTTTCACGCGCCGCATCCGGCACACCCGGCAACAAAGACCCTGCAGCAACCAACCTGAGCCACAGCTATGGAACCGACATGGAAATCCGCCTGCTGCGAAGTCGCATGTACTTCATCGCTACTGGCGCAAACGGTCTGCCAGCCCTATGGGAACGCCGCTTCGACGAAGGCGCCCCCAGTCCACCGGATGAGCAGGAGCTGGTTGGAGGGGTCTTCGACATGCAGATCACCTACCTGGTCAGCGGAGGAAACTATGTCGATGCAAGCGCCGTCTCCAACTGGAACGACGTGCTTGCCGTCAAGTTGAATTTGCTCTTGGGAAGCAACGAGAACAACCTCGTCGAGCAGCCCATGTCGTTGCCTTTCATCCTGAATGACGGGACTGCTTTCACCGCAACGGACAGGCGCATCTATCAGACATTCAACACGACTGTAGGACTGCGGAACCGACTGCCATGAAGACATACGAGACTCCTCGTCCGCAACCGAGCCGTCGGCGCCAAGAGGGCGTGGTCTTGGTGATCGGATTGATCATCCTTCTGGTCATGACGATCATTGGGATGACCGCCATCCAGACCACGAGCCTGGATGAGCACATGGCAGGCAATGTTCGCGCTCGCAACGTCGCCTTCCAGGGCGCAGAAGCGGCGCTCCGCGCCGGAGAGAGCTGGATCAACGCAACCTCCAACCAGGCTGCGGCAACGGCCAGTACGAACATCGCAAATCCCGCACAGTGGGACGGAACCTCCAGCCCAGCGCGCACTGGATTCTTGAGCGTATCCACGTGGCCGGCAGACAGTCGCCCAGCCTATTCCGACTTTGCCAGCGATGGACCCTCTTATCACGTCGGCCCGCCCTACGAAGTTAGCCCAGGCGGGATCGAGTGGGGCACGGCGCCAACCGAACCACGTGAGATCTATGTCGTCACCGCGCTAAGCCGGGGCGCGACGGACACGGCCATCGTTATCCTGCAAACCATGTACGAGCCTTGATCACAAAGGGACGCAGGCGGCCCATCTCAACTCCAGGCCAGCCTGGACATCGGCGCACTCATTCGATACTCAACTCCCCCACAAACTCAACGAAGAGGCGTGCTCCGCCCGGAGGCAAGACCATGTCCGCATCAAACCCGATCAAGCGACGCTTCAGCATCAGCGAGTTGCTCACGGGCACAGTCCTCGCTTTGGTCCTCGCGATACCAGCGGTTGCTGGTGTCGACATCAGCAACAAGCCGCTCTTTATCGTTCCTCAAGTAACTCCCTCGCTAACCTTGGCAATGGACGACTCTGGATCCATGGATTCAGAGGTGCTCATGAAGAGCAATGATGGCGCACTCTGGTGGAACACCGGCGATCAGTCTTTTACAGGACGCAACCAAGCCGACGCAGTTGAGTCTGGAGTGATCAACTTCAATAGCGCAGGAGGAGCCAACGGTACCTGGAAAAAATTCGTCTATCTCTTCCCTAATGGCACAGGACAAACAAGCGGCAGACGCAACTATGGCGACAGCACCAACGATCACTATGCCATCCCGCCCATCGGCGCCTTCGCTTTCGCCCGATCGCCCAGTTTCAATATGATGTATTTCGATCCAGCGACGACCTATGAGCCATGGCCGAGCTTAGGTGGCTACACATTTGGCGACTCTGACCCAACGGCGGCCAAGACCGACCCCACACGGGGAAGTGAAACCATCGATCTAACTAACCAGATTGAGTCAACGGAATCCAATCACGTCTTCAAGATGTATCCCGGCATGACAATACCTGCAGGAGTGCGCTATCGCGACTGGAGTGATTCCAACTGGAAAACGGCGGCAACGGATCGAGCTCTGGATCAAGAGCGAGACGTACCCGTTTCTTACTATCCAGCAACCTTTTATCTACTGGAAACGACACCCCTACCCGCGGGATTCGGGTATCAGTCGAGCAAGACCATCGGCGGCGCGAACGCCGTTATAGACGGTGTCGCACCAGACGGCTCGGCAATGATCCGCTATGAGATCAAGCCCGAGAACTTCGACACAACGGCGGCCTATGATGCAGCCATCAAAAACTTCGCTAATTGGTTCACCTATTATCATAAGCGTCACATAGCGACCCGCGGAGCGATCGGCCAAGCATTCGAGGATGTTTACGGTTTTCGCATCGGGAGCTACCGGATCAACGACCGCCCCAGCCCCGCGACGGATCTAGATTATTTAGACCTCTCGGATGCGACCAACCGAGATGATTTCTTCGAAAGGGTTTACAAAAACTTTCTTGGGGGAGGCGGCACTCCGAATCGCCTAGCCGTACACGCGATGACAGATCAGCTAGAGAGAACGGATTCGGGCGCACCCATCCAAGAAAAGTGCCAGATGAACTTCGGCGTCCTCTTCACGGACGGCTATTCCAATCCGGACAACACCGGCGTCGGGAATCGCGATGACGCACTCGGCTCGCCCTTCGCGGATACGGTCTCCAACACAATGGGCGACATTGCAGCAGCACTTTACCTGGATAATCCCCGGAATGACCTGGACACAGGATACGTCCCCGTTCCGCTTAGGTGCAGCCTTTCACCGCAACCCTTAGATGCCGACTGCAACTCCAACCTACACGCGAATCTCTTCGCCGTCACCATGGGTGCACCTGGCACGATTTTTAATGTCGACATTTCAGCCACCGACGATCCCTACTCGAATCCACCGACTTGGCCAACAAATCTTCCGCAGCGCAGTCCGGTGCAAGTCGATGATCTCTGGCATGCTACCCTCAATAGTCGCGGAACACTGTTGAGCGTCGAGGTTCCATCGGAGCTTGGCGCTCGCTTTGGCGAGGTCTTGGCCGAAATCGGCGCTCGCCTGGAAACGTCCTCAAGCGCAGCGGCCACCAGCTCAGCCGTCCTCCGAAGCAGCACCTTGGTGTATACCGCCGGCTTTCGCAGCGAAGACTGGTCTGGCACCTTTACAGCCCACTATGTGACCGCCGATGAGAAACGTGGCGCCCTGGCCTGGGATGCCGAGGCCCAGCTCGGGAGCCGCCTACCGTCCAGTCGCAAGATCTTCACCCGTGCCGCCGATAGCGCTGGCTCCGGGGGTGGTGTCGAATTCGCTTGGGCCAATCTCACCGCAACCCAGCAGACAGCCCTGAATCATGATTCGAGCAGTAGCCTCGACTCGCTCGGCAGCGATCGAGTCGACTGGCTCCGCGGCGACCAAAACGCAAACGCCGCGTTTAGGGATCGGCAGGGAAGGTTGCTCGGCGACATCATAAACTCTGACCCTCAATATCGAGACGGCGTCCTCTATGTCGGCGCCAACGACGGCATGCTGCATGCTTTCGACGGTGACACTGGAAGCGAGATCTTCGCTTTCATTCCAAGCGAACTCCTGCTGCCTGAGCCGAGCAGTAGTCATGCACCTCTCAGCCGTTTGACTGATCCGGACTATGTTCATCAATATCTCATGGATGGCTCCATAGCCGTCATGACGGCCTCTTTTAGCAGCCCGGACAAGGAGATTCTAGTCGCCAATCTCGGAGCCGGCGGGCGCTCCGTCTTTGCGCTCGATGTAACCGACCCTGTGAACTTCACTGCCTCCAAAGTGCTTTGGGAATTCAGCGATGCTGACCTAGGCTACAGCATCGGCCAACCGCTGATCGGTCAGCTCAATAATGGCACCTGGGTGACAGTCTTCGGCAATGGCTACAACAGTGATAACGAGCGCGCTTTTCTCTATGTCGTCAATCTCGAGACAGGAGCCCTGATCCAGAAACTCGATACCGGTATCGGCAGTTCCGCCTCACCAAATGGCCTCGCCGCCCCGATCGGCACACATTGGCCAGCGCTGAATAACAAGGCCCAACGCATTTATGCCGGCGATCTCCTCGGAAATCTCTGGCGATTCGATGTCGCCGATACCGTTTCCTCGAACTGGTCGGCCGGACTGTTGTTCACAGCGACGGACGACTCCGACAACCCGCAGCCTATTACAGCGCGCCCTGCTGTCGGCAAGCTAGCAGACGTCGAGGACTACGCCGTAGTGACCTTCGGCACGGGTAGCTACCTGCGCACGTCCGATACGACGGATGACAGCATTCAGTCCCTCTACGGCATCTTCGACCTAGAGGACGGCTCGCTTCCAAGTCCCGCGCTCGACCGCGATGACCTGCTGGAACAGACCATTGTCCTACAAGAGGTCAAGTCCTTCGGAAGCTACGCTCACCGTGTACGAGTCCTCTCGAACAATGAGCTCGATACGAACAATCCGGAACATGGTTGGTATATCGACCTCGATCAGGCCGATACGGGCGAGCTGGGCGAGCGAGTCATCAGCAGCCCCTCAATCGCCTACAGTGGCAGCTTGGTCCGAGCCCGTTTCAGCACGTTGATACCCGATGACGATATCTGTGGAACTGGCCGCAACGGATATCTTATGGACTTCGACTTAGCAACTGGTGGACGCACAGCGAGCGCCGTCCTCGATCTCGACTTCAACGGCGCATTTGACGAGGACGATCGCACTCAGTTGGACGACGGCACTTGGGCCAACGTCAGTGGCCTCAACTACGGCCAGGGCGAGGAGATCATTACGATCGAAGTGCCGAACTCGCCTTATGAGCTGTTGGTTCCTGGCGGCGATCACACGGAACGTTACGCCAGAGGATTGAAGAGCGGCGCCTCTGCTGGTCGGCAAGGTTGGCGTCAGCTGCGCTGAAGCATCTGGCGGAGCGCTTCTTAATCAGGGCTATCGGAGCAGCGAGCACCTCCGCGACCGCAGTTCTCCCCTCGCTCGCTGCTCTATGAGAGAGCGAAGGGAGCGCACAAAAAGCGTTCAAATGCATATTGCGCTTACGCGAATCTTACGAGCCACATCGAGACCATTCGACAGGATCCCATCTCTATGCAAGCACCTCAATTTGCGGGCCGCGGCTTCACCCTGATCGAGCTGATGATCACGGTCGCCATTGTCGGCATCCTTGCCGCGATCGCCTACCCCTCCTACCAAAACTCGATACGTAGCTCCTGGCGCTCGAATGCCGCAGGATGTCTGTCAGATCTAGCCCAGAGCATGGAGCGCCGTTACACCGCTTCTACCCCAATGAGCTACACATTTGCCGACGCAGCCGCCCAGACAGCCTTCCTAAATGGACGCGCCTGCACGCAGGAGGGCAGTATGCCCCAGCGTTACGCGTTTGCCTTTTCGGCAGCACCAACAGTAAACGCCTTTAGCTTGCAGGCCACTCCGGTCGCAGGCGGACCACAAGCAGCCGACACATGCGGAACCCTCACGCTAAATGAGATGGGGCAAAAAGGCGCAGACAGTGCCGTCAGCACCTGCTGGAAACGCTGAGGCATCAAACCCATCCGGACGGGGCATTCGCCCCGCCCGCAACCTTTGATCGTCCCATCAAGACCAGCGCCATCACCACCCGGGAGCGCCCCAAACATTCGGGTCGGGGTGAATACCCCGCCCCGCTTGCAGGAGCACGAGCATGCCCTCCTAGGTCATGAGCTTCGAGCGTCTTGCGGAAGAGCGTGGGAAGCGAATGCGTTATTGCTGCTGATGCAGGCGAAATTCGGTCCGCCGACGCCTGATGTGCAAGCCCGGCTCCAGAGTGCCGATTCCGAGCAACTGGAGCGCCTCCGAGCGGGACGAGGTATGCACCCCGTCCCACACGTTTCACGCACCACAGACTGTCGACATGATCCAAACCTTGTAGAAGGGCGTAAAGCTCGTCCGGCCTCAGCCATCTGTCTTCTGGCGCTATTTAGAGAAAGTGTCCATCAATTGTTTCCTGATGCGAGCGATGACGCCTGCCGCCCGAAATCCCCCCTAGCCCCCCTTTGCGAAAAGGGGGGGGGGAAAGTGACCTGTGACCATCACCGACGACCCGATCAGAATGTGATCAACCTCGTCAGGCAAAACACCGTGGGAGCGGCGCCCCCCCCCGGCCCCGCGTACCTAGCGGGGGGGGGCCCCGCCCCCCGGCCCCGCGGGTGGGAGGGCCCGAGATAGCGGGGTTTAGG
>NZ_JAAIJR010000017.1 GCF_010915725.1 Thiorhodococcus mannitoliphagus
CGCCGAGCGCTTGATCCGGAGCAACGCATCGATGGCCGCACGCAGTGCTGGATCGCCGATCAGCGCCTCCACCAGGGTCGCGAAGCGCGTCGGTGCCGGACCGCGTCCCTGCTCGATCCAGAGCGTCGCCAGCAACGGACGCAGTACATAGAGGTACTTCTTCAGCCGCACCCGCTCTCGGGTGAGGAATTCGCGGTGATTGCGCCGGGCCATGTGGACATAGTGATGGAAGGACCGCTCGGGCTGCTGGATCTCGTGGGCGAGGGTGCGCAACGCATCCAGGAAGACCGGCTCTGCTCGGTAGACCACCGGCGAGTCGAGCCATTCGATCAGGGTCGCATTGCCCTTCTTCAGCAGGCCCAGCGCCTTGCGCAACTCCCAGCCGTTGATGTCGAGCACTGCCGTCAAGGGCCGCTCGATGACATCGCGCCCCGGCGTCACCTGCAGGTACCAGGGCAGGGCATGGACATAGAGGAAGCGCACGTCGTAGTCGCTGTCCGGGGAGGCGAAGCCCCAGCCGCGGCTGCCCGATTCGCAGGCATAGAGCACCCGCACCTGGTGTTCGGCCTCGATGGCGCCGAGTTGGTCGAGGATCTCGGTGGGGATGGCTGGATCGATGGGGTGATCTGTGGGGTCCGTGGGGAGCTGTCTGCTCCTCAAACGGTGAGTCCCTCCAAGCCCCGAACGGTCACCGCTCGGATGGACGGTTGATCGCTCGCCTGAGCGTCCTGCCTGTGCCAGAGTCACTCCAGGCGCGGCCTGTCCGTTGACGCTCGCCCATCGCGAGACCCACCGGCCAGACGACCACACGCATTCTGACACGACCAACCTCAGGGCTGGTCGTTCCATCGCGAGCGGACGCGATCCACAAGCCTCCGCGCATCACCGACCGGCCTTGTCCCGGTCATCCTCCACCGGGGAGCGCCGCGTTCCCCGACCGGGGCGTGCGTCTCTCCAATCCATCGAACGGAGCAGACGCCATGTCCCGAAGCATCAACAAGGTCACCTTGATCGGCCATCTGGGTGCGGACCCCGAGGTTCAAGCCCTGCCGAGCGGCGATTCCGTTGCCAACCTCTCGTTGGCCACCAGCGAGACCTGGACCGACAAGCCCTCCGGCGAGACCCGCGAGCGCACCGAATGGCATCGTATTGTCATCTTCGGCCGCCTGGCCGAGATCGTCGGTCAGTCCCTGCACAGCGGCTCCCGAGTCTATGCCGAAGGCAAGCTGCGCGCGCGTCAATACCAGGCGCAGGACGGGCGCGAGCGCAGTGTCGCCGAGGTCGTCATCGACAGCGGCGGCACGCTGCTGATGCTCAATGGTCGGGTCGCAGCGACGGCTCAGCCGACGCGTTCGTCACCTGCCAGCCGTCGTCGACAGACGCCACCGCGCGGTCGTGCCGGGCAGATACCCGCACCCGACTTCGACGACGCCATTGCGTTCTGAGGGTCTCCCTCATCGCGCGGATCGATCCCATTGACCCTTCACCCCACGGGGCATCCTTGCCCTCAGGGGCCTGGTGCCCCCTTTGATCCGGAGGCATCATGCCCAAGACCACCCAACCCACCACTCTCCCCGCCTGCCGGCTCGCCATCAGCCAACAGGCGCTCGCCGACATCGGCCTCGATGCCGCCACCTGGCAGGTCCTGGTCGAGTCCATCTTTCCGTCGGCCAAGACCGTTGAAGGCGTGCAGTTGGCGGTGCGCTACTGCCAGGCGCGCGGACTGGACATCATGAAACGCCCGGTCCATGTCGTCCCCATGTGGAACCGCACCCTCGCCCGCGAGGTCGAGACCGTCTGGCCCGGCATCGCCGAGGTCCAGACCACCGCCGCGCGCACCGGCCAATGGGCTGGCATGGATCCGGCGCGCTTCGGCCCCGAGGTCGCGCGCACCTTTGCCGGTCGAGCCAAGACCGACGACGGTTGGCAGGAGTTGCAGATCCAGGTGAGCTTTCCCGCCTGGTGCGAGGTCACCGTCTATCGCCTCGTCGGCAATACGCGCTGTCCCTTCACCGAGACGGTGTTCTGGGAAGAGAGCTATGCCCGGATGGGCGGCGGCGAGGTGCCCACGGCCATGTGGGTCAAGCGCCCGCGCGGGCAGCTCTTGAAATGCGCCAAGGCGGCCAGCCTGCGCGCCGCCTTTCCCGAGGAAGCGGGCTACACCGCTGAGGAGATGGCCGGTAAGCCGATCGATGGCGACCTGGTTGTCATGGCGGAGACCGTGCCACCCACGGGCACGACCCCGCGACCGAACGCGGCTGTGCCGGATCGTGAGCCCACCGCGGCGGCGATCCCGACACTCGACGAGGCGACCCTGAGCCAAATCGAGGGGCTGATTCAGCGCGCGACCAAGAGCCGCGCCTGGGCCTCGGCCCAGGACTACTTCCAGCAACGCTTCCAGGGCGAGATCCTCCGCTATGCGCTGGCCGAGCTGGCCCGTGCCGAGCAGGACGACCGCCAGGCGGCCCAGGCAGCCTGATTCAAGCCATCGACCGGCGTGCCGGTCTGACCCCCAGGGGACATCCGTCCCTTGGGGTGGGTGTCCCTGTTGTTTGGAGACACCCCCATGAAGATCATCAACCTCTCACAACGCAGCCCCGCGTGGCTCGCCTGGCGCGCCCAGGGTGTCACCGCCTCCGAGGCGGCCGTCATCCTGGGGCGCTCGCCCTACCAAACCCCTTGGCGCCTGTGGGCCGAGAAGACCGGGCTCTGCGCGCCTGCGGATCTGTCGCAGAACCCCTTCGTCCAGCGCGGCATCCAATGCGAGGACAACGCCCGTCGTGGGTTCGAGGAACGTCATCAGACCTGGCTGCTGCCAGTCTGCGCCGAGTCCGAGACCCATCGGCTCCTGCGCTGCTCCTTCGACGGACTGACCGAGACCGGCGAGCCGGTCGAGCTCAAAGTCCCGGGCCAGAAGACCTGGGACGAGGTCGCGCAGCACGGTCAGGCGAGCCTGGCCTATCGACTCTACTGGGTGCAGGTCCAGTTCCAGTGCTACGTGGCCGAGGCCGCGCGCGGCTGGCTGGTGTTCGATCCGGTCAAGCCCAAGGTCAACCCGCTCGAATTCGAGATCCTCCGCGAGGCGGACTTCATCGAGCAGGAATTGGTGCCGGCCTGTCTGCGCTTCGCCGAGATGATGGCAAGCGGACAAGCGCCGACGCCGGATCCCGCACGGGATCACTTCGTCCCGCAGGGCGAGCAACAGATCGAATGGCAGCGCCACGCGCACGCCTACCGCACCGCCGAGGCCGAAGTCCGCCGGCTGGAGACAACCCTCAAGGCCGTCAAAGGCCAACTGAGCGAGGCCCAGTCGAGTCTGGTCGCGCTCATGGGCGAGTACCTTCTGGCGGAGCAGGACGGGGTGCAGGTGCTGCGCTACCGCCAACGTGGGAGCGTCGACTATCCGGACCTTCTGGCCGAGATCGCTCCCGACCTGGATCCGGCGGTGTTGGATGCCCATCGGCGGCCGAGCACCACCCGGGTGAAGGTGACCCTCAAGGTCAATGACGCCGACGGGGAGGAGGGTGCCGACTCGGAGCAGACGGTCGCGGCTGGGGAAGGCCATCCGCCGTCACGCGCCAAGCGCCGACGGCGCAAGGCAACCGAGCCAGCGGCTGAAGCCGCTGATGAGGCGGAGAGCAACGCCCAAGAAGGCGACATCGTCTTCGGCTACTTCTGAGTGCGGATACAGCGGGTCGGGGCAGCCACCTGGCTCCCCGGTCCATGCTGCCATCACACCATCGCAACCGAGTCCTCCCGTCCTTCCGGGAGGCTTCTCCCCTGGCGATCCCCAGGATCCCCAAGGGAGAGGCTTTCCCTGGTTGCTCCGACCGAGCAACCACCCCATCGCCCGCGCGGGCGATCCACAAGTAACGCGCGCATCACCGCCCGGACCGCGGTCCGGCTCACCACCACCCCGAGGGGAGATCCTTTCCCTCCGGGGGCGGCGTCTCTCCCTCAACCGGAGACGACGCATGACCACCCAGCTGTTCAATGTCGCACAGGCCTTCGGCGTCAAGGCCCCCAAGGGGCTCAGTATCGAAGGCTTCGCGGATGCCACGCATCCGCACATCCCCCCGGCGACGCCCTATGTGTTTCGCCAGGGGCTCGCCGGGATTATCGCCTTCCTGCGCGATCCCGCAGGCGATGCCTTTCTGCTCACCGGTCCCACCGGCAGCGGCAAGACCTCGCTCGTCTGCCAGGTCGCCAACCGGCTCAACTGGCCGGTGCAATCCGTGACCTGTCACGGGCGCATGGAACTCTCCGATCTCATCGGACAGTTCGTGCTCTGCGAGGGCTCGACCCGCTTCGTCCATGGACCTCTGTCCGTGGCGCTGCGCGAGGGCCACCTCCTGCTCCTGAACGAGATCGACCTCATGGACCCGGCCGAGCTCGCGGGGCTCAACGACGTGATCGAGGGCCATCCCCTGGTCATCCCTCAGAACGGCGGTGAGGTCATCCGACCGCACCCCAAGTTCCGCGTCTTCGCCACCGGCAACTCCGCCGGTGCAGGCGATACCACCGGACTCTACCAAGGGGTGCTGCGCCAGAACTTGGCTTTCCTCGATCGCTTCCGGGTGCTCGCGGTCGGCTATCTGGAGCCTGAGGTCGAGCTGGGTGTCTTGGAGCGCGCGGTGCCGAGCCTGCCGCAGGCGGTCGGCGAGAAGCTGATCGCCGTGGCCAACGAGGTCCGTCGTTTGTTCATGGGCGAGGGCGAGTCCGAGTCAGGGGCCGGGGCGGAGCTGACGGTGACGCTGTCCACCCGCACCCTGGTGCGCTGGGCACGTCTGGCGTTGACCTTTCGGGGCGCGCCCCAGCCGATTCGTTTCGCACTGGAGCAAGCGCTCACCGCTCGGGCCGATCCCGAGCAGCGCGAGGCGATCCACCGCATCGCGGCCGACGTGATGGGGGATCTGTGGAGCGGAGGCACCCCGGCATGAGCGGGGCCTTCCGCATCTATCGCTACCACCATCCCGACGGTCGGGCCAAGGACTGGGCCTGGCGGGAGGATCCCGGCCGGACCCTCACCGTGCGGTGGGGACCGGCGGGGCGGCTCGCGCAGCGCAAGACCTATCCGGCCTCGGCGCTCGGTCGGATCGGACAGACCCTTCAGCAGAAGCTGCGCAAGGGCTATGTCCTGCTCGGCGAGCACCGGCTCGACGATCAGGGACGGCTGCTGGAGCCAGTGTTGGCCTCAACTCCGGGGATTCCCGGAGTTGACGTCAGTCCAGCCATCGACCTCTCCGAGGTCGAAACCGGGATCGCCGACGACTGGTTCTGACCCCTCACCACACATCCTCAACCACATCCATCAACCCAATGCCGCTGGGCGTCTGTCACTGCCCAGCGGGGTGGTGCAGGCGTGCCCGTGGTCCGGAGACGCCACATGACCACCGACACCAACCCCGTCATCACCCTCACCGAGGCCATGACACTCATCTCGCTCTCGATCCCCATCTGGGGCGGGCGCAAAAAGCTGCGGCCCGAGGACCTGGGCCTTGCCGACGCGGACATCCCCTCCGAGGAGCTGGTCCACTGGGGCTCTAAGCGCATCTGCAACCCCGAGGCGCTGCGGGTCTTCCAGACCCTCAAGGGCCAGGCCGAGCGGGCCTGCCTCAAGGTCGGGACCCGTTTCCTCGGCGGCTTCCTGGTCCCGAACGATCAGGTGCCGGGGCTCAGCGCCGAGCTCGAGCGGATCAAAGGAGCCTTCGAGCAGGAGGTCCAGTCCTTTCTCGGCGGCTACGACCACGAGATCGCCGACTGGATCAACCGCCACCCGCACTGGGAGCGGCAGCTGCGCGAGGCGGTAGAGCCCGCGAGCCGGGTCGCCACCCGCTTCGCCTTTCGCTACCGACCGCTGGTCATCCGCCCGGCGGACGACCATCCGGGCACCCTGGCCGAGGACGCCGCCGAGCTTGGCGGCTCCATCTTCCACGAGATCGCGCAGATCGCGCGGGATCTGGAGAAGAGCCTGGTCGGCCAGACGCAGATGAGCCAACGCGCGCTCGGCACCTTTCGCCGGGTGCGCGACAAGCTCGCGGTGCTCTCCTTCGTGGATCCACGCATTCCACCGGTACTTGAGCCCCTGGAGGGGTTTCTGCGCCGGGTGCCGCGCTCGGGACCCATCACCGGGGCCTTGTTCCGTGAGGGCTTCGGACTCTGGCTGCTGCTGCGCGATGAAGATCGCCTGGCACGGCATGGGGCCGGCATCCTGGCGGGCGAGGCGGGAGACCTTCCGGCTGAGCCGGCAGACGTCGAGCCGGTGGAGCAGGGCAGCCCAGCGGCCAACGTCCCCGAGGCTGATGAGGCGGATCTGGGTGTCTTCGACACGGAGATGTCTGATCCGGTTATCGGTTCCGAGAGCCCGTCGCTGATCGCGGTGCCGACACCTGATGCGCGGCCTTTGGTCACGTCACGCCAGTCGGCCGATGCAAATGCGTGCGCAACGCTTCCGGCTGAGCCTACCGAATCCTCCGAGCTATTCGAGGAGGACTGCTTCTTCTAAACCATCGAACGGCCCTTCGGGACCATCCACCAACGGCCGGTCCTTGGATCGGCCTTTTCCCCATCGGGGCACGCCTTGCCCCAGTGGGGCAGGTGCGCCTCCCAGCATGGAGCCACACCATGACAAGCACGACACTCAAGAACGCCATGCCGATCGTCGCGACCGCGTTGGGTCGCAAGTTCGGTGTTCAGGTCCAAGTCGGCGGTCAGCAGGCCGCGACCGATGGACAGACCATCTGGCTGCCGGATCTGCCGGCGGATTCCCACCTGCGCCCGGTCGCCTGGGGCCTGCTGGCCCACGAGGCGAGCCATGTGCGCCATACCGACATGGTGGTCTACCAGGCCGCGGCCGGCCACTCTCCGGTTCGCCGCTACCTGTTGAACCTCCTGGAAGATATCCGCATCGAGCTGGCGATCCGCCGGGACTATCCCGGCACCGAGGCGACCCTGGCGCGGGTGATCGACTGGATGCGCGCCGAAGGGCAGCTGGAGCCGCCGAAATTCGACGACCATCCGGCGCAGATCCTCACGGCGGCGCTGCTGCTGATCCTGCGCCATCGGGTGCTGGGCCAGCAGGCACTCTCCCAACCGGCCCAGCAGGCCGAGCGGGTGCTGCGGCAGACCTTTCCCGCCGCGCTGGTGCATCGGCTCCTCGGACTTCTCACCGAAGTGCGGGGCTTGCGCTCCACCGCCGAGGCGGCGGACCTCGCTGAGCGCATCCAGCAGTTGCTGGATGCCGAGGCGCAGGCGCCGCAGCCGACCGAGGTGCCGTCCTCGGATGCTGACGCTGAGACGGAGTCAGACGACGGCGACAGTCAAGCCGTCGACGCAGGGACCGATGTTGGAGTGCCCCCCAGGGACGACGAGCCGACCCAGGAGAACCAGGAGCCTGACGGGGCTAGAGAAGAAGGGGCGCCGAACGATGCTGCCGATCCGACGTCTTCGTCTGCCGGTGACGATGAGGCGAGTGCTGAGAGTGAGGTTCGCCAGGATGCGGGCGCTGAAACGGACGGGGATCAGTCCGACTCTGGAGCACCGGATCGTTTGCCTGAAGGTAGCGGCTCAGCCAGCACGCCTGGCACCGAGTACGCCGATCCAGCCGCTGATTCAATGGCTCGGGCCGCCGGCTCCGAATCCAGCGCTCAAGGGGCAGGCGATCCAGCTTCGGGCGGTCCACTCCAGCGCGTCCTCGCCGCCGGCGAGGGTGACCTGGCGGATGATCTGTTCAGCCGTGCCCGTCAGGTGATGATCAGTCACTCGGGAGACGCGGGCTTCAGTCTGTCCAAGCTTCCGGTCGCCGAGGAGGCGTCGTGCCATCCACGGCTGGGCGAGGTGCTGCACCGTCAGGTGGAGGCCACGTCGCGGGCGCTGATCGCCCGGCTCCAGGGCTTGGTGCAGTCGAGCCGGATGGACCGCCCGCAGGCGGTCTGTCGCGGTCGGACGTTGGTCCCAGCACGGCTGCATCGATCTGGGGTCGGGGATGCCCGGCTATTCGCCCGGCGACGTGAGCGAGTCGCGCCCAATACGGCCTTCCATCTGCTGGTGGACCTGTCGGGCTCGATGAACAACCCCACGTCCTCCGGACGACGGGCCTTTCGGGTTGCCTTGGAATCGGCTTTGGCTGTTGCTCTGGCCCTGGAGCGCATCCCCGGTGTCTCGGTGGCGGTCAGCGCCTTTCCGGGGCTCGGGGGCGACGAAGAGCGCATCACCCGGTTGGTCCAGCACGGACAGTCGGTTCGCCAGCGGGCCGGGGCCTTCCAGCAAGGCCCGCGCGGCGGTACACCACTCGCCCAAGCGCTCTGGTACGCGGCAGCGGATCTGACCCTGCGCCCCGAGACCCGGCGCGTCATCCTGGTGATGACCGACGGGGTGCCGAACGACTGGGCCGCCGCCGTCGAGATCCTCGGCCTGTGCGAGGCCAGCGGCATCGAGCCGGTCGGCATCGGCATCGCCTGCGACGTCTCGGCGCTGTTCCGCGTCGGAACCCGTGTGCAGGAGGCTGGGGATCTGAAACAGGCGCTGTTCGGCCTCGCCGAGCGGCTGCTGGTCGCCTGAGCGCACCCGCCTCTCAACCATCCAACCAACCACGCCGGCATCTGCCGGATGCACCCCATGGGGACGTCTCCCCATGGGGGGCGTCCCTCTCTTCGACGAGGAACGCCTCATGCTCCACGACCCTCCCGCTCGCGTCCTTGCGCGCGAGCTCGAAACCCTCGCCAACCGCGGGCACCGCTATCGGCCCGACGAGTGGCTGACCTTCCTGTGCCAGGACGTGCTCGCCGGCTTCGGTCGGCGGCTCGCGCAGCCCTGGGATGAGGAGCGCCATGAGCGGCTCTTTCAGCTCAGCCGCACCTACGCCGCCCTGGTGGCCGAGCATCCCTGGACGGACCTCTTGGGCGCCGTCTACATGGAGCTGAGTTCCCGGGGCCAGCAACGCTGGCTCGGTCAGTTCTTTACCCCGCCCGCGGTCGCAAGCTGCATGGCCGAGCTTCAACTGGCCGATCTGGACGACCGCCTGACCACCGACGGCACCCTGATCCGGGTGCTGGAGCCGGCGGCGGGCTCGGGGGTGATGCTGCTCGCACTCTGTCAGGTCGTGCTCAAGCGGCACGGCCGTGCGGCGTTGAATCGACTCTCGCTCACTGCGGTCGATCTGGACCCGCTCTGCGCCGCCATGACGGCGACGCAACTGCTCGCCAACGCCGTCTTGCATGGCTCTCTGGGCGAGCTACGAGTCGATCACGGCAATTCCTTGAGCGGCGAGCTGTTCGAGACGCTGGTGGCGGTTCGGCTCGAGTCCCAATGGGGCGATCCGGACGCCTTACCCGTTGTCGCGACGCCGGTGCCCGAAGTGACCACCACGTGCTCCAGTCCGGCCCTGGCCGGCTGCTGGGGTGAGCAACTCAGCTTGTTCTGAAGCGATCCATCGTGATCGCGCGGCTCCGGGGTTTGTCCCCGGAGCCTGTCCCCTCCGTCGCCAAGCGCGGGCGGTCGAGCGGAAAGGCTTTCGTTGGTCACCCCGATGGGGGGCGCCGTCCATCGCTTGCGCAAGCGATTCACCAAGTGTTCGCGCACCACCGGCCGGTCGTCCGGCCTTTCATCATCCCCTGGGGAGCGTATCGACTCCTTCGGGGGGCCATGCGTCTTCCCCTGCCTTCTGGAGAAGATCATGAGCAATGCACCAACCACACCCGCGCTGCACCTCGTTGCGCGAGGCACCATCCCGATCGACCGCGCCCGCGCGGATGAAGACGTGCTCATCCGCCAGGCGATGGCCATCCTCGAGCGTCGGATGCGGCGCATCCAAGACCCGCAGGCGCTGACCTCGCCGGATTTGGCGCAACGCTATCTCCAACTGCGCCTGGGCACCCTCGAGCACGAGGTCTTCGGGGTAGTCTGGCTCGACCACCGACACCGGGTCCTCGCCATTGACGAGCTGTTCCGCGGTACCCTGGACGGGGCGACGGTCCACCCCCGCGAAGTCGTCAAGCAGGCACTTCGTGCCAATGCGGGCGCCTGCTTGCTGTTCCATAACCATCCAAGTGGTCTCAGCGAGCCCAGTCAGAGCGATCGGGCTCTCACGCAGCGCCTGAGGGACGCCCTGAGTCTCGTCGGCGTTCGGATGCTCGATCACCTCATCGTCGGGGAAACCTGCACCTCCTTGGCCGAGCAGGGGCTTCTCTAAGCGCAGCTCGCCTGCGGCGTGGCCCTCGCGCGTCATCGGAGGGTGTCTCCGCGAGCGCTTTAACCTTTCCGCGCCGACAACCCTGAATCAGGGTTGTCGGCGCTGTCGTTTGAGCGACAGACGCGGGATTGGATGCGGGCAGCTTTCGGCGGTAGGCGGCGATCGTCGATGGAGGAGGCGCCTCACGCGCGCCTGGATTCAGTGAGCTTGTAGGCCAGCACGACCAGGGCCAGCAGCAGTGTTACCCCGTTAGCGAGAATGATCGGCCAGGCGGCGAGCAGGACTCCGTAGATTCCCCATAAGGCGACACCGGCGGAAAAGAGCAGATACATCCCGAGCGAGATCGCTCGGGTGTCGCGGGTGCGCAGGGTCTTCACGACCTGTGGGATGAAGGCGGTGGTGGTGAGAGCGGCGGCCGCATAACCGAGCAGATCGGGAGAGGACATCCGGGTGACCCTGAGTTGGAAAGGCGGCATTCTCGCCGATCCCTGGCTCAGCTGGTGGCAAAGATGACGTCCAACTGCGCCCAGAGATCCTGCTTGACCCGGCGCAGGCGCGTCTGCGGCATCAGTCGCAGGTGGGCGATGGCCTCGTCGAAGGTCCAGCGCTGCCGGAGCATCTGCTCGACATCCTGCCCGAAGGTCGTGGCAGGGTACTTCGCCAGGGTAATCCAGCCCAGGATGCGCTCCTCGAACGCCCGGAAAAACTCGAGCTCGGTGACCGGGCGGCCGCGGTGCTCCAAGGCGCCAAGATGGGCATTGAGCCAGATCAGGGTGGGTACGCGGGTATGATCCAGGACCGCCTTGGTGCTGCTCAGCGTCTCGGCCACATCGGGGCCTCCGGCGATCACGGAGTTGATGATCACCCGCACGCCCAATCCTTCCAGCAGGGTGAAGAGATCATTCTCCACGGCATAGGCCATAAACGGCTGAAAGCCGTTGCTGCCGACATCGACGACGAAGTGCGCGGTCTCCTCCGCGGCGGTGAGACTCTCGACCAGCTGGTCGAAGGCGCGCGGGTTGACGACATGCTCCTCGGCGAGCTTGAGATACTCGCACTGCAGCGGGCGGTAGCGCAGCAGGGTCGGATTGGTGGTGTCGGTGTCGATACAGCGCACTGGCTGTCCGCGCTCCTGGAGATACTGCGCCAGGATCGAGGAGACATAGCTCTTGCCGACACCCCCCTTGGCCTGGAGGGTGAGAAAGAGAATCGACATGGAATGAGTCCTCATGAAGGAGTGGGGCGATCGGGAACCGCCTCGACGCTAGTCGATGTCCGAGTCGTCGGTGAGCGGATCCCAGCGAAAGGTCTTGGGTGGCTCGCCGAGCGGCGGTGGGCGCGAGCGCTGGATAGGCTCCAAGGGGGCCGGTTTCGGGGTGAGCTGAGGTGTGGGCGGCTTGCTCGGTGTGGCGACCGGCTTGTTGACCACCTGTCGAAGGCTCACCAGGTAGCGGCGGAAGTGCCGCAGACTCATGGGTGGCGGATCGCCCAACGTGGAGAGCGCCTGATAGAGGTCGGTTCCGCTGTAGCCGGCCGTGAGCGCCTGGAGGATCGCCACCTGGTGCTGCTGGATGTAGACGCGGGCACTTTGGGGGCGGTCGGACTGATCGCGCGCCAGATGCGCGAGCAGCTGAACCGGGTCGGTGGTGTCGGTCATGCGGGTGACCTCATTCCGAGTGCGTGGCTGTTGGTGCATTCCTTCAGCTGGCTCCACCGAAGAAGACGCTCGAAGGGCGCGAGCCAAGATCCGTCGGCGTCCCTGGGTTGTCCGTTGCCTGTCCGCCGTGTCTTTTCCTGTCCAATCCGGCCCTTTCCCAACGTGCACAGCTCTCTTCGCGTTGAGTCATTGCGCTCGATCTTAATCGCCACCTCACAACATGTCCGGCGACTACCGTCACCCCGTCAAGGCACCGTTCTTGGCTGACGCGCCGGCACGCTCCCGTTAGGCTCGGAGCCCGTTGCGGCTGATCGGCCGTGTCGATCCAGACCGGCCCGTGGCGCTTGAGTGCGACCCCACGCTGCAGGTGAAACCTCGCGGCGTCCTGTTGGACGTGAAACAGCGATGGGGAACGCTGCACGCAACGGCTTGTTTCGGCAACTGATTACGCCTGGTGAACCGCGAGCGCCCTGCATCAGAGGTGAACGGGCGTCTGATCGGACCTTCTTCGTCGGCAGTTCGGTCGAGGCCGATAGAGGTGACAGTGTCCAGACGTGCGAGCAGAGGTGAAACGTCGATGGCAGGGTACCAGTGCAAGTGTCTGTTGCGTCGATGTTTCTGACGACGAACGCGCTCATGCTGGACTGAAGAGGTGAAACCATCCGATGCCCCGTGAGCACATTTGGAGGTGAAACCCGCGCTGGGTTTCACCCAAGTAGGTTGGTGAAAATGGGGGCTAAGAGACGAGGGGCATGTTCGAGCGCACGACGGACGACACACGGGACTGGGACCTGGACGACAGCAGGCAGCCGGAAGGGATCAGTCCCCTTGCGGCGGTTGAGTCAGCCTGCCTGACGCTCCTCGAGCAGTTGCATGACGAGGCGGTCCAGCTGGCGACGAGCTTCACCGAATCGATGCTGCGGGAGCGTGACGCGCATCCCTACCGCGAGCGCGGTTCGATCGGGGTGCGGGTGCGCCGATCGCCGTCACCGCGCTCGGCGCCAGGCGTTTTCCTGATCGAGTGGTTCCGCGTGCGGGGCCAGCGTCGCACCGACTACATTCCACGCGGGGCAGGGCATCGTTATCCATCGCGCGCCTTCGGCCGCACCGAGCCATGGGAGCGGGAGCTGATCGAGATTTATGAGCCGCGGTTCGCCGAGATCCGTGCGCTGCTGCACCAGATTGGCAATCTGCGACGTCAGTCAAGGTACTTGAGCCAGGCATTGCTGAGCCGCCAACACTGCGCCGTCAACCACGCCTGCGATATGTAGCCGGCGAGTCTGTCGTTGATCCGTCGTGCTTGACTAGGCGCAAATCTAGCACTCAAGCTGTGACTCTATTCGCATCGCGTGTTTGGTCGGAATCCTTAGAATGCGAATTTGCCGCAAGAGATTTTCTCAGCTAGCCGTCTACGTCTCCTTCTTGAGCCATTCATCTGCTAGCCGGAGGCGCTGGTTCATCCTAAGCGGCGTTAAGGCATTCCATAAAGGAGCAGTCATGGGATTCTGGCATACCGGTTATATGGAGTTTCACGAACCGGCCGGCTTGGAAGGCGCCTTCACTTTCGGCCCTAAGATCTATCGCTGCCAGCATTGCGCTGCTACCTTCTTCAGCGCTGACGCACTCCGCGTCCACCGCTTTGAAAGTCATCCCTACGATCGGCCGCTTCTGCTGCTGGATGGGGTCGAAGCTGGTACGACACCCATCCGCATCACGCGAAGCCTGGATCCAGATAGCGTAATGACGAGCCGCTGCGAACGCAGCTGGATCAATGGGGCTCTGGTCGCACCCGAGGATCTTGGACGGCAGCTCGCCGAGATCAGGAACGATAGCGTGACCATCCGCCTGGCGAACGACAATGTGTCGGCGGAGTTTACGCTCCGGTTCGAGATTGCTGCGCTGACCGATCTTGAAGGCGTCGACCGCTGTTTTCTCGATGTGGCTCGGCGTGGCCGCCTGGATCGTCGAGCCGTCGAGGATTTCATCACCATGTCGCGCGGTTATCCGACGGCCATGGGATACTGCGACGGCATTTGTGAGTACTTCTATGGGGTCTTGGTCAAGGAGCGCTCGCCGGAATCCTCGTTGCCTTACGCTCAGTATCGCGAGAAGTTCAACCGGGCCGTCGATGCATTGCAGGATATCGAGCGTCCTTTGGCACGCGTCATCTGCGCCTTGATCGCCTTTCACTTCAACCACTTCTCCCCCTGTCTCGACGTTGGCGAGGTCAACCGAGTCGATGTGGCGTCCGGGCGCTTTGAGCGGTGGATCGCCGGTGATCTTTCGGCGGCAGATCAACTTCCGTTCCGCCCGCGCACTGAAGCGTTGGAGCGGCTCTTGACAGATTTCGAGGCTGAACGACTGCTTCAGTGGGGTGTTGCCTCACCAGAAGCACTGCTTCCTCAGATCGACGACATGGAGGCCATGGCGCGCTCTGATCTGGCAGAATTCGATCGGACGAAGCTGCGAGTCCTGCTTGCCGAGCTGTATGCGTCTCAAGGACGCGTGTCGGGGGCCAAGCGCCACCTGCAGGAACTGAGAAACAACCAAGCCCTGGGCGACTGGGCCGAGCGACTCTTGGTCCGCGTGGGCGAAACGAGCTAACAGCATGTCCGAGAACGGCCCAATCATTCGAAATAAGGCGACTGGTAAGGTGACCAGAGGCAAACCGGCCAATTCGGTGGGAACCTTGCGAGAGGGATCACGGCCTGCGGCAGCGGCAATCACCAGCGACACAACCGCTGAGAGCTTGCCGAGGCGTTCCGCTGAAGAGATCCCTGAGGTGCCAGGACGAGATGCATCACTCAAGGACGCGGCACCGGACAGAAAAAAGCCGTCTGCAGATTCTCAGGCGAAAACCAACCCACCCATCGAGACCTTGGAGCAGTTCCTCGCGTACGCCTATTCCCGGCAGGGTAAGCGGATAGCCCTCAAGCCGAAGGTCGAAGAAGCAATTGCCTTGGGACCGCAGCTGAGTGATGAAGCGCGCTCGCGGCTGATGGCGCTGGCCAAGGGAGATGTTCTACTCGCCGTTCCGTGCCAATTGTTGTTGACAGTTCGAGAGATCCGAGGCCATCCGAAGCTCAGGGACGAGATTCTCAGCTTCGTCCGATCTGTCCTTGAGGCGCATCTCACCTTCATCGCTCCAGTGCTGAGCAACCCGCTGAACTCACCCGAATCTGAATCCGCTCTGGCGCACTTGGTCGAGGCCGACCTGGCTCGAGAAGAGGCGTTGAAGCCAAGAGAGCTGATCGAGTTGCGCGCCAACGCGGCTTACTGTGTGGGACTCTGGTTTGTCGAAAAGCGCAGCTGGTCGCCCGAGCAATTGAGCCAGTTCCTCTACGCCAAGTTCTGGAAACGACAGATCCCCGAGAGCGAGGACGGAGCTCACCGCTTCCGCGCGTTGACGGAGATTCGGGATCTCGCGGGACTCGGCCTGGCGTGCTCCGCTTTCGAGAAACAAGCCGATCAGCAAGAGCGGGTGGCGAAGACGGCGAACCTCGCACGCGATTCCGCCTTAGAGCGTGTTACGACGCTCGAAGCGTCGGTCGAGCAATTGCGACAGCGTCTGGCGGAGCGAGATCAACAGCTCGCCGAGCTGGATCAGACATTGAGCCTGGAGCGCGAGCGGCATGCACACACCCGTGCCCATCTCCGTGATGACATCGAGCAACTCCGGACGCGGGTGGTGAGACGTCTCAAGGCGGAAACCCACTTGCTCACGGAGGGATTGCAGGCGCTTCGTCGTGATCCACCCAAGGTCCATGTGATGGACGATCATGCCGAGCGGGCACTCGGGGCCTTGCAGCGGGAGTTGAAGGAGTTGGAGTCGGAGGACTGACAATGAGTGTGGTGGGATTCGATTTTGGGACGACTAACAGCCTGATCTCCTTAATCCAAGGGGAACGGGCCATCAACTTTCTGGATGATCAGGGTCTGCCCGTGCCCTCAGTGGTTTGTTATGAGGGGGCTCAAACCATCGTGGGGCGCGCGGCCAAGGAGCGTTTGGGCGAGGCGGGTCTCGGTGTCAAAGGCAATGTAGTGCGCTCACCCAAGGTCCTGCTCGGACGGGACAGTGCCTTTATTGAAGGTGTCGAGCGTAATCCGGTCGATATCGTGCGTGATGTCGTGGCCTATGTCTCGGCCGAAGCACAAGGCAGCCGAAGCCGCGATCTACGTAGGATTGCGGGCGCCGTGGTGACGATTCCGGTCAATATGGAAGGACGTCGGCGCGCGGCATTGCGAGATGCTTTCCGTTTGGCGGGCATCCGCATCGTTCAGTTCGTGCATGAGCCTCTGGCCGCGCTCTATGGTTTCTTCCGCTCGCAAAGCGATCTGGCGGCGGCTCTGCGACGCTACGACCGCAAGCTCATGCTCGTCTTCGACTGGGGTGGTGGGACGCTCGATCTGACGCTGTGCCGCCTGACGGACGGGATGCTGGTCCAGAATCGCAATGACGGCACGGATGAGGTCGGGGGCGATACCTTCGATGAAGCCATTCGCAACGAAGTCGTCAAACGCGTTCTCGAGCAGCGCGGCCTGGATGACGCGACACGGATCAATCCGGATGCGCTGACGCGACTCTTGCATCGCTGCGAGCGCGCCAAGATCGACCTCTCCGAGCGCACCAGCGTTGCGATTTATGTCCCTGGTTTCTTCCAGGGCGTTGCCGACGAGGATCTCGACTATCGGCTGACGCGCGATGAGCTGGAGGAGATCGTCAGCCCCCTGCTCAACAAGGGCCTCAATCGGATTGCCAAACTGCTCGACACCGCTGACGTCTCGCCCGCTCAGATCGCTGGCTGCTTGGCGACTGGCGGCATGGCCAACATGCCCGCGATCCGCTCTCGGCTGCATGAATGGTTTGGCGCCCAGCGGGTCGAGATCTCCGAGCGCAGCGGCACCCTGATCGCCGAAGGCGCGGCCTGGATCGCGCATGACAAAGCCGCCTTGCAGCTTGCCAAGCAAGTCGAGCTGCTGCTGGCGCGCAACTCCTATCTCTCGCTCATTCGGGCCGGCGCCATGATGCCGAGCGAGGGAGAGGTCTGCCAGGATCAGTTTCATCTCTACTGTGCCGATCCGCGCGATGGCAAGGCCAAGTTCCAGCTGTGCAGTCCGGTCGTCCCCGGAGGCCGTGTCCTGGCCAATGACCGGAGAAACCCACTCGAGAACCTGGTGGTCGAGGTCGATGACAAGGCGCGGCCCTTCCATGAGCGACTCGAGCTGGACGTCCAGATCGATGACAACCTGATCCTGCATGCACAGGCACGCTCGTTGAACAAGCGCGGACTCGATCAGAAAGAGGTCCATGACCTTGAGTTTGGCTTGGCCCTTCCGACTGCGGATCATGCCTGGAAGACGGGGAGGGATGCCATCGATGCGGCAGGCAAGTCCGCCCACCATGAGCCAGGAGATCTCGTGCTTCGATCGAATGTTGCTGATCGAAAGGATCCGACACTCATCCCCGGCGAGCTGATGTATCAGCATCACCGGGAGTATTTCGACGTTCGACGACAGCCGCCCAAAGTCCAGGACCTGGAGCGTCTCTACTACCAGCCCTGCGCGCTCTGCGGGAGAGCTTCGAACGACCCTCTCTGTGACTGTTCCTCACTGTTGTAGCGCGAATCGAGTCTCGAATCGCAGAGCCCCGAAGATGCCCAGGCGCCCCGCGTTCTAGAGATTGCGCCACGGCCTTATCAAGTTGCGCTGCGCCGCCTCATGGAGGGGGTTACCTTGGGTGGTCGTACACTTTAGGGCACCTCGAGTGACGAGTTCCCCGAAGAAGTGGCGAGCCTCGCGATTACACAGAGTCCAGCAGAAGAGTTCTTCGCGACAGTGCGTGCCCTGATCGTGCGCTCGCCAGCGCCGAGAACCGACGCCGAAATCGCGGATGAGCTCAATGTATCCAGGACGCAAGCGGATCAGTCGTTTGGTTGAGGAGGGCGTGTTGGAGAAAACTTCACGCCCCGTCCGCTACCGGCCCGTCATTGAGCAGCCAGTGCAGGCAAGTTTGTTCGAATAAGGAGTCATGAATCGATGGTCTTCTCACCAGGGATGCGCGTCCTCTGTCGCGATGCCGAATGGCTGGTGACGCGGGTGGAAGCGGCGAGCCGCCGCGATCAGGTGCTCTACTGTGTCGGCGCCGATGATCTGACTCGTGGGCATGAAACCGCCTTTCTCACCCAGCTGGAGCAGATCGAGCCGGTCGATCCGCGTCGGACCCGACTGGTGCCTGACGCAAGCGGCGGTTACGCGCGCGCGAAGCTCTTTCTCGAGGCCCAGTTGCGCCAGATGCCCCTGACGGACCCTGATCCGCATGTGGACGGCATGGGCGCCTTTACGCCTATGGGCTACCAGAAAGAGGCCGTCCAGCGCGCCATCGCCCAGCTGCGCCCACGCCTTTTGCTCGCCGACGCCGTGGGACTGGGCAAGACCATCGAGGTCGGCATGATCCTCTCCGAGCTGATGAAGCGCGGCCAGGCGGATCGCATCCTGGTGCTGGCCAAGAAGTCGATGCTCGCCCAGTTCCAGGCCGAACTCTGGAACCGCTTTGCCATTCCACTGGTGCGGCTCGACTCGACAGGCTTGGCGCGCCTCCAGCTCAAGATCCCGGCCTCCAAGAACCCCTTCGAGGTCTATCACCGTCTCATCATCTCGATCGATACCCTCAAGGACATCGGCCGCTACAGCCATTTCCTGGAGGACACTCGCTGGGATGTGGTCGTGATCGACGAGGCGCACAACGTTGCCGGCGGGGGCAATCCAGAGAAGCATCTGAGCTACCGCCTGGCGCGGCGTCTCGCGCGTCGTGCCAACAGCATGCTGCTGACCACAGCGACTCCGCACAACGGCAAGCGCGAGACCTTCGGCCGGCTGATCAGTCTGCTCGATCCCTCGGCCATCCCCGATCCGAAGCTGCGCGAGTACGAGGCATCCGATATCAAGCCATTCTTCCTGATGCGATTCAAGGAGGATGTGCGCGCCGAGGCGGGCGAGCACTTCGCCTCGCGCGAGGTCGTGCCGCTCCCGCGCACGCGTGTCCCGGCCACCCCGGCGGAGGAACGCGTCTACCGCATTCTGGCGGAGCTACGTCAACGGATCCTCGACCGGACCCTGGTCGCCACGGGCATCGTTCAGTGGGGTCTCTACAAGTCCTTCCTCTCCAGCCCGGAGGCCTGTCGCTCCACGGTCGAGAAGCGTCTGCGTCAGTTGCGCGACACCGATCCTGGGTCGCCCGAGGCCCAGGCCCTGCAACCCCTGCACGAGGCCCTGGCGGGCCTGACGATCGCCGACAGCGCGCGCTTTCGACTGCTGGTGAGGGAGCTCGAGTCGCTGGGCTGGAACGGGACGGCGAAGAGCCCACGTCTGCTCGTCTTCACCGAGAGCAGGGTGACCCAGAGCCAGCTTGCCGGCGCGCTGGCCAAGCACTTCCGTCTCAAGTTCAGCGAGAAGCCGGAGGATCAGCCGAACCAGCCCTTGGCCATCATCCACGGCGGCATGGCCGATATCCACCTGGCGGCGACCATCGAATCCTTCGGGACCGGCGTCAGCCCGATGCGCCTGCTCTTGGCGACCGACGTCGCCTCGGAGGGCGTCAACCTCCATCACCAGTGTCATCACATCATCCACTACGATCTCCCCTGGTCCATCATCACCCTGATCCAGCGCAACGGACGCATCGACCGCTTCGGTCAGCGTCACAGCCCCGTCATCCGCTATCTCATGGTGCGCACGCAGGAAGGCTTCCTCGACGGCGATGAAGCCATCTTCGAGCGTCTGGTCGAGAAGGTCGAGGAGATCAACCGCTCGACCCGCAGCGGCGAGAGCCTGCTCAAGCTCTACGATTCCGACCGGGAAGAGGAGTACATCGCCACCCGAGGCATCCTGGCGGCCGACCGGGAGGTGCTGGACCGCGCCAACCCGGAGACCGCGGAGAGTGCCGAGCTGGAGTCCCTGCTGCTCGCCGCGAATGCTCAGGGTCACGACGACTGGCTCGCTTTTCTGACCGGCCAGACGGAGGCACCGGCGAACGCGGCCCAGTCCGCGCCGGCCGTCATCGACAACTCGCGCATCCGGCTGATGTCCAACGCGGACTTCCTGGAGCTGGGGTATCGCACCCTGGCGGACGCGCAGGTCGGCGACGCCTTCGCGCCGCTCCAGAAGACCGCCGCACAGGTCGTCCTCAATCCTCCGGACGATCTGCGCCGTCGGCTCGGCGCGCCACGCTCGGGGAGCGGTGCCGGGTCCGCGCGTGGGAGCGACGTCATCTTCGGCGCCACCGCGATTCCCGAGGAGGCCTGGCCCGAGGACGGTCACCTCTATCTCACCACCGACCCCGAGCGGGTCGACCGGGCTATCAAGGCGGCCTTGGCACAGAAGGGTCAGTGGTCGCCAGAGCTGCTGCTCACCGATCAGCATCCCGTGCTCCAGTGGCTCTCCGAGCGGCTCATGATGCTGATGCAGCGTGGCGAGGCGCCGCTGATCGCCTCGCCTCATCTGGAGGCCGGCGAGCTGCTGTTCTGTTTCATCGGGCAGGTCAGCTCGCGCGCTGGCACCCCCTTGATCGTCGACACCCATGCCGTGTCCTACCGCAAGAGTGGCAAGATCGAGCGGCGCCCGCTGAAGGAAGCACTGGCCGAGGCGCGCTTCGCATCGCTGGCCAACACCGGACGTGGCTCGCGATTGCCGGACAGCCTTTTGGCCGGCTTCGTTGAGGGCGCCGTCGAGGAAAGTCTCCGCCATCTGCGTCAGCTCAAGGACCAGCGCCAGGAGCAGATCAAGCCGAGGCTGGACGAGGAGGAACGCCGTCTCAAGCGCTGGTTCCAACGGCGGGCGGAGCACATCGAGGGCGCCTTGCGCGACCTCCCGCCCGAGGGCAAGCGGGCCTTGCAGCTGCGGCGTCAGTTGGACGAAATGGAAAGGTACCTGCGTGACCGCGAGGACAACTGGAAGGACACCCACCTTCTGGCCAGCGACGAGCCCTCGACGCGCTTGGTGCTGGCGATCGAGGGGGCGTAATCGCTATTGAGCTTGCTCAGCCATCACCCGCATGAAGTCGGCCGCCTTGAGGATGATCGTCTCGAGCATGCGCTGGGCATCGCTGAAATCCCTGTCACCTTGAGCGCGGCCGAAATGAGTACATTGGTGTCGATGACGACTCTCATTGGCCGCTGCGATAGGCCTCGATCTCGCGAGAGATATCCTCGTCTGTCAATTGCGTGGCCTGAGGAAGCGCCTGCGTGCGTGCAAAGAGGTCGCGCCAGCGGCGGGCGCGCTGCTCATGCTCGGCATCGTCGACCAGGATCACTTTGATGTGCTGGCCTGGCCGAAAGGGTAGGTTCCGCAGCTCCAGCCGCGCCGGATCCTCGATCGTGACCTGGGTTCGATAAGCCGTCATGACGCAAGCCTCATTCGCATCGAGAGAGATTTGGAGGAGCCTAATCACAGCACGACCAGCATCATGCTACCGTACAGACCATCTGTCCAACTTCCGCCGAAGGCCACACCCATGACGATCGAAACTACCTACAGCCAAGCACGCGAGCAGCTCAAGTCGTTCATGGACCGGGCGATCGAGGATCGTGAGGTCATCATGGTCCGCCGCCGCGGCGGGGACGCCGTGGCCATCATCGCCGCCGACGAGCTGGAGGGCTTGATGGAGACCGCGCATCTGCTGCGCTCGCCACGGAACGCCGAGCGCCTGCTGACGGCCCTCGCGCGTGCCCGTGGCGATGCGATCGAGCCGCTGTCCGTCACGGACCTGCGCCAGGCGGTCGGGCTTGAAGACTGAGTCCCATGAAAACTGAGCCCAAGCGACTCGCGGTCTTCCATCCAGAATTCATCGAAGACCTGCGCCATTGGGTCGAGACCGAGCGGCGCACGGCCAAGCGCCTGCTGGACCTGGTCGAGGCCGTGCTGCGCGATCCCTTCAAGGGGATCGGCAAGCCCGAGCCGCTCAAATATCTGGGCAGCGACGTCTGGTCACGCCGACTGACCCAGGAGCATCGCTGTGTCTATCTGGTCAAGGCGGATCGCGTCGAGTTTCTGCAGGGACGTTACCACTACTGATGCATCGCCAGAGCGGACGCCATCGTTTCAAGGAGCAGCCATCCCATGTCGCTGGACAGCGCCATTGCGAACATCGGCGAATACTATGCCGTCCACTATCTGGCCGAGCAGTTTCCCAAGGACATCGCCGACCGGGTCAAGGCTTGGAAGGAGCAGGGATCGCGCTCGGTCCCGCGCCGGCTTCAGGCCTTGTCGGATGGCTATTTCCGCGCCAAGGCCCAGGCTCTGGAGATCCCTGATCCGCTGCAACGCCTGACGGCGAAGGCCGAGGCGCTGGCCGCCTGGCACGGCCAGCTCCTCGACGCGCTCGGCTATGCCGCCGACTCTACCCCCGAGACGCACTGGCTCGATCTGACCAGCGAGAAAAGCCGGCTCCCGGCGCGCGCCTTACTCCATCGCCACCAGCAGCCCTGGCTCGCAATCTGTGAGACCCCCTTCTGCCTCGGCGGCGGCGAGCAGGACGAAGAGCCGCTGGAGCTGCCGGTCAGCGCTCCAAGCTGGTCCACGGCGGTCTCTCCGAGCGACTGGCCCATCCTCGACGCGTCCTGGGAGAAGGCGATCGCGCGCCTCTTCGCCCAAGAGGATCGCCCCCGTTGGCTGATGCTGTTGGCCGGCAGCCGCGTCTATCTCTTCGATGCCCACACCTATGCCCAGGGGCGCTATCTCGCCGTCGACCTCGACGACGCCTTCGCCCGCAAGCAGGCGCGTACATTCGAGGCCATCGCCGCCTTGCTGGCCCGCGTCACCCTGGCCCCCGAGGCCGAGTCGGACGAGGTGCTCCACGAGCGGCTGCGTCAGGGCAGCCAGCGCAGCACCCATGGTGTCTCGGCCAAGCTCCAGGCGGCGGTGCGCGCGGCCATCGCCGACATCGCCAATGGCTGGGTCGAGGCGCGCCGGGCGCGCAACCTGGGCTATCGCCAGCTCGGCGAGCGCGAGGATCCGTTGCCGGACGGCTCGCGCGCGGTCACCGCCGAGCAGCTGCGCCACGAGGCGTTGGTCTATGTCTACCGTCTGCTCTTCTGTCTCTACGCCGAGGCGCGCGGCAGCGAGCTGGGCGTCCTGCCCATGACCGACGGTGTCTACCGGCTCGGCTACAGCCTGGAGGCCCTGCGCGACCTGGCCGATCGCGGCGAGCCCGGCACCACCAGCGAGAACGGCACCTACGACGCCGAGCACCTGGAGCGGCTTTTCGGTCTCATCCACCAGGGCTTCCATCCCGAGGCCGAAGACATGGAGCGGCTCACCGGAGACGATCAGGCCCCCTGGCGCGGGGGCATCCCAACTCAGCTCGATCTCTTCGGCGGCGTGCAGGCCGAGCTGGCCCTGGACGACGTCACCGTGGCCGAGCGCAAGCGCACTCCTCCGGTCCGGCGCGCGCCAGCCAGCGCCCGTTTGGCCAAGACCTTCATCGTCCAGCCGCTCACCGCCACACTGTTTGCGCCGACGTCGACGCCCTTGCTCGACCGGGTGCGGCTGCCCAACCGGGTGCTGCATCGGGTCATCCGCGCGTTGAGCCTCGGCACCGGCGAGCGCGGGCGGCAGATCGGGCGCATCAACTATGCCGAGCTGGGCATCAACCAGCTCGGCGCCGTCTACGAGGGACTGCTCTCCTACAAGGGCTTCTTCGCCACCCAGGACCTGATTCAGGTGCTCCAGAGGCCCAAGGACGGCAAGCCGGTCTTCGACGACGACCTGGATCCCGCCATCCCCACCTGGCTCACCCCCGCTGAGCGGCTCGAGGACTTCAAGCCCGGCGAGGTCGTGCTCGAGTCGCGCACCCGCCAGCCGCGCATCTACAAAACCGGCGAATTCATTCTCCATCTCAACGGCGTGGACCGGGTCAACAGCGCCTCCTATTACACGCCGGCCGTGCTTACCCAGGCCCTGGTGCGCGAGACCCTGAACGAGCGGCTCAAGGACATCGGTCCGGCGGAGGCGGACCGCCTGCTCGGGCTCAAGATCTGCGAGCCGGCGATGGGCTCGGCGGCCTTCCTGGTCGAGGCCATCGGCCAGCTCGCCGACCGCTATCTGGACCTCAAGCAGAAGCAGGTCGGCACGAGCATCGACCCCGGCGACTATGCCGACCAGCGCCGCCGTGTCATGCATGCCATCGCCGTCGACAACCTCTATGGCGTCGACCTCAACCCCACGGCGGTCGAGCTGGGCGCGCTCTCGCTGTGGCTGGCCACCATTCATCGGCTGCCGGTCCCCGCGCCGTCCGACGATGAAGGGGCGGGGAACAGGTTGAGTGGCTCTGGCCCGGACGAGGATGTGCGCTCGACCGACTTTCGTTCCGGCGCCACCCCCTGGCTCGGTCTGCGGCTGCGACCCGGCAACAGCCTCATCGGCGCCCGCCGCGCGGTCTGGACCGAGCGGCAGCTCCTCGACGGCACGCATCTCGGCGCCGACGCCCAGGCGCCGCGACAGCTCAAGCCGGGCGAGTCGCGCAAGCCCGAGGAGATCTATCACTTCCTGGTCTGGGGCGCGGACATGACCCCGGCGGCGCGCGACAAGCTGATGCGGTCCTTCTGGCCGGAGCCCTGCAAGGCCATCGGCGAGTGGCACAAGACCCAGGTCAAGGCGAAATGGACCCGCGAGCAGTTGGGCACCGCGCGTCGGCTCTGCGAGCGCATCGACCGGCTGTGGGAGGCGTACGCCCGCGAGCGCGCCGAGGCGCTGGAGCGCAGCCGTTGTTCGGCGAGCGTTTGGCCGCAAACGGTTCCGCAAGATCCGAGCGGTTGCCTGGAAAAGGCCGACGGCTCCGGCCAGACCACGCTCGCCGAGCGCGAGGCGATCAAGGCGCGGTTGGAGTCCGAGTCGAGCGCCTTCCAGCGGCTCAAGCGCCTGATGGATGCCTGGTGCGCGCTCTATTTCTGGCCGCTGGAGGCGGCGGACAGCCTGCCGAGCCGGGCGGCCTGGCTCGACGCGGCCGAGGTGCTCGTAGCGCCGGCTTCCAGCCGGCGACCGGAACCGGCTGGAAGCCGGTTCCACGACATCGCCCGAGCCATCGCCGAGGATCAGCCCTTCCATCATTGGGAGCTGGTCTTCACCGAGGTGCTGGGGCCGGGCTTCGAGGGGCAGCGCGAGCCACCGCGCGGGTTCGACCTGATGTTCGGCAATCCGCCCTGGATCAAGGTGAGCTGGAACGACGCCCCGCTGCTGGCCGAATTCTCGCCCCTGCTGGGTGTGCGGGAGGCCAAGTCGGCGACCTACAACCGCGAGCGCGCGACGCTGCTCGCGGACGAGGGCCAGCGGCGGCGCTATCGCAAAGCCTTCGAGCAAGGGGAGGGCGCCGGCGTCTTTCTCAACGATCGCACCCTCTATCCCAGCCTCGCCGGGGTTCAGACCAACCTCTACAAGAACTTCATCGAGCGCAGTTGGGGGCTCTTGGGCGGGCAGGGTGTGGCCGGGCTGCTGCATCCGGAAGGGGTGTTCGATGATCCGAAGGGTGGGGTGTTTCGGGAGGGGTACTACCGGCGGTTGCTGGGGCATTATCAGCTCAGGAATGAGCGTAACCTGTTCAACGATGTTCATCACGTCATGGGATTCAGCCTCAACATCTATCGCGGCCAACCTGGCCCCGCGAAGATGCGCGCCATGTTCAATCTGTTCGATACCGCAACGATCGACCACTCCCAGCGCCACCAGAATCCCCATGACCCCATCCCCGGCATCAAGAGCGACGCGGGCGCCTGGGAGACGCGCGGCCACCGCGAGCGCATCCTGACCATCACCGAGCATGAGCTGGGTCTCTTCGCCCGGCTCTTCGAGGACGCCGGGACACCGCCGCTCCAGGCCCGTCTGCCGCAGGTGCACAGCCGGCCCCTACTCGCGGTGCTGGAGAAGTTCGCCGCTGCACCGCGTCGGCTGGGGGATCTCAAGGGCGACTACTTCGCCACGGAGATGTTCCACGAATCCAATGCCCAGCGTGACGGCCTCATCACCCGGGAGGCCGATCCCACCTTCCAGCCCCGGAGCGCCGACGACTGGGTCGTCTCCGGTCCGCATTTCTTCGTCGGCAATCCGCTGAATCGCACACCGCGGACCCAGAGCCTCGGCGTCAAGGGGGCGGATTACGACGATATCGACCTCACCGAGATCCCGGACGACTATCTGCCGCGCGCACTCTACCGGCCGGGCGATCGGGACGGTGATCCGAGCGCCTTTCTGGCGGCCATCCCCGAATGGCCGAGGCCACGCAGGCCCGAGAATGTCTCGGGCGGGTTCTGGCCGATCCGTGAGACAGATCTCCCGGCTTGGGAGGCGCTGCTGGGCGAGCCATTGCGGCTGTATGGCGTCGACCCGAGCAAGCCTGGTGCTCGAACGGCGCGGCAGTTCGGCTATTTCGTGGAATGGGAGGGTGATGTCGAGGATGCCATGCGCTGGCTGCTGGCCAATGAAGGGACGCGTAATAGCGAAGCCTTCGCCAATCGGTTCAGCGCTGTTCGGCTGAGCCAGGGGCGGCCAGATGCTGATGCGATGCTGTGGCTGCCAAGACCGCTAACCGCCTTCCATCGTTATGCGCATCGTCGGAGAGGACATCCGGCCAATGAGCGGACACTCATGCCGGCGATCCTGCCAGCCGGCTTTTCGCATATTCACCCTGTTTTCAGCATCGCCTTCTTGCGGTATCAGAATGCGCTGCTATTCGGCGGTTGCGCTCAAAGCATTCTCTGGGATTTCTTGGTCAGAGTCGGTGGGCGAGGAGACATTTACGAGAGCACTTTGCTGACATTCCCTCTCATGTCTTCGAATAGCTCGCTGATCATTCAGCGCGTTGCCCGGCTTACGTGCCTCACCACCCACTACGCCGACCTCTGGTCATCCGCCTTCGATCCTGCAATCCGAGACGATGCCTTCACCTGCGACCTGTCCGACGCGTCGAACCGGGATGGTGGGTTTCGCTGCGCTCAACCCACCCTACAAGAGCACCAACGCACGTTGCGCTGGTCCGAGCTGACCCCCGAGTGGCAGCGCGGCTGCGCCCTGCGCACCGAACGCGAGCGCCGTCAGGCCCTGTTGGAGATCGACGTCCTGGTCGCGCTCGCCCTGAACCTCACGCCCGAGGAGCTGATCCAGATCTACAGTGTCCAATTCCCGGTGATGGGGGCCTACGAGGAGGCCGACCGCTACGACGCCACCGGCCGCCGCCTGCCCAACACCACCCGCAAGGACCCCGGCGCCAAGGAGCTGCGCGAGGCCCTGACCCACCACGACGGCACCACCCCGGTCACCGTCAGTTGGACCATCGACAACGGCAACCAGACCCGCACCCGCACCTTCCACCCGCCCTTCGTGCCGGTCGACCGCATCGACGACTACCGCCGGGCGTGGGCCGTGTTCACCGAACGGCTCGGGCTGAGCTGATTCCATCATGAGGACTCATTGAATGAAGACCGTGACATTGGCGATCGACGATCAGGTCAGCGATAAGTTTCTCTGGCTCCTGGAGCATTTCTCACCCAACGAGATCAGGATTCTCGAGCAGTCGTACGACGGTGACGATCTGACATCGGTTGGCGACCCGACTCCGCCCCAAGGCGCGAGAGACGAATCGAGGCATCAAGGCACTGAAGCCGAGTCGCTCGACGCGTTCCGTGTGAAACGGCTGGCGGCCTTGGACAAGGTGCTCCGGCTTGCGAACGCGCATCCGATCGAGCGCGGGGATGCTCCTTGGAATCGCGAGAGCCTCCATGAGCGCTGAGCGCTGGTTCCTCGACACCAACGTCCTGGTCTACCTGTTCGATGCAAAGGAGCCTGACAAGCAAGCCATCGCGCAAAGTCTGTGGCGCCGGGCATGCCAGGAGGCGATTCCGGTGCTCAGCACACAGGTTCTCCAGGAGTTCTTCGCCACCGTGACCAAAGCGGCCAAGCAGGGGCTTCCGATCGCGACCGCTCGTGAGGCGATTCTGGATTTCTCGGAGATCGCGGAGGTCGCCGAAGTCACGGTGCCCCTGATTGCCGCCGCCACACGGCGGATCGAGACCTCGGGCTTTTCCTTCTGGGACAGCCTCATCATCGAAACAGCGCTTGCGAGCGGTGCGCGGCGTCTCTGGACCGAGGATCTCCAGGATGGCCAGGTCATAGGTGATCTGACGGTCGTCAATCCGTTCCGATCAATGAGCAACAGCGGGCAAACACCAAGCGTGCCGGTCAGTGGCGTTTAGCTTGAGCTAGCTTGGATCTAGCTTGGGGTCTTTCGTAACGCTTTGAAAAGAAAGTGGCTGCATGTCCGCGGTGCAGTGTCCCTGTTTGGGGCGTTAGCTTGATCCAGTCGACTGCCATTTTTGAGGTGACAGGTCATTCGATTGATTTATCGATGTTTTTTTGGCTGTGTAACGTTAAGCTCCAAAATTTATGTCTAACATGACGCCCGATGCCCCATAGAATCGAACCGTCGGAGCTCAGCCGCGCACTCTCGGATGAGATATCCATGACCGAGCGGCATCCGTCGGCACGATGCGTTACTCTCCGGTGTGACGACGTCGCCCCGGTAAACAACAGCGGATTCTGTTGACCCATGCTTCCCGCCACCCTTGCCTTCGAGGTGCGCCGCCAGGTCCTCCACTATCTGGAGGCGACCTTCCATATGCGCGACTCCGAAGTGGAGCGGGCGCTGCGTCGCTTCTTCACCCAGCCTGGAAATGGGCTGTTCAAGGGGCCTTGGCTGCAACTGCGCCGCCCTTTCCGGCTGGCGTCCAATCGGGGCGAG
This sequence comes from Thiorhodococcus mannitoliphagus, assembly GCF_010915725.1. Taxonomy (GTDB): domain Bacteria; phylum Pseudomonadota; class Gammaproteobacteria; order Chromatiales; family Chromatiaceae; genus Thiorhodococcus; species Thiorhodococcus mannitoliphagus. The sequence goes on from NZ_JAAIJR010000017.1 coordinate 28,627, forward strand.
GGCTTCTTCGATCTGCCGGTCCCCTTCACGCCCTTTCGACACCAGTGGCTGGCGTGGCAGCGTCTGACCAGCAAGGGGCAGACACCGCGCCCCGTGATCGTGACCACGGGGACGGGCTCAGGTAAGACCGAGTGCTTTTCCGTTCCAGTGCTGGATCATTGCTGGCGCGAGCATCGGGCCGGGCGGGCTCGGGGCATCAAGGCCATCGTGCTCTATCCCATGAATGCGCTGGCGGCGGACCAGGCCGGGCGCTTTGCCGAGGCGATTCTGACCTCGGAGCATCTGTCCTATGAGGCGGTCGTCGACGGCACGCCACGGCGCAAGGCACACATTCGGGTCGGACTCTACACCGGGCGGATGCAGCCGGGTCAGGAGGATCGCTCGGGTGAGGAGGAGGGCACCTACTCCGAGGTCCAGATCGTCCCGCCACGCACGCCAGGCGGCAAGGTCGCCTATACGGCGATCACCAATCGCGTGCGCATGCAGGAGGAGCCGCCGGACATCCTCCTGACCAACTACAAGATGTTGGACTACCTGCTGATGCGTCCGAAGGATCAGGGCATTTGGCGGCACAACGACGCGGCGCCGGATCTTCTGCGCTATCTGATCCTCGACGAGCTGCATACCTACGACGGCGCGCAAGGGGCCGATGTCGCCTGTCTGATCCGTCGGCTGAAGGCGCGTTTGGGGGTCCCCAAGGGACGGCTCTGCGTGGTTGGGACCAGTGCGACCATTGCCGAGAGCGGGGACGAGACGACCGACGATCCCATCAACCGTCTCTGCGATTTCGCCTCGACCCTGTTCGAGGAACCGATCAGCAACGATGCCGTGATCGGCGAGGACCGCTGTCGCCTGGAAGAGATCATTCGCCCGGTCGAGGACCCGGGGCGGTTGCCGGACGCGGCCGAGTGTGAGCCGCGCGAGGGCGAGACGGCAAGCGCCTATGCTCGGCGCCTTGCCCCACTGTTCGGCGGCCCAGCCGATCCCGTCGCCGCGGACGACCCCTGGCTGGTGCGGGTGCGGGACCGGGCGGCGGACCCGGTGGTCGCTCCACTCGCCGCCGAAACGCTGGCCAATGAGGATCGCTGGGGCCTGGCCCTTGGGGAGTGGCTGCGCGCGCAGCCGCTCTTCCATGCCCTGCTGCGGGTGACCGAGGAGGGCGTGGTGCTCTGGACCGAGCTCGTCGGCCGGCTCTCGACCGAGGACTTCGGTCTGCGCGAGACGGGCGATGTCGAGCGCCGGAGCCAGGTTCTAATGGGCTTTCTCGCCCTGGTGGCCCAGGCCCGCGAGCTGCGCTCGGGCCGCGTCTTCCCCGTCGTGCCGACCCAGATCCAGCTCTGGATCCGTGAGCTGCGACGCATCGGCCGGGTAGTGGCGCCCGAGCCTTGCTTCAGCTGGCTGGACGATCCGCTGCCGGAGCGCCGTCAGCTGCCGACGGTGCATTGTACCGAGTGCGGGGAGTCGGCCTGGGTTGCCCTGCACGACCCCGATCAGGACAGCCTGGTCCGACAGCAGGTCGCGGGCCTGGCGCTCGACGACGATGTGCGCCGCATCTACGACGGCTGGGGCTTCGAGCGCTCCCCCTCCCGTCGGCTGGTGATCCTGAGCCCCTGGCGGGAAGGCGACGATCCGCTGCCGCCAGGCGGCCAGCAGGAGCTGGAGATGACGCGTCAGTTTCTGGCCCCGACCGAGCTGACGCTGCGAACCGGTCCCGGACCTGGTCCGCTGACCGGCGAGCCGACCTTTCCCGTCAAAGTGGTCTACGAGCAGCGCACGCTCGAGCACAATCATCAGCCCATTGGCGTACAGCGCTGTCCCCATTGCCATGCCGAAGGGACGCTCATGTTCTTGGGCGCACGGGCGGCGACCACGGCGAGCGTGGCGATCGACGAGGTCTTCGGCTCGGTCCTGAACCAGGATCCCAAGCTGTTGGCCTTCACCGACAGCGTTCAGGACGCCAGCCATCGGGCTGGCTTCTTCTCGGCGCGGACCTACCATTTCACCTTCCGCACGGCCTTGCAGCATGTGGTGGATGCCGCCGGACCGACCGGGCTACCCCTGTGCGAGGTCGGCGCTCAGCTGCTTCGCCACTGGTCGCAGCCCGAGCCCGGCCGTCCGGGCCTGCTGCGCGAAGCCATTGCCACCCTGATCCCGCCGGATCTGCGCGAGTACGGTCCCTATCTGCAGCTGCGCAACGATCCGCTCGGACGGCATCCGGAGCCGGGCTTCCAGCGCGATCTCATCGAGCGGCTGGGATGGGAGGCGACCAGCGAATTCAGCCTGATGCTGACTCATGGCCGGACCATGGAGCTGCATGGCGGCGCCTGTCTTGGCTGGGAGCAGGACGCGGTCGAGACCACGGTGCACCGGCTGCGTGCGCGCTTGCCGGGGATCAGTCCAGCGCTCCAGGGGTTGTCCGACGCGGCGCTCAGGCTCTGGATCCTGGGCGTCCTGCACCGCCAGCGCGAGCGGGGTGGACTCGACCATCCCTATCTCGACGCCTATGCACGGCAGAACTACTGGGGCAAGCATCCGTTCGGGCGCGTGATCGACGGCCGCGAGATCTATCCGCCGGCCGGTCGCTATCGCCCGAGACTTCTGGTGACGGAGCGGGACAAGGCCCACGATCATCTCCTCGTTGCGAGCGCGGCCGGGCAGCAGACGCCGTGGCAATTGGTTTGGGCGCGGCGGGTGCTGGAGGTGCCCGCGGTCGATGACGCCAGCCTGCTCGATCTGCTGCGCGCCCTCCTCGAAGAAGGGACGGCGACGGGCGTCTTTCGTTGTGTGCATCGGGACGGCACCAAGTCCTGGTATGCGCTTGGGGCTGGGATCGCGCGACTCTTTCCGGCCGGACGCAAGCTGGCCAGCGCCGAGTCGGGTCAGGTGCTGTTTCGGCCCGACTGGGAGGCGGAGGTCTGGGAGGGGGCGCCGAGCCTCTCGTATCGCGATCATCAGGGGCGTTATCGCGTGGCGGCTCTCAATGAGCGCGAGGGCTATTATCGCGATCGCTATCGCAAGGGGGCGCTGCGCCGGGTCTTCGCCCATGAGCACACGGGGCTGCTGACCACCCGGGAGCGCGAGGCGCTCGAGCTCTCCTTCAATACCGGCGGACATGCCGACGACCCCAACGTGCTCACGGCGACCTCGACGCTGGAGATGGGGATCGACATCGGCGATCTCTCCACGACCTTGCTGTGCTCGGTGCCGCCCTCGGTCGCGAGCTTCCTGCAGCGGATCGGGCGTGCCGGCCGCAAGACGGGGACCGCGCTGGTGCTCTCGATCGTCAACCAGCGGCCGCACGACCTCTTCTTTTTCGCCCGACCGGACGATCTGCTGCGGGGGGTGGTCGAACCGCCCGGCTGCTGGCTTGATGCCTGCGCCGTGCTGGTCCGACAGTTCCTCGCCTATTGCTTCGACACGGCGGTTCACCGCGGTGTCCTGACCGATCTGCCTGGATCGGGCCGGCAGCTCGTCGACGAGGTGATCGTCAATCAGTCCGGGCACATCCCCAGGTTACTCGCCTGGATGGTGCTCCAAGAGGCCGAGCTGCAACAGGGGTTCCTGGCGCGCTTCACCGACCCGCGAGTGGTATTGCAGGACACCGTCGAGCGCTTCCTGGTCGAGACCCGCGCCGAGCGGCTGCGCGAGCGCATCGAGCAGGCGGCGCAGGAATTCAATAGTCAGCGTCAGCTCTTGCAGAATGCCCGCAATCGCCTGAACGATCAGAAGAAGAAGCTGGACCCTCGGACCGATGGAGAGGCCCTGGCCGAGATCGAGCGTGAGCAGACGATCCTGTCCGCCCGTACCCGCAAGCTCGGCGAGATCTCGGCGCTGGAGGTCCTGATCGAGCACGGCCTGCTGCCGAACTATGCCTTTCCCGAGCGCGGGGTGCGCTTCTCCGGGACGACCTACAATCAGTATGCCCAGCAGCGTCGACCGGCGAATGCCCCGGCCGACACGCTGACTTCCGCCGGCACCGCGGATGCTGGGGTCAAGACCTATGAACTGATCCGTGCCGCCCAGTCGGCCATTCGCGAGCTGGCACCCGCCAATCGTTTCTATACGCACAGCCATGTCTTCACCATTCAGCAGTTGGAGATCGGCTCGCGCACCCAGCCGCTGATCGAGGAGTGGGCGGTGTGCGGGGTCTGCGGACATCTGCGCACGGCCGCCGAGGTCCGTTCACCCGATGCCGTGCCCGCCTGTCCGCAGTGCGGCTATGACGGTCAGGGCGGGCAGACGGATACGGGCCAGCATCGGGCCTTGTTGCCCTTCCATCGCTCCCAGGCGATCTCTTACATGGAGTATTACGAGTCCTTGTCCGGAGATCGCGGCGAGGTGCGCGAGAATGCCTTCTACCGGCTGGTGCCGAGTTTCGACACCACGGTCGCACAGGCGAGCGGCGCGGTGGGCCACGACCCCTTGCCGTTCGGGATCGAGTACCGCGCGGCGATCCGACTGCGTGAGGTCAATACCGGCTACGGCGATCAGCCGGAGGCTGTGGCCTTTGGAGAGTCGATCCGCGTTCCAGAGGGCTTTGAGGTCTGCGAGCAGTGTGGCGTGGTCGTCCCGCCGGGCGGGAATCGCGCCGAGGTCAAGCATCGGCGCAGCTGCTCCGGGCGGCGCCAGACCGAGACACTCCACCGCGAGGGACGTGCGGGTGACGCCCATCGCTGGCGACAGCTCTGGCTTTACCGGGAGTTGCGCTCCGAGGCGATCCGGCTGCTGCTGCCCGAGGTCGAGCCGGAAGACCTGGATACGTTGGAGGCCAGTCTTTACTTGGGATTGCGGTTGCGCTTCCAGGGTAATCCCGCCCACCTACTGGTCCGCGCGCAAAGCGTGCCGGACCCAGGGGCTTCGATCACCCGCCGCTATCTGGTGCTGATGGATGCGGTGCCGGGCGGAACGGGCTTTCTCAAGGCGCTGTATCAGGAAACGGACACGCAGGGGCGGCCGGCTGAGGGGATGATGGATGTGCTCCGCCACGCCCTGAATGCGCTCGAGACCTGCGAGTGCCGGCGCCTGCACCAGACGCAGGACGATACGGATGGCTGCTACCGCTGTATCCGCACCTATCACATGCAGCACCGGGCGGGGAGTATCAGCCGCGAGCGCGGGATTCGCCTGCTGAAGGATCTTCTCGCGGCGGGCGAGCAGCGGCGGGTGCTGGAGGCGCTCGATACGATCAATACGGCTTCCTTGTTCGGAAGCGTGCTCGAGAAGCGCTTCGTCGAGCGACTGCGCGCTTGGGTCGAGCAGAACGCTGGGCAATGGCAGGAGACGCTCATCCAGGGCCGTCGCGGCTTTCGCTTCGTGCTGCCCAGTCCGGACCGTTCCTGGGAGCTTCAGCTCCAGCCACAGCTCGGGCCGGCGCAGGGTGTGACCAAGCCTTGTCAGCCCGACTTCATGCTGAGCTGTGACGATCCCGCCGTGCGTCCGGTCGCTGTCTTCGCGGATGGCTTCGAGCCGCACGTCCATCCTGGCGAGCCCGACTCACGCCTGACGGACGACGTCGAAAAGCGCCGCGCCATTCTGGAGTCCGAGCGCTACTGGGTCTGGAGCCTGAGCTGGGACGATCTGCTGGATGAGGATGCACAGGCACGCTTGGCGTTTCTGCAACCGCACATCGTCGAGCGCTTGCTGCCGTCGCAGGTGGAGCTCCTCAAGCGACAAGGGCACGCCTGTCCCGCGCTCGAGCGGTTGAGTGGGCATCCGTGGCAACAGTTGCAGGCGTTTCTGCTCGCCCCGGACGCGCAGAGCTGGAGCGCCTTGGCGACCCATGCCGCCGGCTTCTCGCTGGTCTTGCTGGCGGGGCAGGGGATCGGCAGCGAGCCCGCCGCCTTGCAGGCCGCGTTCGAGCTGTGGCGCCGCGGCGAACGGCCGGCCCCGCTGGCGCCGGGCAACCGAGGCGATTGGTGCTGGATCAATCGTCTGGCGCGGACCGAGGATCTGCTCGTCTATGCCCCCGTGGATTCGTCACTCATGGCGGCCCGGTTCGATCAGTTGCGTCTGGGCTTGCGTCTGGATGATCGCGCGGAGCACCGTGCCCAGGCCACGGCGTACCGGGTGCAGTGGCGCTGTTTTCAGGCAATGCTCAATCTGTTCCAGTTCTCGGGCAAGCTGACGCTCTTCACGACCTCGGAAGTCGCGGCGGGGACCGCGCCCGAGCTGCCGCTCGATCTCGGTGGGTCGATTCCACCGGCCTGGCAGGCTGTGAGCGAGGCGGTCGTCTCGCTGCTGGAGCCGGTGGCTCGGGCCTTGGCGTTGGCCGGCTGCCCGGTGCCCGAGGTGGAGTACTTCACCGATGATTTGCCGGAAGAGGTTTTCGCCGAGCTGGCGTGGCCGGACCTGTCTCCGCCGGTCGCCATTCTCAGCGGTGATCAGTGCGCCTTCGCCGAGCGCTGGCAGCTGGCCGGATGGGTGACGGTCACGGATGGAGACATCACTGCTCGAGGTCGGCAATGGCTGATCGATCGGCTCACCCAGGCGAATGGGTAGATATGGCAAGTGGATAGGCACGGGGGATCGAGCGCATGGCTCAATTGATGTGGCGCCGCGAGCTGCTCACGCAGCTCACCAAGGTACCGGCCAAGGTCAAGAAGAAGTTGGCCGAGCTGCACCGCAAGTTCGAGGAAGACAGCACCCAGGCCAGCCTTCATCTGAAGCCGGTCCAGGGGGCACGCGATCCGAAAGTCCGCAGCGCCCGGGTCGGCGACGACTATCGCGCGATCATCATCGCGCCGGAGCAAGGCGACACCTATTTGCTCGTGCATGTCGATCATCACGACGAAGCCTATCAGTGGTGCCAAAGCAAACAGTTCGAGGCACATGGCGCGCTTGGGACGCTGCAGATCTTTGATGTCGAAGAAATAGCGCGCGCGGTGGCGATCCCTGAGGAATCTTCAGCCGCCGCGTCGGCCGCGGTCGATACCGAGGGATTTTCCGCCGCCTATCCATTGGATTCCCTTGATGACGAGGCCCTCTTCACCGCCGGTATCCCTAAGGCGCTGATTCCCGCCGTCCGAGCGGTGCGCACTGACGATGCCTTCGAGCAGCTGGCGGAGTATCTGCCACCGGAAGCCGCACAGGTGCTCTATGGTGTGGTCGCGGGGATGTCACTGGACCAGGCGTTGGAGGAAATGCTGGGCGCCCTGGAGACAGCGCCCGTCAAGCCGGCGGGACCGGGGGATTTCTCGCATCTGGCGCAAGCCGCCAATCTCGATCTGGTGCTGGTGGCGGGTGAGGAGCACCTGAAAGAAATCCTGAGCGAGGACATCGAGGCGTGGCGGATCTTCCTCCATCCCTATCAGCGCAAGCTCGTTCAATGGGATGTGAAGGGGCCGATGAAGATCCACGGAGCGGCCGGCACCGGCAAGACCGTGGCCCTGATGCATCGGGCTGTGTGGCTCGCCAAACAGACGGCCGACCAGGATCGGGTACTCTTGACGACCTATACCACCAACCTCTCGGTCACCATCAAGGCGCTGCTCGAGCGCCTGGCACCGAAGGCGCACCAAGGGATCGAGGTAACCAATCTGCACCAGCTCGCCAGGACCATTGCACTGCGGTGCGGTTGGCGCGGGAAGGTCGCGGAAGACGCCGACTTGGAGGCACTTTGGGAGCAGGTCCTGTCGCAGGAATCGGATCTCGCGGCCGAATTCAACCAGGACTTCATCCGTTCCGAATTCGCCGAGATCGTCGACCCGATGGGCATCGATTCGGAGGATGCCTATTTGACCACCGTTCGCTCGGGTCGGCCGCGAATCGGCCGTGCTCAGCGAAAGCTGCTCTGGCGGCTGTTCGCCCGCATGCAGCGAGAGCAGGCAAAGCGCAATCTGCTCACCTTCGAGGGCGTGGTGCATCAGGCGCGATTGGCCGTCGAGCAGGGTCAGTTCCCCAGGTATCGGCATGTGCTGGTGGACGAGCTGCAGGATTTCGGGCTCGAGGCGTTGCGCCTCATTCGGGCACTCAGCCCGATCGACGAGGGCTTGGCCAATCCGCTGTGTGTCGTCGGCGATGGCCATCAGCGACTCTACAATCGCACCCCGGTTCCAGTCGGACGCGCCGGAATCGAGGTGCGAGGTCGCTCCCGACGCTTGAAGATCAACTACCGCACGAGCGAGCAGATCAGGCGCTGGGCACAAGGGCTGCTGGCAGGGGTAGAGGTCGATGACCTCGACGGTGGTAGCGCCGACACGACGGGCGACCGCTCCGTGTTTCGAGGACCCGATCCGCAGGTCCTTACGGTCGATTCACCGGCTGCGGCCGGAGGCGCCGTTGTCGACTGGGTGCGGCACCTGCTGGATTGTGGATTCGGCACCCACGAAATTTGTATCACGCCAACCGAAGGTGCCGTCATCAACGCGCTCGAGACCGCCGGAATCCCCACCTTGGAGCTGCTTCCTCGCCAAAGAGATCCTGGGCAGGACGAGCCAGGGGTGCGGTATGGCACGAAGAAACGGATCAAAGGGTTGGAATTTCGAGCTGTCGTGCTGCTGTACCGGGATACCGACGCGGAGGATGCCCGTGAACGATTCGCCAATTATGTGGCGGCGACCCGGGCGCGGGAACTCTTGCTGGTCTTGAGGACTTGAGCGGGCTTGTCCGACGACGCTCGGAAGTTGAGGCTAGAGCGATGGGTTCTTCATGCTGCCGATCGATGGAGACTGCTCCCCGTGACCGTTTCGTACTCACCACTCATGATCCAGCCCTGTCTGGACTCATCCGAGCTGGCCGCGCAACGCCAGCGTGAGCTGCGCCTGCCGCGCGCGCAGGCGGCCGCGCTGGGCCGCTCCGCCGTGGAGGCGATCCGGCAAGGGTTCTATCTGAACGGGAAGGGGACGCGTGTTGACTGGCGCGAAGCGGTCGAAACGGCCCGCGTCGCCAAGCGCAGTCTGCGCCCCGAGGATCCGCTTCCTGAGCAGGATCGCGCCTCTGTCCCCGAGACCCGTGTCCAGGTCAGCAACGAGACCACCCTCGGCGCCGCCGAGCGACTCGTCGCCCGCGGTCTGAGGCCCTTGGCCCTCAACTTCGCCAACGGCGTGCACCCCGGCGGCGGCTTTCTGAACGGTGCCCTCGCCCAGGAGGAAGTGCTCTGCCGCTCCAGCGCGCTCTACACGACCCTCGAGGGCGATCCCATGTACGCCGCCCATGCCCGGCGTCCGCGGCCCGATTCGACCGACTGGGCCATCTACTCGCCCGAGGTGCCAGTCTTCCGGCGAGATGACGGCGCGCCGCTCGACGCCCCTTGGCCATTGAGCGTCCTAACCTGCGCGGCGCCCTATGCCCCGGCCATCGGCCAGCCCGAGGCTGGGGATCTCCTCCAGCAGCGCATCCATCGCGTCCTGGCCATCGCCCGCGCCTTCGGCCATGAGACGCTGGTGCTAGGCGCCTGGGGCTGCGGGGCCTTCGCCAACGATCCCGTCCGCACCGCCCGCGATTTCCGCCAGGCCCTGGAGACGGACTTCGCCGGTGCCTTTAGTGAGGTCGTCTTCGCCATCGCCGACTGGTCCCCGGAGCGGCGCTTCCTCGGCCCCTTCCGCGAGGTCTTCACGGCGGACGCGACCTGACGCCGGCAGAGACAGGCATGCGGGTCTACGGCATCGACTTCACCAGTCGTCCCCGCCGCGGCAAGCCCATCACCTTTCTGGCCTGCCGTCTGGAGGGGGATCAGCTCTGCGCCGGCACCCTTAGCGCCTGGTCCAGCTTCGCGCCCTTCGAGGCGTTCCTCCAGCAGCCCGGTCCCTGGATCGCCGGCATCGATTTCCCCTTCGGTCAGTCGCGGACCTTCGTGAGCAACATCGGCTGGCCGACGACCTGGTCTGGCTACGTGCGCCAGGCCGAGTCGCTGGGTCGCGCAGGCTTTCGCCAGGCGCTCGACGCCTATCGCCAGCCGCGCTTATCTGGTGACAAGGAGCACCGCCGCGCGACCGATCGCGCCGCCGGTGCCATCAGTCCGCAGAAGCTCTACGGCACCCCGGTCGGTCTGATGTTCTTCGAGGGTGCGCCACGACTCTTGCGGGCCGGGGTGACGATTCCGGGTGTGCAGAGCGGCGATCCCGATCGGGTCTGCGTCGAGGGCTATCCGGGCCTGCTCGCCCGCCAACTGATCGGCCGCCGCTCCTACAAGCAGGATATCCGTGCTCAGCAGACACCGGAGCGGGATCATGCCCGGCGGGCGTTGCTGGAAGCCATTCTGGAGGGAGCCGCCGAGCCTGCTTACGGTCTTCGCGTGCAAGCGCCACTGACTCTTGCCGATGATCCCATGGGCGATGCGCTCGACGCCTTGCTTTGTGCCATCCAGGCTGCCTGGGCCTGGACCCAGCGTGCGGCTGACTACGGTCAGCCGACCTCACTGGATCCACTCGAAGGCTGGATCGCCGATCCCCATGCCCGGGTAGCTGACTTCGTCTAACGGACTGAGCGTCCCGCGACCGGCTCAGCCTTCGTCCTCAAGACCGGCCGATCATCAGATCGTTTCGTTTGCTCGCTCCGCAGATTCCCGAGCCAGAGGCGATGGCACTGGTGTACGGCGACATGGCGCCAGACCCCCAGGACCTGTGCCTCCAGCGCCTCTTCGCAGCGCCGCCGCCTTCCGATAGACCACAGCCAGCGCGTCGCCGAGCTCCCGCGTTAGGATTGGCCCGATCGGCTCTGCCTTGGCGATGTCATGGAAGGCGTCGCCTCCCCCACCTGGCCGAGCAGAGCCTCATCATCGTCGTTACCCCCTCCGAAGTTGCTGGTCACTACTCGCCTTCTTGCTGTTGTGACCAAGCGTCCACGTCCACCTCAGGGTGGCGGAGTGATGAAGGTCTCACTTCGGGTGCTGGTCCCTTTGCTAGGATCATCGGTCGGCCACGAACGGGCGTTGTGGAATCGCTCTCACGGTCCCTTCAAGAAGGAGTTCGCGCGTCATGGATGCTCAAAGCCTGTTCTCCCTGATCACGCTGGCGGCCGTTCGGCCGCTGGTCGGGCTGCTGCCCCTGGTCTTGGTCGTCCTGGCGCTGAAGCGTCTCGTCCCCAGGATGCGGGGCTCGGCTGGTGAGGCACGCATCGGCCGGGTGCTGGAGCAACTGTTTTCCGTGGTCCGACATGATCTGATCCTGCCGGATGGGCGTGGCGGTTGGACGCAGATCGATCATCTGGCCCTCACACCAGCGGGGCTGCTGGTGGTGGAATCGAAGGCCTATCGGGGGCTGATCTTTGGGCGGAAGGGTGAGGCGACGTGGACGCAGGTCCTGGGGCGTCGCCGCTACACGTTTCAGAATCCCTTGCGCCAGAATTTCGCTCACGTCCAAGCGCTCAAGGCGCTCGGGCTGGGTGTTCCGGTTCTCGAGCGCGTGGTCTTCACGAATACGGCACGCTTTCCCAAAGGACTGCCGGAGGGCGTTTCACGCCTGGCCACCCTTGCCGAGGATCTCGAGCCCTATCGTGAGGGTGTCGTGTCCGATGCCCTGCACCAGGCGTGGCAGCAGCTGGATGGGGCTATCCGCACCGACCGCGCCGCGCGGCGTGCGCACCGAGCGGGGCTGGAGCGGCGCTTCGGCGCGGACGACCGCCTATCCCCCGGGCTCTTGCTGTTGGCGGCCGCCGGAGTTCTGGTGGGTGGTCTATGGCTGACGGCGGGTCAGCTCGGACCGGAGGTTTCGGCCCTGCGTCGCCAGCCGCCGCTGATGCCTGCCCCGGCTGCGTCTGCATCGCGCCCGGCATCGGCCCTCTCCCCAACGAGCGTTTCCCCGCCGCCGCTGAGTTCGCGGCCTCAGCCGCGCGGATCGACCGTGTCCGTGGCTGTCGCCGAGCCGCGGATCAGCCTCCAATGGACGGAGCGCGACGGGGGCGCGCGCGAGAGCGAGGACTGTAAGCTCGCGATTGCCGCCGTGCTCATGGCCAACACCCCAGAGAACCGCCATCGCCGAGTACGGGTCTGCGGCACGTCCGCGATGCCCTGACGTCAGCGCAGAAACCGCCCTTCGCCCGTGCCGTGATCGAACGACCAGACGTGCTCGTTGGGCACATTCCTGCAGCGGCCAACGATCCGACCCCAGAACTCGAGCCGTCCCGAGGCCAGGCGGACCGCGCTGCGCCCCGGACCCTCCGCCCCGCATCGCGGACAATCCGCCACATAACGCACCAGATGCAGCCGCGATGCGCTGAACCCGGTCGGATCGAAGCGCCGCTCGATGACGGTGTCGCCGAAGTCCGTGAAGGATTGCCACCACAGCGGCGCGCGCGCCAGATTGTTCTGCGCCAGGTCCCACCACCACCCCAGACTCAGGCGCAGGACCCCGAGCAGAAAGAGCGCCCGCAGCAGCGCCTGAACTGCGGCGCCCGCCGAGTCGCTGTGCAGCCCCAAATAGAAGGTCATCAAGGCCGAGAGGACGACCAGCACCCCGATCCCGGTCAGCAGGGTGGCGATCAGGCCTCCCAGTGGGCTGCGGGAGCGCAGTCCTGTCTCCGGAATCCAGCGCAGCAGGCGGGGGACCTGTAGCTCGACCGGGTAATACCGGATGCTGGGTGTGTGCACGACGGGATTGGCGTGAGCGGTCGGTGCTTCGACGCCACTCGGCGCCGGTCCCTCTATCGGCTCGAAGCGCAGAAAGTAGCGGACCGTGTTGCCCCGTCCTCCGGCCGCGTCGCTCTTGTCGATCCGTGGCCGCAGCCCGAGCGTTTCATGGGCAAAGCGCCGTCGGACATGCTCCTGCCGTGATTGCCAATAGGCCTCCTGCAAGGTACGCCAATGGCTGTTGAGGCGTTGCCGCGCATCCCCTTCGTTCAGATTGCTCCAGGGGGCGCCGAGCCTCTGCATCATGGCCGTGATCTCCACGACGCCCCAACCGTCCGACACCTGCTCCGGCTTGTCGCCTGCCAGGCGGCACAAGGCCCGTAGCAACAGGATGGGCAGCCGCGGCGAGCGCCCCTCCGGCCAGTCCTCCACCACGATCCGCTCCAGCACCGCGGCGGCGCGCGCCACCTGCTCCTGATCCGCAGCCGAATCGGCCTGCGTCCGATCAACCGATTTCAAAGGGTTCTCCTGCTGTTTCGCGTGACTGTTGGCCATGACAGTGGCGGGCGTCGCGACACGCTGGCCAAGGCGATGAAGGCACGCATTCTAAATCTGCCATCGCGCCTGGCCGAGCAGTCTGTCGGTCTTTACCGTACGAAAGGAGTGTCCGGTGCTGGCATTCATTGGTATTGACGCATCAAGGTTCAGTCTTTCGTAGGAAGGAAACGGTCTTTTCACGAATGACCGTTTTCTGAAAAAACGGTATCGAACGGATTAACCGTATTGACTTGAGCCGCAATGCGTTCGCGCTGCACCATGCAGTCCAACGTGTGTGATGGCTCTCAATTCAAACGCTTGCTAAAGATGCGCAGATTCTGTGACTGCAGTGAGCCACGCCGCACTTGATTGGTCTGACTTGACCGATCGCGACGTTCTTTTCGAATGAACCGACGATCGCTCTATTCGAGCGCGCAGCATGGGGGATTGAATCCATGACAGAGGCGTTGACAGTTCCGACTGATCCCAAGCCGACGGCGCCACCGGCGAGGACACGTCCGTCACGGCCGCGCCAACCCTATCGTCACAGTCGCCCGGTCTTTGATCTGACGCTGCGGATTCAGAGCGAGTATGCCCGCCGGCTCCTGCGCGACCGGGAGTTCCGCCCGGCGATGCATGCCCTCTACGGGATCGAGGTCATTCTGCACCTGGTTGGCGAGGATGACGATGCCGAGCAGGTGGAGACGCTGATCCGCGAACGTCTCGAAGGTCTGGCCGACGAGCTGCAACGCGAGATCGCCCGCCTGCAGGTCCTGCTCGCCGATCGAGGGCTCGACAAGACCCGCCCGCGCTACACCCATCCCGTCACAGCGACCGTCCATGTCGCCTCGCCGACCATCGCCCTCTACGCCGCCCTCATCCAGGAGTTCGATCGCCTCTTGATGGGCCTCGACACCCTGTGGCTGTCCGGTCTGCTGCCGAGCAAAGAGCGTCTGGCGGTCGCCATCCGGTGGCGGAACCGCATCGGCGGTGCCGGACAGGAATTCATCGGCTTGCATCGGCGGGCCTATGCGGCTGCCGAGCGGCGCGGGCAGCGGGCAACGGTCGATGAGGCCGAGCGCGAGGTGGTGTCGGTCCCGGAGGAGGAAGGCTCCGAGGCACTGCCCCCGGCGGATGATCCGGCCGTTTCGGAGCCGACAGATTGAACGATGGGGTGACCCGTCTCGTGCATGCACGAAAGGCCCCAGTGCATGCACGACAACCGCTCGTTGCGTTGCTGTTCGCGACGTCATCGGGTGATGTGCGGGGCCGTTTGATTGAAGCCGACCACGGCGCGGACTCTCACTGCGCCGTGGAGCGCATGGAGTATTCCCTGGCATGAAGAAGCCGTGTCCCGAGGACGTGATCCTGCAGTTCGTCATCGAGCAGATTCACGACGGTCATTTCGAGCATGTTGAGGCGTTGGGGTTCAGCTGGGAGCAGATTCGCTTCCTCGAAGGCCTCCCGAGCCGCGATCTGCACGCTCTCTTCAACTTCGCCGAGCGCTTTATCTCACTGCGCATCGATATCGATCAGGCGCAGTCGCAGATCGCCATCGCGCGGGTGGCGGAGCAGCAGCGCCTGCGCGAGACCCAACAGGCGTTGCTGCGGGCCGGCGCCCCGCGTCAGCTCATGATCGAGCTTTTTGGCTGGACCGCAACCTACTACCGCGATCAGCGCAGGTTCTTGGGACTCGACGGCGACCTGCCGAAGGGCGGACGTCCGCGCACGCCGACGCCGGAGGAAGAGGATCAGATCCTGCTCTGTTGGGAGCAATCCGCCGATCGGTCCTTGCCTGAGCGCTATCTGGAGACCGCACAGGCCGTTCAGGTGAGCGTGCGACAGGTTCGCCGGACGCTTGAGCGGCGTGCGTGTCCGGTCGAGGCAGGTGCGGTGATGCGCCCACCGCAACGGGAGATGGCGCCGGCAGCGCCGGCGCGGCGCGGTAGCTGAAGATGCCCGGCTGCACTGAAGCGATCGGTCGGTTGATCTTGGTTGTGCTGATCGCCGGGACGCCGATGACGATCGCGCCGCTCGGTGCGGCTGGGCAGGGCGCCGATCCGCTGGCGGTGGTGCCGCGGATTCGGCTCATCACCCGCGACCAGGACAGCGTGGTCAAGGCCGTGCGTGTGATCCGAGCCGAGCCAACGCCGAAGTCTTCCATGGCTGTTGGACGACCGTCTGGCGATTGGCTGTGGCCAGTCAGAGGACGGCTGACCTCCGGCTTCGGAATACGTCGGCATCCCATCATGCACGCTCAGCGGTTCCATGCGGGAGTCGACCTCGCCGCGCCGATCGGCACGCCCGTGCGCGCTGTCGCCGCGGGTCGGGTGCGGACAGCGGGCCGGGTCGGCGGTTATGGCGGCCTCGTCGAGCTGAATCATGGTGATGGCTGGACGACCCGCTATGGCCATCTTCAACAGACGCTGGTGGCGTCTGCGCAGCGCGTCGAGGCCGGCGAGATCATCGCCACCGTCGGGTCGACGGGTCTCACCACTGGACCGCACTTGCATGTCGAGATCCGCCGCCATGGGCAGCCGATCGATCCCTTGACGCGCCTGGCCCCGAGATCTGCACAGCGCTTGGCGTTGCGTCCGAGGGCGAGCGCTGGAGCGGGCGGATGATGGCAAAGGCTCCCTATATGGGGTGGGGCGACCATGCGCAGCCGTGAGTGCGCCATCGGCGGAGTGGCTGCCTTGCTGCTACTCAGTGCCGCGGGATCGACGACAGCGGCCGAGGCGACGCGGTTCTATGAGCGAGGCGCCGAGGGTTGGTTCTGGTATGCCCCAGAGCTGTCCGTTGCTCCGGAGCCTGAGCCTCAGCTCACACCGGCGCCGCCCTTGGTGAGCGAGACGTCGCAGCCGGAGGAGGCCGCATCGGCAATGGAGCCGACCGAGCCAGTCCCGCTCTCCGCCGCCTGGCTGCGCGCCAATCTGGAGCGCTATCAGCGCCAGGCCATCGACGACCCGACCCCGACCAAGGTCGCGCTCTATCTCTACCTGCAGCGCATCACCCTCGACAAGGCGTCGCGCTTCACCGACGCCTACCAGCGCGTCGTCCAAAGCGATCCCTTTCTCGACGAGACCACGCGCCGGCCGGTAGGCAACTACAGCAACCTTCTGAATCGCATCGCCGGCCAGCAGCGTCAAGCCGTGCTCGAAGACCTCGCCAGTGCGGCGGGGATCTGGTTCTTCTACCGCTCGGACTGTCCCTATTGCGCGGCCCAGGCACCGGTGCTGCACCTTCTCAGCGAGCAGACCGGTTTTCGGGTGCAGGCGATCGCCCTCGACAGTCGAGCGCTTCCGAACGGGCGTTTTCCCCAGTTTCGCCGCGATACGGGACAGGCCGCCCGACTTGGAATCATCTCCACGCCGGCCCTGTTCCTGGTCCGTCCACCCGCGGGGATCGTGCCGATCGCCCAGGGGCTGCTGTCGCTGAGCGATCTGGAGCAGCGCCTGCTGCTCGCCGCGCGGGAGGCGGGTTGGATCGACGAGGCCGCCTATGCGCGCACCAAGCCCCTGGTCGCTGACTTGAGTTTGGACTGGGGGCTGGAGACACCGCTCAGCGTCCCCGAGGATCCAGATGACTTTCTTGAGCTGCTGCGCTCCCGCGTGGCGGGTGATGGGGTGATCGCCGCTCCCGAATTGCCCCCGACCGACTGAGGTTCGCCATGCCTGTCCGATCGATCTGCCACCGTTGCTTGCTCTTCGTTGTAGCGCTTGCGTTGGTTGTCAGCACCGGCGTCCAAGCCGACCTCGACGCCGAAATGGAGGCCATGTTCGGCACCCTGGTCAACGTCACGGAGCCCACGGCGCACATGGGCCAGCGCCGAGGTGTGCTCTCGGCCGGCTCGGTGGTCGCGCGCAACCGCATCGTCGATACCAACCTGGTCTCCTTCGTCCCGCCCTCGTTCGAGGCTGGCTGCGGTGGCATCGACCTCTTCGGCGGCTCCTTCTCCTTCATCAATGTCGAGCAGTTCACCAACCTGCTGCGGTCGATTGCCTCCAACGCCGCGGGCTATGCCTTCCAGCTCGCGCTGACCACCATGGCCCCCTCCGCCGCCGAGATCATCGAGCAGCTGCAGAAGAAGGTGCAGCAAATGAACCAGCTCTTCGGCAGCTCCTGCCAACTCGCGCAAGGCATCGTCAACGATACCGCCTCGGCGCTGACCGGCAAGCGGGTGGGGGAGGCGAGTCTGCTGGCCGATCTCTATGAGCTGGGGGACGTCTTCGAGAATCGCTCGACCGTCACTGGCAAGGGACCGCTCGAGACCGTCTATGCGCAGATCCCGGCGGCGGCCGCCGAGCAGTTCGAGGGGAACCTGGTCTGGAAGGCGCTCACCGACGCTGAGGTCGAGGGCTGGTATAGCCACGGTGATCAGGCGCTGCTCGAAGCGCTCATGAGTCTCACCGGCAGCCTCGTCGTCGGATCCCAGAGCGGCGGGCTGAAGGATGCACCGGATGGCGGCCTGAACCTGCCGACCACCTTCCTTCCGCCGACCCTGACGGTGAGCGATCTGCTCTACGGCAGCGGAGACGATGAGGGTCAGCAGGTCGTGGTCTGGCGCTGCGCCTCGCTCTCCGAATGCCGCGATCCGACCAAGGCCGAGATCACGCTGGAAGGGCTGGTCCCACGCGTGCGCGCCCTTTTGGTTGGGGATGCCTCACGGGTTGGGCTGATTGACAAGTTTCGCCTCGGTGTCGAGGAGTTGAGCGCCGAGGAGAAGGGCTTCATGGAGCACGCGCCGCTCGGACTGGGCGGCGGCATCCGCACCCTGGCGCGTCTGGAGCCTGGCATGGCCCAGGGCTTTGCCGACCGTGCCGTGCCCATGCTCGCGGTGGAGATGCTCCAGACCCTGGTGCGCGACCTACTGACCAGCGTGCGTCTGGCGACCGGCAGCCTGCAGCACACCCACACCACCCAACTGCTCCAGCATCTGGATGCCGTCCGGGAGGACATCTGGACCGAGTACAGCACCCTCGCGCAGCGTTACGGCAATCCCAACGAGCTATTGGAGACCTACCGCAATCTGCTCGCCCAGTACAAGGCGCCGAGCTATCTGGATCTGATGCAGGCGGCGCCAGTTGAGACGTCGGCAGAGGCGGGCGACTCGCCCTGAATCGCGCGCGCTTCCGATCTGCCGCTCCTACTGCGTCCTGCCCATCGGCGCGCCATCCCAACCCTGTCCACCTCAACCCTCTGGAGGCGCTCCTGCATGTGGACCATCTATTCCATCGGTGATCCAGCCTTCCTGGAGCAGGTGCTCAATGCGGTGGCCATGCTCTTCGGCGCCGACAGCTTTGTGCGCTTCGTCGGCATCGGCTTTCTGCTCGGGACCCTGATCATCGCCTTTCAGGGACTGCTGCAAGGCGCGCAGAGCATCCGCTTCCAGGGGCTGCTGGTGTCCTTCGTGCTCTATTCGCTGCTGTTCGTGCCCAAGGTGTCGGTGACGATCGAAGGGGCCTATTCGGGCTCGGTGCGGGTGGTCGATAACGTGCCTCTGGGACCGGCGGTGGTCGGTTCGGCAGTGTCCAATCTGGGCTATGGGCTCACCCGGCTGTTCGAGCAGGCGTTCGCGACGCCGAGCATGACCGAGCACGGCTTCGCCGATGCGCTGCAGGTGATGGCGACGGTGCGCAAGACGGCCTTGTCTCGCCTGACCACGGGAGAGGCCAATAGCCCAACCGCAGGAGCGGATGTCGAACAATCCTGGCTAAACTACGTGGCCGACTGCGTGCTCTATGCGGTCGACCGAAAGATCAATGGCACGACCATGGATAGGGTGCTGCAGGCGACCACGCTGGAGGCGGCCTTCCAGACGCCGATCGTGACCGGCACCACCAAGCTGATCCTCGGCGAGACACCCGAGGAGTTGACCTGTGTCGATGCCTACGGGCGCCTCTCGGCCTACACCACGGCGTCCTTTCTGCCTAAGTTCAAGCAGGCGGTGGCTGCCAAGCTCGGCGTTGACAGCGGCGCGGTCGACAGCCGGGTGCGCGCGGCGCTGACAACACTGGCTCAGGACACGGTCGACGCTCAGCAGTACATGGTGATGACAGCCATCCTGCCGATGCTCGAGCGTGGCGTGATCCAGCACTACAACGACATCGGCCAATGGAATGCCGCCTTGCAGACCAGCCAGGCGATTCAGCAGCGCAACAGCCAGTGGGCGACCGAGCCGTCGCTGTTCGTGCGCATCATGCGCCCCATGATGACCTTCTTCGAGGGCTTCATCTTTGCCATCGGCCCCTTCATGGCCTTCGCCGTGGCGCTGGGACCGATCGGCATCGCCATGGTCGGGCGCTATCTGATCTTTGGGCTCTGGATTCAGCTGTGGCTGCCGATCCTGGCGATCACCAATCTCTATCTGATCCTGGCGGCGCAGCGGGCCTTCGAGGCCCTGTCGGATCAGGCGGGCGTGACCCTGCCGTCCTTCCGTGCGCTCTACGAGAGCGATCTGCTGCTGCAGGACTATCTGGCCACGGGCGGGATGCTGGTCGCCTCGACGCCGGCGATCAGCCTGATGCTGATCTACGGCAGCGCCATCACGGCGACTCACCTGGCCGGTCGACTGCAGAGCGGGGATCACGTCAACGAAAAGCTCACTTCGCCCGACGTGCTTCAGCCGCAAGCGGCCGGGACGGTTGGCCCACTGCTCCAGCGCACCGCGCTTGGCGGCACCGTGGCTCCAGGGGCGGCGGGGCTGCTGTGGTCGTTCAACCTCGGGCACTCAGCGCAGGCGACGCTGCGCTCGGCCGAACAGAGTGCCGAGCAGGCGCAGGAGAGCTTCAGCACCTCGCTCAGTCAGGCGCTGGCGAGCTCGGCAGCGGCCAATCATCAGACCAGTTTGCAGTATGCGCTGGGGCAGCGGTTGGATGCTTCCTACAGCCGGGCGGATGCGGCGGTGCTGGCGGCGAGTGAGGATCTGACGGAGCGGTTTAGAGATTCACAGCTATCGCACAATCAGATGGGTACGGTGCTTCGTGCCGCAATGGCGGCACCAAAGACGGCCAAGGGAATCGACCGCTTCGCAGGGGAGCTATCGACTCAGTACGGTGTAGACAGCGGCATGGCCCACGAAATTGCCCAGGCGGCCCTGCAAAAAGCGTCAACGGATCAACAGCTCCAGGCGCGCTTCGCCGAGGGGCTCGCCTACGACATCCAGCGGGGGCAGTCAGACAGCTACACCGAAGGGCTGAACCGCACCGAGTCGGCGCAGCTCGCGCACCAGGCTCAGGATGTGCTCACGACCTCCCGCTCTGTCGAGCGGGCCGCCCAATTCGCGCAGCAGTATGGGACCAGCGGACGCTTCGGGGCGGTGGAAACCTCGGGTCTGCTGTTGGCCCATCCAGCGCTCTACGAGCGCCTGGAACAGATCCTCGATCGCTTCGGGCTGGCCGGCGATGCGGCTCACCAGGCGGACGCCCTGATGGCGGGTGGTGTGGTGGGTGACCGCCAGCAGGCCCGGACCATTGCCGGCATGGGCTTGTTGCTCGGCTTCTATGGCGGGGCGCGGGCCGGTGCGATGACGACCGACGAGCAACGGCAGGCGGAAGCGGCGGCCCAGGGGATCTACGCACAACTGGTCGGCGTGCGCCGGCCTGGGCCGATCGCGCCCGAAGAATCCGGTGGGCTTGCGACGCATGTGCCCGCCTTCGGTGGGGCTCGCGGCCGCGTTGTCGCCGCTGGTATGCAGGATCCTGGGACAATGGTGGCGGCTGAGCTCATGGCGCAGCGCGTGGCGGCGGATGGCATGATCGAGACGCTCGGGCAGGCGCCGGCTTCAGTTGAGCAGTTCAGCAGCGGCGGCACGGCGGCGGTGGCCCAGCAGCATCGAGCCAATACGAGCGTCATTCGCGCGGATACGCATCAGCGACTCGGTGAGGAGATTGCCGATCGGGCGTCCCTGCCGCGTCCCGCCGCCGAGATCGTCCAACGCGAGATGGGCGGGGTGTGGATCCGGGCGGCCGAGACCGGCGCCTTGGCGGTCGCCGGTGCCGAAGGCGTGAGCCATCAGATCACTGAGTCAGTTGGGGCCTTTGGCCAGACTCTGTCGAGTGGAGGAAGCCTCGCGGAGGCGATGGACGCGGGTCGGGCCGCCGCGGGTAGCGTGGCTGGTTGGAGTGCCGCGCGGGCGGCGATGATCGATATGCGCCTGGCGCAGATCGAGGGCTATGGCCTCACCTCGGCTCAGGTTGCGCTCTATCGCGAAGCCTCTGAATCGACCCTCTTTGCCTTCGCGCCGAGCGCCGACCAGGCCGCCGCCCGTCAAGCCGTGATCGAGGAATCAGGCGCCTCGGGCGAGGCGGTCGCGACCTTGATCGAGCGCGCCGTTGTGGGGCGCGATGACACGGATCTGCGCCTCATCGGTCAGTACAATCAGAGCGTGCCGACCGGCCCGGTGCTTGAGCCTCCTGCCATCGGGACGCTTGGTCCGCCGACTGTGCGGGGTCCATTGATGCACGCGAGCGTCACCGAGGGGCGTCTAGGGCACGTGCTCGATCTGATCGCCGTCCCGGAGTCGCACGGCAACTACAACGCCTGGTACGACAATGCCGATCAAAATGACGTCGATCTGTCGACCCTGACCCTGGGCGAGGTCCGCACGCTCCAGCAGCAGTTGCTCGATGCTGGGAACGGCGGCTCGGCGATCGGCCGCTATCAGTTCGTCCCCTCGACCCTCGAGGATCTGACCGACCGACTTGGGCTCTCGGAGTCCGAGCCATTCACGCCGGCCTTGCAGGACCGCCTGGCGTTGGTGCTGGCTCGGGATGCGGGGGTCAACGATTGGATGGCGGGTACGCTGCCGAGCGATGCTTTTGCCTACAACCTGTCGAAGACGTGGGCTGGGCTGCCAAAGGACGCCTCGAATCAGAGCTATCACCAAGGTGTCGGTGACAATGCCGCACGGATCGATTACACGACCGTCCTCGAGCGTTTGAGGGCGATTCGGGGAGGCGATTCAGCGCCGACGGTCGCCTCGGCGCCGACGAGCGCGCCTTGAGTCGCAATGCCGGCTCGACTTTTCTGTGGTGTGTCTCGGCCGGCCATGCGCGTTGTGGACTAGACTGCCTTCAGGCGTTGAATTGGAGGCCTGTCTCGGAGGGAAGAGCGATGTTCTCGATTCGTCATTGGAGGTGGTGGAACTGGCTGCTGGCGGGCATTCTGATGCCGCTGCTGGCTGGTGGCCTTGGGCTGACGATCTTCATTGGGCTGGCCGTGATCGCACTCATTGCACGGGTGCTTTTTGGTCCGGCACCGCCGTGGGACCCGGAGCTCGATGCGCCGCTGATCTCGTTGTCTGGCAATGAGCCAGATGATTACGAATGGCACGAATGGTACTGGATCGCCTCGAAGCGGATGCGTGGCTCGGTCGGCGCGAATTTCATTGATCACCTGTAGGTTAGGTTTCAGTCGCCGCGTGCGTGATTCAAGTCTGAGCAAATGCCCTTCACCCCACTGCATTTGGGACCCGGCTTTGCACTCAAGGCCCTGGGTGGTCGCCATTTCAGTTTCTTGGCCTTCGGCCTCGCCCAGGTCGCCATGGACATCGAGCCGCTGGCGGGCTTGCTGACAGGCGCCCAACGGTTGCATGGCTCGACCCACACCTACCTGGCCGCACTGGGAATCGCCCTGGTGGTCGCAGCGATGACGCCCCCGATCGGGCGACCTGTCGTGAGACGCTGGAATCGAGAAGTGGCGTGGGCGCGCCTGCCATGGCTGACCGTTTCGGCGGACTTCACGCGTGTGTCGGTGCTCGCGGGCGCCACCCTGGGCACGCTCTCGCATGTCTGGCTCGACAGCCTGATGCATGCCGACATAACGCCGTTGGCCCCGTGGTCCGAGGCCAACGGCTGGCTGGGTGCGGTGTCTGTCGAGGCGCTGACAATCGGATGCCTGTTGGCGGGGCTGCTGGGACTGACCGCCTGGCTCGTCCTCACCTGGCGGCGCGGTCAGCGCGCCTCTGCATCGAGCCGCGGTGCCCGGTGACGGGCCTGATCTACCCGCGATGTCAGTATCTTCGCCCTAGGCGCGCCCCGCCAGGCGCTCCATGACCCAGGCGTTGGAGCGGTCGCACACCAGGTCCAACCGCACGGTCGCCCGCGTCATGCCGCAGAACAGGACTTGAAGCTCCTGCGCGAGGCGCTGCTCACGGGGCGCAACGTCGGTCAAGATGACCGCGGCGGCCTGCTGACCCTTGAAGCGCCGCACCGTGTCAAAGAGCACCTGCCCTTTTGAATAGACCTGATTGCCAAAGAGGTCGTAGTCGCCGGTGAAGCGGGCGAGGGTATGGTTGCCGACCCGCTGTGCCGCCTTCAGCGCGGTGCTCTCGAGGCCACGGCAGGAGAGGATGGCGATGTCCTGGGGCCGGAATCGCTCATTGAGCAGACGTCCGACGATACGCCCGACCAATTTCGGCTGCTCGCCGGGGTCCTCGTAGAAGACGGTGCCCGCCCCAAGCCCCGGGAGGTCATTGGCGCAGGTGAAGGGCAGCTCGGGAAGAACCCCAGTGACGAAACGGGCGATGCCCTCGGGCGAGCGATAGTTCAGCAGCGAGCGGTAGCCGACGAAGCCCTGAGCGAGCAGCGCCCGAGGGGCGACGCCGCGCACATTCTGATTCGGATCCTCGAGCCAGAGCATGGTGGCGTCCTCGCGCAGGAAGAGGCGCAGGGCCTCGAGCCAGCCGGCCTCGAAATCCTGCGCTTCATCGACGATCAGGGTGTCGAAGCGCCAAGCGTCCTCCAGCGTCGCCGTGAGCACTTGCTCCTCCAGGCGCGCGGCGGCCTGCGGCCAGAAGTCTGGCTGCGTGCGCATGCCCTCGAAGTCGAGCTGGATGCCTCGCGATTGCAGGAACTGATCGCAGAACTGGTACCAGGTCGCGACCCGGCCGCCCTCCGCGACCAGACGGCTGAGTCGCTCGGCCAGAGGACGGTTGAAGCAGAGCAGGAGAGGGTGTCCGCCGCGCTCGATGCATTGATCGAAGAAATGCCGCGCCACCAGGGTCTTGCCGTTGCCCGCCGTCGCTAGCACCTGCAACCGCAGCGGATGCATCTCGAGGTTGGCCAGGACCTCGAGCAGTCCATGCGAGAGGCGGGTATAGGTCTTCTCCTGCGCATCGATGTGCGCGTGAACGTCCGGTACGACCTCGAAGGTCTGGCGGAAGAAGGCCGCGACCTGCTGCGCCCAATTGCCCTGGGTGCCCTGACCCGACAGCAGAACGGCCTGAATCTGCTCGGCGAGTGTCTCACGTTTGGGGGCGTCGACGATGCGCTCGCGATCCAATCCGGCCGCCGAGAGCTGCCTGAGCGTATGATCCGGGCAGTAGATGAGGTACTCGATCTCCAGTCCCGGGCGCTTGCCGACTTGGTAGGCGAACTTCTCGCGGATGCTATCGACCGAGCGCAGGATCTGATCGCCGACGCTCTTGCGCTCATCTCCATAGGCCTTGAACAGTCCCTGGGAGGTCTCCTCGAGTCCGCCGTTCTTCTGCTCGATGCAGAGCACCTGCCCGGCCTGATTGACCACCACGAAGTCGATCTCGCCATAGAGGGTGTGGCCCTTGTACTGGCGGGTCCAGTGCACACCGTGGAAGACCGTGTAGGCCTCGGGCAGCCTGTCGCGCAGCAGGGCGAGTGTCTCGACCTCCGGCTCGTGTGCGCCGCTCAAGGCGAGCTGGGTGAGATCCGATGGGACGATTCTGGCCATGGCGCTCTGCCTCGGTGGGTCGGGCGATCAGAAGATTGATTCCTGCCGCGTCCCTGATGGTACAGGGCTTCGCCGTAGAGTGGCGATGCGTGTCCGCCTGGTGTTGGCGGCAGACAGGGATTCATTCGCCAGGCATTGCTCACAACCCACCCGAGCCTACCTCACAGATGCACTGATCCTTACATCCGCGGCTTGATCGTGTAGAGTGTGTGAAATACGTCACAAGGAGTATCGCTCAATTGAGGTGAGCAGATTTCCGTATTGTGCTCGAATAGGGATCGTCGCCCCGATCGACGAGCGCGACGCCGACGGCGGACGGCCGCATTGGATCTCGCCGCAGGCCTGCCAGGCTCACCCTTGAGCCACACCGATTCTGAGTCAGGAACGACGCGGATCATGCTTAAGATCATTGCCTCAAACGCTGTTGAGTCGCTCTTGGCGTCGCTTGGCGATCGTATCCGTGCCGAGCCGCTCGCCTCGCCGCTTTCGCCCGAGCTGGTTATCGTGCCGAGCTCGGCCATGGGTCGATGGATCAATCTGCGGCTGGCCGAGCGACAGGGGGTGGCGGCGAATCTCGTCTATCCCTTGCCGGCCACCTTCATTTGGCAGCTCGCCCGCGAGCGGCTCCCTGAGGTTCCGGATCAGGATCCACTCGCGATCGATCCGATGGCCTGGAGGCTGTTCGGGTATCTGCCCCATGTCCTGGCAGAGCCCGGCTTCGAAACCCTCCGCCACTATCTCACGGGCGATTCACTGGGCCTGAAGCGTTGGCAGCTGGCCTGCCGCATCGCCGATGCCTTTGACCGCTACCAGCTCTATCGCCCGGAGCTGATCCGCCGCTGGGCCGAGGACGCTGAGGGCGACTGGCAGGGTCAGCTGTGGCGTCGGCTCGCGGCGGATGCGGGCGCCGGGCACCGCGTCGCGGTGATCGACACCCTCCTGCAAGAGCTGCAAGGCTCGGAGGGCCAAACCGCGTTACCCAGGCGCATCAGCCTCTTCGCGGTTTCGACGCTGCCACCGCTGTTCGTCGAGGTGATTCACGCCCTCGCGGTCCAGACCGCCGTGCATCTCTATCTGCACGCGCCGACACCCGAGCTTTGGAAAGACCTGGTCTCCCAATCAGAGCAAGCTCGGAAGCGCATGGAGGATCCTCATGCCCCCGACGTCTGGGAGGTTGGCAACAGCCTGCTCGCCTCCTGGGGACGTCAGGGGCTTGCCCTGCACGACCTGCTGTTGAGTCAGGGAGCCTCAACGCCAGCGGCGGACTGCGCGGTCGAAGAGCGCTTCCTTGAGCCTGGAGAGGCAAGGCTCCTGCACCGACTGCATGCGGACATCTTCCGCCTTCGGTCAACCCTGAGTGAGGACGCGCGTGCCGAGGTCGTGTTGGACGACTCCTTACAGGTGCACATCTGTCACAGCCCCATTCGTGAGTGTCAGGTCCTGCACGACCAGCTCCTGGCGATGCTGGAGGCCGATTCCGAGCTGCGACCCGAGGACATCCTGGTGCTGATCCCCGAGATCAGCCTCTATGCCCCCTACGTCGAGGCCGTCTTCAGTCAGGATGCCGAGCACGACCGCCCCTTCATCCCCTGGAGCCTCTCGGACATCTCGCTGGCCGATGAGCATCCGCTGATTCAGGTCTTCCTGCGGCTGTTCGCGCTCCCGGAGAGCCGATTCAGTCAATCCGAGATCCTCTCTTACCTGGATGTGCCAGAGCTGGCCAGCAACTTCGGGCTCGACGACGAGGCAGTCGCGCAGATCAAGGACTGGCTTGCCGAGGCCAATCTGCGCTGGGGTCTGGACGGCGCGCACAAGCAGACACTCGGCCTGCCTGCGACTGCCGAGAACACCTGGGCTCAGGCGGAGCAGCGCCTCTTCGCCGGCTACGCGATGGGCGAGGCGGCTCTGTTCGACGGCATCGCCCCCATTGGCAGCGTCGAAGGGGGCAGGGCGGCGGCGCTCGGCGGCTTCTGGCGGTTCTTCTCGCGGCTCACCGAGCTGTCCAGGCAGCTGGCTGTCGCGCGCCCTGCGCAGGAGTGGCAGACCCTCATCGGGACGCTGCTCACGGATATCTTTGGCGAGCGCGACGATGAGGAGGGCCGGATTCAGAAGATCCGGGACGCGGTCGCCGAGCTCGTCGATCAGGCCGCGGGCGTCGATGAGTGCCTGGAGCGGGCCCTGGTGCATCGCTGGCTGGTGCAGTCACTCGGTGGGGAGACTCGGCGCGGTCGCTACTTCAGCGGCGGGGTGACCTTCTGCGGCATGCGTCCGATGCGCAGCCTCCCGTTCAAGGTCATCTGCGTCCTCGGGCTGCAGGAGCAGGCCTTTCCGCGCAGAGATCGGCCGTCCGAGCTGGATCGCATGCGCCAGGACTGGCGGCCGGGTGATCCGCGCAAGGGCGACGAGGACCGCTATCTCTTCCTGGAGACCCTGCTGTGCGCCCGGCAACGTCTCTATCTCAGCTACGTGGGACGTGACATCCGCAAGAACACGGACCGCCAGCCCTCGGTGCTCGTCCGTGAGCTGCTCGATTATCTTGACCAGCAGTACAGGCCGTCCGATGCCGCCCGGAGCGGGCGACTGAGTGAGCTGCTGACACGGATCCATCCTCTGCAGCCCTTCAGTCCCCGTTGCTATCTCGGCGGCGAGCAGAGCTACGACGGATACTGGTGCGCGGTCGCGCGGGCAATGAGCCCGTCCGGTGAGTCCGTGGAGCAAGAGCCGACGACCTGGCCGACGGGGCGCCTGTCGGCCGCCCCGGAGCAGATGCGCGAGGTAACGCTGCGGCAGCTCGAGCGTTTCCTGCGACATCCTGTGCGCTACTTCGTCAACAGCCGCCTTGGGGTCTATCTGCGCGAGGACGAGGCCGAGGATGACGACGAGTGCTTCGGGCTCGACTACCTCCAGAGCTTCCTGCTCAAACAGTGGCTCGTCGAGGACGCGCTGCGCGGACAGCCCCCATCGCAGCCGCAGCTGAGCGCTGAGGGCCTGTTGCCTCATGGCGCCTTCGCGGGACTCGCATTGGAGGCCGAGAGCGCGAAGGTGGCGTCGCTGATCGATGCGCTGGATGATTTCCGGAATCAGCGCCCGGAGCAGGTTGTGGTCGATCTAGAATTCGATGACGACGCGGGTCCCTGCCGTTTTTTTGGTCAGATCAAGGGAATCTATCCTGACCTGGGCCTGCTCCGCTGGCGGCCGAGCTCCATGAAAGGCGCGGACATTCTCTGTCTCTGGCTCAACCACCTCGTCCTCTGTGCCAGCGATGCTCCGGGCATGACACGCAGTGCTCACTATGGACCGGACGGGAGCTTTGTCATCTCGACGCCTATCGAGCCAGAGGACGCGCGCACGGCACTTGCCGGCTTCCTCGCCTGGTACTGGGAGGGAATCCACCGGCCTCTGTTGGTCCTGCCCAAGGCGAGCTATGCCTATGCCCTGGCCTGTCATCGCAAGCCGGATGGCGACGCCATGGCGGCCGCGCGGAGTCAATGGAACGGAAACAGTTTCATGGACATTCCGGGTGATCAAGACGACGCCTACATCCAGCTCATTCGGCGAGGCACGGCCGGCGAGCCAATCGCCGGCGAGGACTTCGCCACCCTCGCGCAGGCCTTCTACCATCAGGCCCTACGCACTGGGGAGCTTAAGCAATGAGCAGCACCACACTCGACACGAAAGGCGTCCTCCGCTTCCCGCTCAAGGGTCTCCACCTCATCGAGGCGAGCGCCGGGACCGGTAAGACCTACACCATCGCCAACCTCTATCTCCGTCACATCGTCGAGGGTCGGGAGGTCAGTCAGGTGCTGGTGGTGACCTTCACCATTGCCGCCACGGATGAGCTGCGTGGACGGATCCGCGCCCGGCTCTTCGAGACGCTCGATCTGCTCGAGCGAAGCGGGACGACCAAGGACGAATTTCTCACAGCGTTGGTGGCCCAGATTCACGCCGGTCAGACGCAGGATGAAACAGTCCGGCGTCTGCGGCTGGCTGTTCGCACCATGGACGAGGCGGCCGTCTTCACCATTCACAGCTTCTGTCAGCGTGCTCTGACCGAGTTTGCCTTCAACAGCGGTCAGCAGTTCCAGATGGAAGTGCTCACGGACGACCAAGAGCTGTGGCGCGAGGCCGTCCAGGACTGGTGGAGGCGCAGCGGGTATCCGCTGGATGCGACGCGCGCGCAGCTGTTCCAGGAAAGTCTGACGGATCTGCCGACATTCCGTGCGCTCCTGGCGCCGCTTCTGGGTGTCCAGGAACGGCAGCTGTTGCCGACGCCAAGGGCCTTGGCTGCGGTTTTCGCGAGCTATGGTCCCATCGAGACCGGCCTGAAGAAGCTCGCGGTTGACTGGCGGAAGAACGGTAATGCGATCAAACAGATCCTAACCGCATCAAAGGGTCTGAGTCGTGCCAAGACCTCCCACTATCACCCCACCAACCTGACGATCTCCCTGGATGAGATCGATGAATACTTTGCCTCGGATGAGGTGCTCCGACCTCCGCCCGCCTGCTTCGAGGTGATCACGGACGATTGCATCGAGGATGGACGCCTCAAGACAGCCGATCCAGCGCTGGACAATGCCTTCTTTGCGCGTTGCGGCGAGATCTGGCGCTGGCTGAAGGAGCTCAAACGCGATCTGCGCGTGGCGGCCCTGAATGAGGCGGCCGCTTTCGCCCACCACAAGGTCCGGGAAGCCAAGCAGCGCGCGCAGCGGCTCTCCTTCGATGATCTGCTGACCGAGCTGCGCGACGCCCTGCAGGCTTCGAGTGGCGATGCGCTCGCCGAGTCGATTCGCCAGCAGTTCCCTGTTGCCATGATCGACGAGTTCCAGGACACCGATCCCGTCCAGTACGCCGTCTTCCGCCGCCTTTATCTAAACCGACCAGAGTGCGGTTTGATCATGATCGGCGATCCGAAACAGGCCATCTACAGCTTCCGGGGCGGTGACATCTTCACCTACATGCAGGCCAAGGAGGACGTCGGGAAGGGCCGTGTCTACACCCTCGACACCAACTGGCGCTCGACGCCAGAGGTCATCCAGGCGGTCAACACTCTGTTTGAGCGTCGGAAGGCGGATGCCTTCGTCTATGGCGACACCATTCCCTTCAGACCGACCAGAGCAGCCAAGAAGCCGCACCGACAGCTCTGCCGCGGAGGCAAGCCGCAAGCCGCTCTCACCCTCTGGAGTCTCTCGCAGGACTTCAAGGCCAACGGTGATGAAAAGCCGATCTCCAAGGAGCGTGCGCGAGAGGAAACGCATGCAGCAACGGCTGCCGAGATCGCCCGGCTGATCGATGAGGGGCAACGAGGCCATGCAACGCTCGGCGATGCTCCGCTGAGGCCAAAGGACATCGCCGTTCTGGTACGCACCTCCTTCGAGGCGGCGGAGCTGCGCCTGGAGCTTTCTCGTCTGGGCGTGAATGCGGTCTCCGTCGAGCGCGAGGGCGTCTTTCGGTCGGAGGAGGCCGCGGGTCTCGAGAGCCTGCTGCAGGCGGCGGTGAACCCCAGGGACCGCGAGCGAGTCCGTCTGGCCGTGACCTCGCCGCTCCTTGCCAAGGACTACCTGGACCTGGAGAGGATCACCGCAAGCGAGGAGCTCTATGCCGCCTGGGTCGACGACCTGCTGCTGTTGCACGAGACCTGGCAGCGCAAGGGCTTTATGGTCATGTTCCAGCAGATGCTGCGGCTCATGCACATACCCGAAACCCTGAGCCGGGGCGACCGGGCGGAGCGGCGCCTCACCAATCTCCTGCATCTCGGCGAGCTGCTGCAGCGCGCATCCAAGGTCCAGGCCGGGATGGACGCCTTGCTGACCTGGTACCGGCAGCAGCGCGAGGCGTCTGCCACCGACGAGGCGGAGCTGCGTCTGGAGAGCGACGCTGAGCTGGTGCAGCTGGTCACCATCCATGCCAGCAAGGGTCTCGAGTATCCGGTGGTCTTCGTCCCCTACCTCTGGAGCTGCAAGGTCCGTGGTGGTGACGACCTGCTGAGCTTTCACCAGGACAAGACCGCCTGGCTTGATGCCGGCTCGGACGATTGGGACAGCCATCGCTGTCTGGCCGAGCAGGAGCGTCTCGCCGAGGACGTGCGTCTCGTCTATGTGGCACTCACCCGTGCTGAGTCTGCGCTCTATCTGGTCTGGGGACGGGCTGGCTCTAAAGACGGGCACGCTGGTCAGACCGCACTCGGCTATTTGATCCATTGCCGCCAGCCTGGCCAGCGACTGGCGGGCGAGCTTCCGAACGCCTTCGCGGACGTGGTCGACTTTCGCCAGGACTTAAAGGGGTTCGTCAAGGCGGCCAAGGGCAACATCCAACTCAATGCGCTCTCAGAGACGGCGGACGATCCGCGTCCGATTGTGCCGGACGCCCCGCCCGATCTGGCGCCCCGTTGTTTCAAAGGCCGCATCGCGACGGACTGGCGCATCAGCAGCTTCTCGGCCTTGACCAGAGACGTCCATTCCAGCTCATCGATCGCGCGCTCAGAGATGACCGACGATCCGGGTCTGCGCTTTCCGGCAGGCAGCCATGTGGGGACCTATCTTCATCTTCTGCTGGAGACGCTGGACTTCCAGGGAGATGTCGTGCAGCAGGTAATGTCCCACAGCAATCGGATCGCGGCGCGCTATGGTCTGGATCACACCCGTCAGGGTCAGGACGCCGCCGAGCTGCTCGCGCGAGCGATCGTGACCCCACTGAACAGCGCCGGTCTGACCCTGTCGGCATTGAGGGCGGAGAAGCGGCTCAGTGAGCTCGAGTTCGATTTCTCGACCGGTCTGGTGGAGATCGATCGGCTCAATCGACTGTTGGCGAAGCAGGCCCACAATCAGGATCTGCCCACGCTGACCGCCGCCCGGTTCCGTGGCCTCGTCAACGGGGTCATCGACCTGGTCTTCGAGCATGAGGGGCGCTATTACATCGCCGACTACAAGAGCAACTTCCTTGGTGGAGCCTTCGAGGACTATGCCCCGGCGAGACTCGAGGCCGCGATCTTCGAGCGGCGCTACGACCTGCAGTATCTGCTCTACACGCTGGCCCTGCACCGGTATCTGCGCGTTCGCCTCGCGGACTATGACTATGACTGCCACTTCGGTGGCGTCTATTACCTCTTTCTGCGCGCGATGCGCCCGGAGACGGGACCAGCCTACGGTGTCTACGCCACCCGCCCGCCGCTCGATCTGGTGCAGGCGCTCGACGAGCAGATCTTCACGGCGGAGGTGGCATGAGCGACTCCCTCTCGACACTCATGCAGGCGGGGCTGCTCGCCCCCTTGAGCTACTTCTTCGCACGCTTCGTCGCCCGTGGGAACGCTGTGCCCGAGGATTCGCTGCTCGGTCAGAGTGCGGCCCTGGTCAGCATGCGTAACCTCTCGGGCGACGTCTGTGTCGACCTGAGGCAATTTGCCGGCGCACC
Source organism: Thiorhodococcus mannitoliphagus (assembly GCF_010915725.1). Lineage (GTDB taxonomy): Bacteria > Pseudomonadota > Gammaproteobacteria > Chromatiales > Chromatiaceae > Thiorhodococcus > Thiorhodococcus mannitoliphagus. The sequence continues at coordinate 60,779 of NZ_JAAIJR010000017.1, forward strand.
GCTGTTCGAGTCAGAGGACGACCAGGGAATCGTCGTGCCTCAAGGGCCGTCGCTCGACGACTGGATGAATGGCCTGAGGGGTGCCAGCTGGGTTGGCGGGCCTGGCGAAGAAACGCCGCTGGTTCTTGAGGGTACGCGACTCTTCCTGGGCAAGTACTGGTCCTTCGAAACGCAGGTGGCCTCGGCGCTCATCGCACGGATGGCGCCCGTGGACGGGATTGACCAGGCACGACTCGCAGAGGGTCTGACGCGCTTGTTTCCGGCAAGCGCCGACAGGGCCGTGGACTGGCAGAAGGTTGCGGCCGCGATTGCCGTCAGCCGGCGATTCGCCGTCATCTCCGGTGGACCAGGGACGGGGAAGACGACCACAGTGGTGAAAGTGCTCACCCTCCTGCTGGAGCAGAGCCCAAGCATGCGGATAGCCTTGGCGGCACCGACCGGCAAGGCGGCGGCGCGGCTCACCGAGGCGATCGCAAAGGAGAAGGTGCGCGTGGATGCGGATCCGGAGCTCCTGTCGCGCGTGCCCACCGAAGCGAAGACGATTCATCGTCTGCTTGGCGGGGTGCGCGGCAACCGTTTCAGGCACAACCGGGACAATCCCGTGCTCCTCGATTGTCTGGTCGTGGATGAGGCATCCATGATCGATCTTCCGCTCATGGCACGCCTGGTCGCGGCCCTGCCGGATCAGACTCGGCTGATCCTCCTGGGTGACCGCGACCAGCTGGCCTCGGTCGAGGCGGGCAATGTGCTCGGCGATATCACCGGTCACGGTCGTGACATCGGTTACAGCCTGGCGCAGTTGCAGTTTCTCGAGAGCACCGGGGCTGCACCGGCGGGTGCTCTGCCAGGCGAGTTGCCTCATGCGCCGCTGTCGTCTGTCGTCCAGGATCCCTCCATCACGGATGCCATCGGACTCCTCAGGGTGAGCTTTCGCTTCAAGTCCGACAGCGGAATCGGGGCGCTCGCCCGTGCCGTCAACGCGGGGTGTGGCGAGGACGCGCTCGCGCTGTTCGAGAGCGGCCTGTTCCAGGACATCGCCTGGCTCGATGCGCCGCAGGATCAGCTGAATCCGCAGTGTGTGGATTGGGCGGCGCAGGAATACACGCATTACCTGGAGCAATCCGATGTCGGCGTTGCTCTTGAGCGCTTCGAGCACTACCGGGTGCTGGCGGCCCATCATCGTGGGCCTTTCGGCGTTGACGAGATCAATCGGGCGATCGCTGAGCGGCTGAGAAGCGAAAAGCGTATCCAGGGTGGTGAGGACTATCATGGCAAGCCCGTGATGGTCACGGTCAATGACTACGAGGTGGGGCTGTTCAACGGCGATATCGGTCTACTCTGGCGGGATGGTGATGACGGGCTCCGGGCCTGGTTTCGAGGTACCGACGGCCAGCTTCGAAGCGTCTCGGCTCGCCAGCTGCCGCAGCATACCTGCGCCTTCGCGCTGACAGTGCACAAGAGTCAGGGATCGGAGTTCGACGAGGTGCTGCTTGTGCTGCCATTCGATCGCAGTCCGCTGTTAACCCGGGAGCTTGTATACACGGGCATCACTCGATCCCGCATGAAACTGGCCATCCAGGGGCACCGCGGGAGCTTCATTGAAGGCTGCCGGCATTGCGTGCAGCGCAGCTCATCCCTCAGCGAGCGACTGGGGTGGGCTGATGCTGTGCATGCTCGCGGACCTCTTGCGCACAGGCCAAACAACAACCTGTCTTAAGAGAACTCAAGTTTTGAGGTTTTGAGGATGCCCGTCTCAGCAGTGACTTAGGCTTGCGGGATTTCGGTGAGGTTTGCGCGAAAACGGGCAAACCCCTCGAAAACTTCCCCTACCCAGGCGCAGTGCCGCTCCAAAAGGGCAAAACTTCAGTTAAGAAAAGAAATGAAGGAGAAGATCGACAAAAGTCAGTGCTAATAGGTGGTCGAAACATATCAGTGGCTTAGTGACTCGAGTCTTTCGCATCAGGACGCAGTGTTGCCATCAACATCCATTCGCCCGGATGAAGGCCGGCAGTCAACAACTGGTTTAATTCTGCCTGATGGGCTTCAAACTTCTCGACCACCTTCGTCGCGTCTTCGATGGCATTATTGCTCGCCACCAACCAAAGTCGCCATGGAAGGCACTGGTTGATATAGTCTTCAGCCCTGCGACGCTCGTTTTCTGAGAGAAAGAAGACGACTTGGCCGTCGAGCGCATCAACCCGTTTGACTTCTACCATCAGGACCTGCCGGCTCGCTTGATCAGGGACCAATACGTCAAATCCAGTGTTGCCGCTGTAGCTCGCGACGTGCAGAAACTCGCGTATTGAGTCTTGGCTCGATAGATCCAGTGTTTTCAGGGCTGCCAGTTGCTTGAATGGTGGCCTTGCTATATCGAGCGCTTCCTGAAACCCTTTCGAGTCGTTTTGTTGCCAGCAGCTCGCTTGGCGGATAGCCAACTCGAGCACAGCGCATTCCGCGCGAAGCCCTCCCGAGGCTTTACGTTGGCTTTGACGCATCCATTCGTCGGGGTCGGAAATCGCAGCGCGAAACGAGGTTGAAGGCTCGGTCTTGAATAGATGCAGGTCAACCTTGGCCGCTGTTGTTGGCAGATGATCGAGCGCAATCTGCCCATTGGCGAACTGCAGAGCCTCCTTACTTGGCTCGATCGAATCCGCCTCTGGTAGATTGTAACGCTTTCGCCAAGCGACATCTGGATCGAATATCAGCCAGCCGAACTGCGCATGCTCTTCCCGGCTTACGGGCGCTTGTGCTCGTTCCCTGAGCTGGGCGAGAAGTGATTCCGTCCAGTGAGACGGTCCCTCAAGCTCGGCCTTCTTCGCAATGTATTTCGCTGGTTTGTCTCGGTGCTTCAAGAATGCTTGTTGATGATGGGCATGAAACTCTACTTGTGGCGCGAGAGCCTTGAAAGCAGGGTCTCCAGCAAGCATCTCATCTAACTCGTTGTGTAGGTCTCTCTCATTGACATTTTTATTTGCAGTCTTCCATGTGCTTGGGGTGATCCTTGCTCCGGGTTGCGGTTCTTCCGCCAGCTCTCCGTAGCCGGAAAGCACTTGCTTCACACGCGCACACCATTCTGTGCTCTTCTTTGGATCGAGGCGCGCGGACTCCAGTAATGTCCGCCACTCGCGGACATCCCGCTCGCTGAGATTGTGATCGCGTCGGAACCGGAGGACGCTAGGCGATGAATCCTCATGCGAGTCTGTTTGTCTCCAAGCATAAAGCCCGTCGCGAAAGAGGTCGCCGAATGCCCGCTTTTCAGTGAGCAGCTCACTGAGAGCATATGCACACTCCACCAACGGTAGTTCACTTCCATCGAAGCAGATAACCGGCGCAGCATGTTCCTGCGGTGACAGGAAGACATCCCCAGCATCTTCGTTGCCACGGACTGCTTCCTTTCCGTCGAACGCCCATGTGATCCAGACCCGTTCATAATGCTCCACGATAAGCGTTGCCTGACGGCGGATAGCCTCCTCGTGATTGAACGTCTGTTGGGAGAGCGCGGCCGCCGCGAGCAGATCCGGCAATGCCTGCCAGATGGCTATCCTCAGCTGTTCGGCCAGCTCCGATTCGACATGTCGTCCTTTCTTTTCGATATGAGGGGCACCTGGAGCGAAATGAATGGCGTTTAGTTTGGTCGCCTCGTCCATCGTTGTTCCGCGATAGACCCAAATGTTGACATCACGAAACGCCGAGAATGCCGATGAAGCGCCTTCGCCCGGATCGTCCCAGACTCGGTCCTCGGGACCGGCCCATGCGAGCGCACGGATGCGACCATCGGGATCGACGTGTCGGTAAAGTAGCGGCACAGGCGGTGGTGGATCGAACCTAAGCGCGCCGTCCACGAGCCTGCGATAGAGTGCGATAAGATCGCGCTCATCGTTGAGTGCGGAAGGTGTCATCGTGAGGCGCTTTATCGCTTCCTGTATCCGTTGTTTGGAAGCAGCATGCAGCGGAGATTCAACTCCCATGTCCAGAGCCCAAGACGGCGGCGTTTCACCCTGCCGTATCATGAGCCGTGGCAGCAGCTTGGTCTGAAAACCGCCGACATCGTATTGCCACCATACTGCCAGTGGAGCAAAAGGAGCTTCTTGTCCAATAGCCTGCTCGATCCTGCCACCCAATAGCTCGCGCTCGTCGAATAGCGCATCATGGAGCCAAGCGCTACTGCGCAGTTGATCGCTTGCCTTGTTACCCAGGGAACCGTCCCCGAATTTGAGCACGGGATGAAGATCGCGCTCCCACGCCTCGAGCAGAGAGCGGCCGAGCGCCGCCGACGGCTGCTCCGGCCAGCCGGGGATGTTGCCTTCATCGTCGATTGGGACAACGCCGATACCGAGTAGTAAGCAGAGATCGTCGATCGTCGGTATCGAGGCGGACGCCACTCCGGATAACTGACAAATGGCCGAAAGCGCGTGTTCGTCGAGGTGGGGCCAGGGACCAGAGGTTGCGCGTGCCACTTCGCTTGCCGCCACCCATCCCTGATCCCGCGTTGGCACTTTGAGGTTGCGTAGGTTGTGCCCGGCCCGGCCAAGCGCGGTGACCTTGTCGAGTGTGAGCCGCCAAACGGGACCCGCATTGGGGCTGCGCGCCCGCATGAGAATCGACTCTCCGCGACCTGGATTCGGTTCTTCGGTTGCCAACCTGATCGCTGCGAGAAGCAAATCCTCGTGATTCGCGTCTGTGCTCCCGGGGCGTAAATGGGCCAGGATTTCGGGTCTGCTGAATTCCAGCAGTCCATGTGAGCTTGGCTCTTTGGCATTCGCTCCTGGCGGTGTCCACGCGGTGACGTATGTACCTTGCGCCTGGACCGATGACGGCAAGAGGATGGGTGTGGCATGACTGGCGGCCGGCGTGCGGAGATAGATCCGGTCCGTGTCACGACGCCGGCGGTCTCTCATCAAAGGTCGAGCACGCGGGACCAGCTGGTACTGCATGTCGTCTGCAACCGCATCAACGATCGGAAGGACTGAGGCACCCGACTGCTCGACCTGATCGAGCAGAAGTGCCTGCCACTCGTAAAGACGGTTGCAGTGACGCGGCCAGCCGGGCCCGCCGGCATGGTGATAGGTGTAGGTCGCCCAAGCTTCTAGCGCGTCGAAGAAGTCGGCGTAGCGTTGCAGCAACCAAGCGTTGGCATGGGCCGGGAACGTCCTGGCGACGAGCTGCCGGAATTCGTCAGTTTCGGCGAAGATGCGTCGACCAACCTCGTGCGCAAGGTATTTGCAAGTACAGCGGTCCGGTGTGGCGAGTGCCCAGAAATCTTCGCGCTCGCAGACGTCCGGACGGTGCCAGAGCTCTTCGACGATCAGCCGCGCGGCCTCTCGCAACAAGCGCTGGTTCCAGCCGGCTGGGTCCGCCGCGCTATTGGTTTCGTCAGCGTTCAATTGCCGAAGTGTCAGATTGCGCCGCGAGTTGCTGAGGTAGAAGTCGGCGTGGATGTGAACCCCGAATCCGCTCTCTTGCTCCGTTGGCAGATAGGACCAGTACAGACCAGTCTCGTTTGTGGTTCTCGCGTCTTTGCCAGGATCCGCGAAGAGCAGCACTCGGACACAGGCATCCTGCTGCAGATCTAGCCCCGTTTGTTCTCGCACAGCCTCGGACACAGTCACGGACGCCTCAGCGACTGCGATTTCGGCTGCATCTCCGATGATGCGACGATCGCGTGCTTTCGCTGCGACTCCTGATTCATGCGAATGCACGTCTAGCCTGATCCGCAGCTCTCTGGGTTTACGTACCCGATACTCCAGAAAGCGCATCGGCAAGCGCATCAGCTCGTCGATAGACTGCGCGACGACCTTGGTGCGGTCCAACCTCATCTCACACAATCGCACGACGGTCGTATAGTCGCTAAATCGATTGCGGAAATCCGCGCTGCTTTCGGGGAGCCGTTGCGGTGCGTAGAAACTGGCAACCTCATGGTTGCTCCACTCAACACCACGCGCGGGCTCTGCTTCCGTTGGGTGGCTGAGCCGCATACCCCACCAGTCGCTGCTCGCGGTCCGGCTCCAGACTTCCACTTCTTCAGTCAGTGAAAAGACAGAACGAAAGCCCACTCCCTTATTGCCGATGCTTTCGTCTGCGCTCTTCGACGAGGAATGAAGACTGAGCAGGGCTCGGAAATCACTTCGGCGATCTTTCGGATCTGGATAGACGGATACCGGGCGACCATCGTTCGCGACTTCCAGACTTCGCGATGCCTCGTCCCAGCGGATGAGAACGACATCACTTGCGCGGTCGAGCGCATTCTGTAGTAGTTCATACACGACACGCCCGGAGTAATCTTGGATCAGCGCCCTTTCCGCCCCCAAGTCGCGTGCCCGTGCCGAATCGGGAAGCTTCAGGTGCTCTTTGAGATGCCTGGAAAACAGCCGATCAATGGTTCTAAGATCTGGCCCTTGGTTGGGTTGTGACATAGAAGATCTCGAGTTCGTGCTAACTGACGATACTTATGTTGCTCTCAGTTGACTCGTTCCACTCCTCCCGTCTCGGCGAGTGGATGTAACAACGATCTCATTGCCGGAGCTGGGCATCTCGTCAAGCCCATTCGCTAACGCTAGGTCTTCACTCAAAAGCACCTACTGCGCATGCTGCGAGGCGGCGAGGAATTGTGCGTCGGTTATCTCGCAATGTTTTCAAATTGGCTGGATGAGCTTGACTGTTCTGCTTTCTACGCTCTACTCTTCAACGTCGCGACTCGTGATGTCTGCCGGAATAGTTGTCGTCTGAATTGCAGCGTCTATCATCCTCGCTCATCAGGGATAGATTCGTGGGTAGTGCCCTTATCTATAGGATGGACGCTGTAACTTCTCAATAAGTCGTGGCAGCCTTGGCTGAGGAGATCCGTTAGAGTATCGTCTCAGTCCCCAATGCTGACCTTCGAATCGCACCCGGCATGCCCGCTCCGATCACCCTCCCAGACATCCCCGAAGCAGAGCGTACCCCGCTCATTGAGCAGTTGCTGGAGCTGATCGAAACGCTGGCCGAGAAGACTCACCAGCAAGCGGAAACCATCCAGCAGTTGCGCGATGCGATCGCGGTGCTCAAGGGGGAGAAGGCCAAGCCGACCTTCAAGC
>NZ_JAAIJR010000180.1 GCF_010915725.1 Thiorhodococcus mannitoliphagus
GAATTCGAATACATCCGCCACGGCACCCTCACCCTCATTGCGACCTTCTGCGTGGTCACCGGGCAGGTCTTCTACCACCTCGGTGAGACCCGCACGAGCGAGGACTTCGCCGCTTATCTCGCCGCACTGCTCGCCCAGCGTCCAGCTCAGACCCCGTGGCATCTGGTCATGGACAACCTCAACATCCATTGCTCCGAGGCGGTTGTGCGCCTCATCGCCGAGGCCATCGGTTTCGAGGGCGACCTCGGTGTGAAGGAGCGTTACGGCATCCTCAAGTCCATGGCCACACGCACCGCGTTCCTCAGCGATCCGAGTCATCGCATCGTCTTTCACTTCACTCCCAAGCACGCCTCGTGGCTCAATCAGATCGAAATGTGGTTCTCGATCCTGGCGCGCAAAGTCCTACGCCGTGGCAACTTCACCTCCATCGACGATCTTCACAAACGCATTAGCGATTTCATCGACTTCTTCAATCGCACGTTGGCCAAGCCCTTCCGCTGGACCTATGAGGGAAAGCCGCTCGCGGCATGAATGATTAAACAGTCTCGGGATTTCCACTCTGTTGCACTAGCGTCTCCATGACAGGTGAAATATCTATATAGACTAACGCCATCTTTTTTTCATTAATAAAATGGCACATACCCCGATCAGCCCGGCATTCAGCTCACTTCATTTTTTTTATTCATCAAATTAAGTCAACCAGCCTGCGCAAGCAGTTGAGAGCCCCAGCTTACGAACTCGCTAATCGATCTATCTTTAGCACACAGGAATCGGGACATGTGATTTCAACGCTGAATACGAATCGCGGATAGTAATATCGTTAAAGACATGGATCTGAATGCGTACTTCATTTCACACATTCACGCATTACCATCTACGCTTGCCTCATTTACAGAGCTAACGCGTGATTAAATAATTAAAATTCGCACCGTTGTCCATACACCCACTTCACACCTCACTCGATATGAAAGCGCTGCATTCATAATACCCATCGCAAAAAGCACGGTCAAAGCGAGACCCATCGCCCCAAACAGCCATCCAGCAAGAACCATGACAGCAGCCGACAGCGCAAGCGTAAGTAGTCTTAATTGAAACAAGTAAGCTTCTTGATCACATTGAGTAGCGAACAGAGCATTAGCCCCGAATAAGACGTTGACAGCTTGTGCGAACAGCAAGATGATCAGCAAGGAGACCACAGTGCGATCCGGTTCAACGTTGAACAAAGGAAGCCAACACACTGAGAAAGTCGCAATTAATACAAGCAATGACAAAGAGACTGGAACCGCGAGCGCCAGCCCTCTATTTGCGAGTTCCTGCAGTGCTGAAATGTCGCGTCGCTGGAACTCCCGTGCCACTTGTTGATTTATGGTCCAGTTAGCAATTACTTGTGGCATCGAAACGAAATTAGAAGTCCTACGTAATAAGGCATAAATTCCGAGCATCCCTTCGTCTAGAAGCACTCGCGCAAGCATGATGTCCAACTGAGACAGAGCTGCGCCGCTCAACGCTCCGCCCCAGAAGTGACTAATGCGGAAGACTTCACCAACGCCGGCATCACACCAATATGGCCCCCTATCCACTAGATAGGTTTTACACGAAATAATGGAGAGGATGACAGCAACCAAGACGGCGAAGCAGTAGATTAAGATTAGCCACTCTGCACTCTGCCCACCGAGCGCAATAAATACAATTAACACCAGAAAGAAACCAAGGTGAGGAAATACATCATTGAGCAGCATGCTGAATATCGCAGACTTCGCCACTCGCACAACGGCAATCAAATTATGAAGAACGCTAAGTAAGAAACCTGTGAGCGCTGCCAGCAGCAATTCTCTCCCGATCTCGGCATTACCCCAAACAAGTAGAGCCGTCGCAAGCACTAAACTCGCGAGTGCAAGCACAAGCGTCCGGAGCAAGCAGCGAATGACAAGTGCCGCGCTACCCCAACCACCTGCAGCAACGTCTCTCGCCGGTAGCACGCGCAGCAAGAGAAGAGGGCTCCCGGCTTCGAAGAAAACCGTCATGACCTGAGCCCCGCCAAACATGAACGCGAAACGGCCAAACTCGTCGATTCCGATCAGCGCCGCCACCACAAATAGCGCAAACGATTGCAATAAGATTGCGCTCAGCCTAGTCGCATAAAGGAGTATCGTGCTCCTTTTCTGAGTGTCCAGCAAACCCCGCAACAAACTATTTAGGGCCATGAAGGCGAATGCGCCGACCGACTAATGCAGCTACTTCGTCTTCGACATGCGGCAACCTTTTTCGCAATTCCAACTTAGTTGCTTCGCTCAACCTAATCGGCGGGACATTCGCCTTGGGAAGTATAATTTCACGAAATCGCGCTCTGAGCTTGGATGAAATCAGTCGACGCAGAAAGTGTCTGTAGAGAGACATATCAAGCATTCGAGAGACCCCTTTGCTCGTGTATCTAAGATCGATGCTCCGATTCCTCACAACACCCCGATCAAGTTCGACGCCCTTCATGCTAACACCGAGAAAACGACTTACTTCAGTCACCGCTCTAAAGCGATCACCAATATAGTCATGATAGCTGATACAAAGCAAAGCATCCTTACCAAACGTCTCGACCCAAGGCAGTAGCTGCATCGCATAATCGCTAAGGGATATATAGAGAGGATTACTCAGCACGAAACTGTCCGCTTCGTCAGCCATAAGTCTCTTCATCGCAATATCATGACGGAGCTGACTACATATTCTTTCAATCGGGTCGCGCATAATCATTATTAGCTTAAGATGCCCTTCGCATAGGGCATAAGCACTTTTGTCAACGCCAGGATATAGCGGCAACTTCGTATAATTTGTCGAACCGTCCCCACATAGCTGCCCAGGTACCGCATCGCGATAAATAAGCCTGTATTCGCGTCGCATACCTGCCAAATTGTTGTATCGGGTTAGCACGCTCGGCTCCTTTTCCGAAGGCAAATAGAGCCCAGGTATCCGAGATAAGTCATCGTATAAGCTCGTTGTACCAGATTTTGCAGAGCCAATGATAAGAAAATCTGGTCGATCCGGACCCGCGCCACTCTTCATCTGCATAAAACTCGCACAAACACTTTCATGCCTCAATGCTCTTTTTGATTCAAGACCGAGTCGCTGAATTGATGATCGTAGTGGGCAGGGAGTGGCAGGAGCACCTAAAGGCCATAGCTTTACCCAGAGTCTAGCCCTTTTAAGGTTCCGCAGCGTGTTCGAAATATTGTCCTGATTGTCAGTAGTCTAGGCTGTCTATGGGGTACGATTGACGTTGGCGCAGCTCACGCCGACTCCGCAAGCTACTGATCTTGAATATTGTATTTCTGCATCTTAAAAGGTGCTGCCTAGAAGTCTAACGTGGATATCCCAAATCAATCATTTACCGCACCGGTTTCCGGACCCGCGAACAGAGCGAACATTGACGCCCATGAGTTGGATCAAAGGCATGCTGCCCCGAACACGAATCACTTAATAAAGATAGGTAAAAGCAAGGGCTTTGGCAGGCGTGAGCCAACGGAGGAATAACCAAGACAACCAACGCTCCTGTCAAACTGGGCTGTACTGCAAATCGCCCGACGCAGCTCAGGCATTCGCTCCTACAGTGTGTCGAGCCACTCGGAGCTTAGCTCCTGAGTTCTCGGAGCGACGTCGCCTGCAAACCACGCCGCGAGCACCCTTGAGGCGGATACTCGTAACATCATCGATCAGTTTGTAAGCTGCTGCACATGTGCCTAATCGATGCCTACTGCGCGTTTGCTGGTGCGCTTCCAACCGCGCCAGATCAAATTGCTCGCAAGCGTCGCTTGGGACCATCTCCGGAGCTTGTCTCGAAACATTAGCGATCATATTTTGCTTCACCTTCGCCAATCGCTTCAAGCGACTTTTCCACCTCGACACGACTCTCACCCGCTTGCTCGTGGACGCTGTCAACATCGAACCTCGCCCTGACAGCTGGCTCCGTCTAGCTGAGAAATCCTGCTAATCAGGTAAGCTATTGAATAAAATACTTACCACACTCCCCTTCCAGACTTTGGCAGATGCTATCAAACGATGGACACAGGGCAATCGCATCAAAGATCTATAATATTATTATATTTTAAGGTCTTTTGAACTCGACTTTGGCCATTTTCCCCGGCTGGCAATCTCTTTTTTATCAAGAGTTTACGATGCGTGAAAAAATTAACGAGGGGTCCAGTTTCGGCGTTCGGGCCTTCCGACCCCCTCTAATTTTCAGCCCTCACGATACTTCAAGCAGTTAGCTTTCTGGGAGACTGCCAAAATGGCCAAAGTCGAGTTGAAATCAGTTCCTTAAATCCATTGCGCTCGTCGAATCGCCAGCAATTCTCAATTTAAAGCCATGCTAGGATAATGGTCTCTACCATCCGAGGAGAAAGCCACCATCGTCCTGCCTCCTGCTCCTGCTCCTGCCCCAGCTCCTGTCGCTTCCCCCTTCACCCCCAGCGGCTTGGTGGAGCGCATCCGCCGTGCCTTCAGCGCCTTTCCGGACGGACGCAAGGGGGGAAACAACCAGAAATATGTCATCGAAGATGCGGGGCTGAGTGCGTTTTCGGTCTTTTTCACCCAAAGTCCATCGTTTCGGGACTATCAGCGGCGCATGCAGACGCAGCGCGGGCGTAGTCGCACCCAATCGCTCTTTGGCGTGCATCAAATCCCGAGCGATAACCAGATCCGTAACTTATTGGACATGGTCCCGGCGGAGACGGTGTATCCCTTGCTCGCCGACATTGGCGAACAACTCTATCGGTATGGGCATCTCACCCCCTTTCGGGTTCTCGACGGACAGTTGCTGATCGCGCTTGATGGCACCGATTGTTTTGCCTCGGAGAAGGTCTCCTGTCCCTGCTGCACCCAACAAGAACGCCGCGATGGGAGCATCCTCTACCGCCACATCGCCCTCACGCCCGTGATCGTCGCCCCCGGTCAGTCGCGTGTGGTGCCCCTGGCACCGGAATTTGTCCAACCCCAAGACGGGACCGAGAAGCAGGATTGCGAACTCAATGCCGCCAAGCGCTGGCTCGCCGCTTGGGGTGATCGCTACGCCGCCTGGGGCGTGACGCTGTTGGGCGATGATCTTTATTGTCATCAGCCGTTGTGTGAGGACGCCTTGGCACGGGGCTTTCATGTGCTGTTCGTCTGCAAGCCCGATTCCCATGGGGTGCTCTACGAATGGGTGAGCGACTTTGAGCGCACCGGCGATCTGCAGACTCTGGAGCGCACCACCTGGAATGGTCGCCAACGGCTCACCGAACGCTATCGCTTCATCAACCAGGTGCCCCTGCGCAACCATGACGACGCCTTACTGCTGAACTGGTGCGAACTCACCGTCACCGACACCAAAGGCAAAGAGGTGTTTCGCAATGCCTGGGCGACCTCCCACTACCTGCACGCCGACACGGTCGTGGCGATCGCCACCGCCGGGCGCACTCGCTCGAAAATTGAGAATGAAAATAATAATGTGCTGAAAAATCAGGGGTATCACTTCGAGCATAACTTTGGCCACGGCAAACAGCACTTAGCCAACTTGCTTGCCACGTTGATTGTGCTGGCGTATCTGGTGCACACCACGCTTGACTGGATTGATGTCTGCTATCGCACCGTGCGTGGGTTGTTGCCCTCCCGTCGCACCTTCTTTGAGCATCTGCGGGCTTTGCTGCAATATCTCTCGTTCGAGAGTTGGGATCATTTGCTGGAATTTATGCTGGATGAACTGGAAGGCAAAATCCCTGACACTGGGTAGGGGCTTAAATTGAGAACTGCTGGTCGAATCGCCCTCTTTTCACGCGCTGACGCCCAGACTGTTTCGGAAAAGTAGCGCGATGACGGTAGGAATCGACAACAACCTATCGGGGGCGCGAGTGTTCGGTAACAGGTCAGGAAGAAATTTTCCGCGATGGATACGGTAACCTGCTGATATTCATGTTTTTAATGAGGTGCTAATATTGGCGTATCTTGATGCGATTGCCCTGACGATGGACAAGACCACATTTTCGCTTCGATGTTCAGAGATACGCTGATAGCAGCTTCGGAGCAACCGAATCCCATGAGTACTCCGACTCGATGAGTCGCGCACCTCTATCACCCGTCTTTGAGTTTGAATCAGCGGCAGCCAACAAGGCTTGGCCAATCTCAACAGGGTCTAATTCGACGACATAACCAGCTTTCATCTCTGCTACACGCGGGAAATTGCAGTGCTTGCTGATCACCACAGGAACACCCATAGCCATAGCCTCAATGACAGCCATACTAAATCCTTCTTGCCTACTCGGCAAGCAAAAAGCCTGTGCGCCATTCAATAGACGAAACTTCTCATCACCATATATTGGACCAATCGAGATAATACGATTATGAAGAGCTAGACATCGCACCTGCGCGGATATTTTCTGCCCCTGCCCTTCGTCGGGACCCGCAATAACCAGATTGCATTCACCACCCAGTCTTACATACTCAGCAAATCCATCGATTAAATAATCTAAACCCTTTTTATAGTGAAGCCGACTCATGAACAAAATATATCTCCCATACCTCGCACTGTATTCAGAGCCAGGCATGGAGCGCAATCGGAGAATTGTTTCGCGGAAGATTCCATTTTGTGCAATTTGTATTCTGACCCCAAGCCGCAGACGCGAAAGGTTCTCGGCCTCAATCTCGGTAAGCGCATGAAGAAAGTGCGCGTGCGTCAGAATATCAGCCCATGCTAGAGCAAAGCTCAAGCGCTTCCTAACCGGCTTCTGCGCCAGACTCCAGGGGTCGAGCATACCTCGAGGAGAAACGACATAAGGAAGACCCGAATCACGCGCTGCCCGGCATACCTGGGCAAGCATCGGCGTCCAAACCCCGTGGATATGCACCACGTCGTAGCACCCCAGAAGGCTATTGATCACCTGCCTAGCACGTATCCCCGTCAGCCGCTCAAGCGGGTCCACTGCGATAGAGTGAAGGTGAACCCTATCCCAATTGGGAAGAGTCAGGCGATTCAAAGCGCTCTCAGACAAGTCGTAAGCCAGCAGCCCCACGCTTGCGCAGAGTTCAGCCTGCGCGGACGCTAAACTCGGACAGCTTACAGAAGGCCCGCCCAGGCCTGGATGGAGACTTGGGATAACATGAAGCACTCGCAGATCCGACGTCTTGGTTACAAACATATCCTCACCTGTCGTCAGGCGTATGCAACTACCTGACGTTTCTGCAACCGAAGCGACAACATATTGGCACCAACAGCCGCACACGAAAACGGCCAAATAGGCCAAAAAGTATCCCGACAGCACACCACTGCTGGTTGATCAGTTTGCTATCTGAGCGAAGCCGAGCATACAGCAGAAAAGTACCGCAATTTTGTTGATGGGAGCGCCTGAAAGCGTGATCGTATTCTCAAATTGAAGCAGCTGACCAAGACAATGAGATCGTTTCGCGGACTGCGTCTCTTTTGGCTCGATCTAGTCAGATTAAAGTCGAGCAACGTAAGCAACTGCTGGATCTCAGCGAAGAATTCGCCTCTACAGCAACGTCCTGGGAGCGTCTTCCTGGGAAATAAGGCACACAAACTGCTGAAAGTCACACAGTAGCCCATAAACTCGACTTTGGCCATTTTCCCCGGCTGGCAATCTCTTTTTTATCAGGAGTTTACGATGCGTGAAAAAATTAACGAGGGGTCCAGTTTCGGCGTTCGGGCCTTCCGACCCCCTCTAATTTTCAGCCCTCACGATACTTCAAGCAGTTAGCTTTCTGGGAGACTGCCAAAATGGCCAAAGTCGAGATAAATCTTTTTGATTTATTCAATTTCCTGCGCAGCCTAAGAAATTAACACTTTAAGTGTGCCAACTCATCTCCAACCTAGGCCAGCGCTTTCGCATCGAACTATTTTATTCTCATCCTCGTGGAGCAGCCGACATGTTTCTCAGCAAAAGCCAACCTATCCTCATTGTCGCAGTAATCGCTTTTTCTTCGATTATATATGCCAATGAGCCCGACGAAAAAGAAGTGGCGCGACCGGTCTGTGACGTTTCCTTTCTGACGCAAAACACCCCAAGTCAACTTGAATTTAGCAGGCTTGGTATATCCACAAGCGCTGTATCCGTCGGCTCGGGCTGGTTCAGCGCGCCCAAAGGGATAACGACCGATGAGTTCATCAGCACGACCAATGATGAAATACGCGAAATGCTCGCTCGGTACATAAAAAACCCCGCCAATCGTATCACTCCAGATATGCAGGTCTTAATCGATATTGAGATCCCTGTGGACCCCAGGAAGTTTTCTAGCTTCCTTAGCGACAACGGCGAAGAGCGTTTCAAAGAGCTTATAACCGCATTCAAGCGAAGACTCGACATCGCGCGCGAGTTGTTACCTAACGCCAACCTCGGACTTTATGGCGTTCCAGTTCCGAGTGGATCTAACACCACCCTGGAAAGCCTAGAGACGCAAATGAACGGAATTCATGCCGCAGCAGCATTAGGTCTGTTTGATTCTCTCGACGCCCTCTATCCGACGCTCTATTTCCGATTTGGCCCCGATGACCCTAAGTTCGAGGAAAAGACCGCCGGCTACACACAGGCTGGCATCGAGGCAGCGCTGAGCGTGCGGCGTTCTGATAACACACCCCTCTCG
>NZ_JAAIJR010000181.1 GCF_010915725.1 Thiorhodococcus mannitoliphagus
GCGAAACTCAAGACAGATGAGTAGGATGCCATCGATCGCCCAGAAACAGTATTAGGACTTTCACTCAAGACCACTAGCCGTCCGTGCCAGCGGTCTGTTTGCACGGCACTCGGGCTGAATGGCCAAGCCCCTATTCGAAGGCCCGGGCCGACGCGAGACCACTTGAATCGCGCTGACGCGGAGGGCGGACCGCCGCCTGAGATGCTGAAAGTGATGATTCTCCAACTGCATCCCTCTCACATCCTCACCACCTATCGGTTTTATGTAGCCAGGGCTTCCAGCCCTGGCAAACCAGGCCAGGATGGCCTGGCTACGCAGGCTTGGAGCGGCTGTTCCGGTTGATTTCGGGAAACCGATAGGTGTTGAGCCCAGCCGGCTCGACCGGCTGCATAAGGAGGTTTGAATGGACAAAATCGATGACCGCTCGACGCACGCGGATGCGCTGGTCGTCTTCGGCGCGACCGGAGACCTGGCGCACAAGATGATTTTTCCAGCGCTGCATGCGATGGTCAGGCGTGGCGACCTCCGCGTGCCCGTCCTAGGCGTCGCAGCCTCCGGGTGGGGCCTCGATCAACTGCGCGAGCATGCGAGGGATGCCATCGAGCAAGCCAACGGAGCCGAGGATCCCGCAGCCCTCGACCAACTGCTGTCTTTGCTCCGTTATGTGGACGGTGACTACAAGGACTCGGGGACCTTCTTGGCGCTCAAGCAGGCGCTGGGCGAAGCGCGGCATCCCGCCTATTACCTCGCCATCCCTCCCGCGCTCTTTGCGACGGTGATCCAGGGGCTGGGCGAAGCAGGTCTGGCCGATCAGGCGCGCGTCATCGTCGAAAAGCCCTTCGGACGCGACCTGGCGTCGGCGCGGGAACTCAACCGCATCGCGCTGTCGGTGTTTCCCGAAGACGCGATCTTCCGCATCGACCACTATCTCGGGAAAGAGGCGATCATGAATATCCTCTATTTCCGCTTCGCCAACGCCTTCCTCGAGCCGATTTGGAATCGCGACTGCATTGCCAGCGTGCAGATCACGCTCTCGGAGGATTTCGACGTCAAGGGTCGGGGCAGCTTCTACGAGAGCGCCGGTTGTCTGCGTGATGTTATCCAGAACCATGTGTTCCAGATCGTCGCGCTACTGGCCATGGAACCGCCGGCCTATCAGGGCTATGGCGCTGTGCACAGCGAGAAGGCCAAGGTCTTTCAGGCGATGCGTCAGCTCCATCCGGACGACATGGTGCGCGGCCAGTACAGCGGCTATCGGGACGAGCCAGGCGTGGCGACGGACTCGGACGTCGAGACCTTCTGCGGGCTGCGGCTGTTCATCGACTCCTGGCGCTGGGCGGGCGTGCCCTGGTACCTGCGCGCGGGCAAGTGCCTAACGACCACTGCGGCCGAGGTCTTGGTGGAGCTGAAACCACCGCCCCAGAGGCTGTTCGACGATTCGGCGCCCGAGGCCGGGCGGGCCAACTATCTGCGCTTCAGGCTCTCGCCCAACGCCGCCGTCGCGCTCGCCGCACGCGTCAAGCGAGCGGGCAAGGAGTTCGTCGGCGAGCAGCGCGAACTCTATCTGTCCGAGGAGCAGCCCTGCGCCGAAATGCCCTACGAGCGCCTGCTCACAGACGCCATGGCCGGCAACGGTGCGCTCTTCACCCGCGAGGACGCGGTCGAGGCCGCCTGGGCGGTGGTCGACCCAGTCCTCGAAAGGCACCCCAAGACCCATCCCTATGAGCCGGGCACTTGGGGACCGGCAGCGGCGGATGCACTGATCGCGGCGCACGGGGGCTGGCACAATCCCAGCGGGGCTTCGCCTCAGATCGACGAGCCCTGAGGGATGCTGGGTTGCAGCAGCTTGACTCACGCTGCACCGACAAGGACTTGCGCGCCGTGCGCGCACACAGGCGCGGCGACGGTCATCGTAGCGGGTCCGATAAGCGGAATCGCGCCACCAAGGGTAGATGGTCAGAGGCCAGGCGAGTCTGGCGGGTGCGAACCACCCAACTGGACTCCAGCGTGAGCGACCCGCC
This sequence comes from Thiorhodococcus mannitoliphagus, assembly GCF_010915725.1. GTDB lineage: Bacteria > Pseudomonadota > Gammaproteobacteria > Chromatiales > Chromatiaceae > Thiorhodococcus > Thiorhodococcus mannitoliphagus. The sequence goes on from NZ_JAAIJR010000181.1 coordinate 2,022, forward strand.
AAACCAGATGCGGTCCAGCGCTAGCAGCGGCCAGCCGGCGGGCCAGGTGGCGCGCCGCGCGACCCGCTCGAGACGCGCGTCGAGCGGTTTCAGACGTGGGCTCGGATGCCATTCGTTGAAGTCGCCGAGCAGAATCACCGGCGTGGTGTCGCCTAGACCTTGCCGGATCGCATCAAGGCGCGCGGCGATGCGCGCGATCTGACCCCGGCGCTCAGCCGCACTCAGTCCCAGGTGCGTCGCCAGGCAGTGCAGCACGCCCCTCGCGCTGCCACCAGCTTCGGCACCGCGGGCTCCGGTCAATCCGAGCCGAACATCGACGAGGCCACGCGGCTCGCGCCCAGGTCGGCTCAAATCGATGCGCACTTTCGCATGCACGGGTAACCGCGTCAGCAAGACATTGCCATAGTGATGGGCGTCGGAGCGCATCGTTGGGCCGAGGACGGGCGCATACCCCTGCTCGATCAGCCGGCTGAGTAAGAGGATGGGGGCCGGCGCATGGGGTGTCTCCACCTCCTGCAGTGCCACCAGATCGGCGTCCAGCGACAGGATCACCTCGGCGATCCGGCGCGGGTCCAGCCGCCCATCGCGTCCTTGAGCGCGATGGATATTGTAGGTAGCCACCCGGAGCCCAGGTTGCGCGCGGGTCATGGCTGTGCCTCCCCTCCACCGATCTTGCCCCTGTTCTCTGGCGACACTTGGAAAGTGTCCATCAATTGTTTCCCGATGCGAGCGATGCCGCCCGAAATCCCCCCTAGCCCCCCTTTGCGAAAGGGGGGAAGTTGTTGATGGACGCTTTCTTGAGGACCACATCAAGCGCCCTGGTCTGCGCCTTGGTCGTCGGGCGATGAGGGGGGACTTGCTACTCTTCGAGCTGTTGATGTACGCGCTCCAGCTTTGGGTGCTGCGCGCCGCTGTAACTGGAGGCGGATTGGTTCGACCTGCCCTGGAGAAGCTTCTGGGCCTGGCCCCTCGTGGTGAGTTTCTTCTCGTTCGCGCTGCGCTGGCTGCGTCAACGCGGTTGGGCCGAGAGCGGCGACCGCCAATGGATCTTCCCGCTGCTTGCCCTGGCGGCATCACTTGCGGGCCTGCTACCGACCAATGCGCTGACGAAGTGGGCCAGGATCCTCATGGCTGGGACTTCCTGGCGATGGCCTTATTGAGCGGCACCGCCCTTGGTCCTCTTGCTTGCGGCACGCCCCCAAGGCTGCTTGATGATGGGTCTCAGGAAGTTTGGCCGCAGTGGTCATCCGCCTCCGTAATCGGAGTCGGTGCCACTGCGCGGCCGCTCGGACAATGGCGCCGAGCGGTCTGCCCAGCAAGCGCCGATCAGTCGCTGCTGGAGAAGGTGCGCAACGCATCGGAGCGCAATGGGTGACGCAGCTTGCGCAGCGCCTTGGCTTCGATCTGACGGATCCGCTCGCGGGTGACCTCGAACTGCCTGCCGACCTCTTCGAGGGTGTGCTCGGTGTGCATATCGATACCGAAACGCATGCGCAAGATCTTGGCCTCGCGCGAGGTCAGACTCGCCAACAGGGTCTGGGTGGCTTCGCGCAGACCGTCAGCGGTTGCGGCATCCAGCGGGGAGAGGACGCTCACGTCCTCGATAAAATCGCCAAGATGGGCGTCTCCGTCATCGCCGATTGGGGTGTCCATGGAGATCGGCTGCTTGGCGATCTTGAGGACCTTGCGGATCTTGTCCTCAGGCATCTCCATGCGCGCAGCGAGTTCGTCCGGCGTCGCTTCCCGCCCCTTCTCTTGAAGCATCTGCCGCGAGGTGCGGTTGAGCTTGTTGATGGTTTCGATCATGTGCACCGGGACACGGATGGTGCGCGCCTGATCGGCGATGGCTCGCGTGACGGCCTGGCGGATCCACCAGGTGGCGTAGGTGGAGAATTTGTATCCGCGCCGATACTCGAACTTATCGACCGCTTTCATGAGGCCAATGTTGCCTTCTTGAATGAGATCAAGGAACTGCAGACCGCGGTTGTTGTACTTCTTCGCAATCGAGATCACCAGCCGGAGGTTCGCCTCGATCATTTCTTTCTTGGCCCGCAGCGCGTTGGCCTCGCCGACGGACATCTTTCGATTGAGATCCTTGATCTCGGCAATCGTCAGGAGATTCTCGCGCTCGATCTCCTCGAGCTTGCACTGCGCCCGACGAATCTCGGGGGAGAGCGCGGCCAAGCGCGCTGCATAGGGCTGGCTGGACGCGACCTGCTGCTCCAGCCACTGCGGGCTGGTCGCGTTGTCCTGGAAGGTCTCGATGAAATGGGCGCGGGGCATGCCGGCTTGATTGACGCAGAGCGCCATGATCGTGCGTTCCTGCGCGCGAATCCGGTCGATCGTATGGCGCAGGCTCTCGGTAAGCGCCTTGAAGACCGGCGGGACCAGCTTGAACTGCAGGAACACCTCGGACACCTCGGCCATCGCCACCTGGGAGTCTTCGTGGTCACGGCTGTGGGCTTCGAGCGCCGCGCGCAAGATGCCGAAGCGCGCGCGTAACAGATCGAACCGGCGCGCCGCGTCTTCCGGATCCGGGCCAGTGTCGACAACAGCCGCAGAACCGCTATCGTCCTCGTCGCTGGTACCTTCAGCCATCTCCTCGGCTGTGTCGGCGCGTCGCTCCGCTTCTGCAGGCTGGGCAACCGACGCCGGCTCATCCTCTTCGTCGCCGTCATTGAAACCAACGATGACGTCAGTCACCTTGGCCTCGTCGCGTTCGACGCGCTCAAAGGTGTCGATCAGCTGCTCGACCGCCCGCGGGTAAACAGAGAGGGCCGCCAGCACCTCATTGAGTCCAGCTTCGATGCGCTTGGCGATCTGCAGTTCTTCCGCCCGCGTCAGCAGCTCAACAGTGCCCATCTCGCGCATGTACATCCGCACCGGATCGGTTGTTCGTCCGAGTTCACCATCAACTGCGGCGAACGCGGCGACCGCCGCTTCAGCCGCCTCGTCATCGGAAACCGCAGCATCGTTCAGCGACTGATCGACCACATCCGGGGCAGTCTCCTGAACCAGGATGCCCATCTCGTTGATCATGCGGACGATGTCTTCGATTTGATCCGCCTCGACGATGTCCGGCGGCAGGTGATCATTGACCTCGGCGAAGGTCAGATACCCCTGGTCTTTGCCTCTGGCGATCAGTTGCTTCAGCTGAGACTCTTGATGTGCTTGATCCATGGAATACCCTGCAAAGGACGAGGTCGGCGAATCGGTAACCCGCTACCTTAGCATAGCGCTAGCACATTAACCTAACTTAATCACTGCCTGTCACCTGAAGAACCCTAGAAAATAGCAATAATAATTTTATAAATCAGTTACTTAAAAATTAAATCCGCAGATGACGATGAGCATCGGAAGCCTGCGTGGCCCGAACCAGGCTCTGGAGACAGATGGTTACCCGGCACTTCATCTCCGGGTCACCGGCAGCGCTACCCCGGAGGTCCAACATCAGCAGGAGCCAGTGCGCGATCCCGACCTTGACCTCATCTCACCGCGTTGACCCTTCGCAGATTCTGACCAGGACAAAACATCGACGACATCCCTTAGCGACGACCCAGTTTCCTGCGTGTTAGACCAAGCCGAACGACCACCCTTGGCCTAGCGGAAAACCCTCACGGGCATCCGTCGCACTGGCCGGCCTGACTCGAATTCCTGAGCAAAATACTAGGTTTGACCATGCACTGAAAAGGGTATTCCTTGTATTTTACTCAGTCTTCACTATCTTCATCCCCGTAGTCGGAACAAACGACGGGGAACGGCGAAGGTAGGCGAAACAGACCCACGCGCTCGTCGTGACGCAGACCCCACCATCATTGAATACAGGTGAAATCATGACTGAAGAAACCATGCAAAAGAGCCAACGCCAAGCCTCCTGGATGATTTGGGCCATCTGCCTGGCACCACTCATCCCCTACGCGCTGCGCGGCGCGTCCTGACGGCGAACTGCAGCGGCGTCGACCCGATCGGCGCGCCTCAAACCTCCGCAAAGACTCGGTGAAAGGGGAAGATCATGACTGAAGAAACCATGCAAAAGAGCCAACGCCAAGCCTCCTGGATGATCTGGGCCATCTGCCTGGCGCCACTCATCCCCTACGCGCTGCGCGGCGCGTCCTGAAAGAGTCCAGAGCCGTCGGGCTAGCCCCCGACGGATGCTCAGCGCACGGCCGAGATCGGGGACGCACGACCCGCCTCGGCCGGCCCCACAAAGGCGGCTAGACCTGAGAGTCGAGGCCCGAGGATCGTCGGCGCCTCCGCCGAGTGTTAAAGCACTGAAGATGAGTGTTAAAGCACTGAAGATGGAAGCCCTAAGGTGAAATCCCGTCTCAGCAGGCCCAGAACCAACCCCACCCTACTCCAGCCCTTATCGTCCTCTAAGCTCCCGACAGCGCAACCGAGGTTGAGCAAGGCTTCGCTTGGCCGACCTTGTTTGGGCGACGATGAACGACGCACCATGCCTAGCCGCACTTTTTACTTTCCCGACCCCCATTGAGGCTCGGTCAGCCAGCCATGCAGAACCTGATTACTGAGAGCTTGATTCGCCCCCGGATTGGTCGCGACCTCCAGCACTCACATGCGGAACCTGAACCCCAGGACTGGCAAAGATTTTCTCGAGACGGCGCGCAATGCGAGCGCCATAGGCGGGGCGGATTCAAGCTTTAAGCGATCGGACGCTTGATTGAGGCCATTTTTCCCGCTTTGCGGTCTTCCCCGGGCGCCGTCACTGCCGGGTCGTCAGGTCATGCATTGCACTGCGGCACCTTCTTGCATGGCGCCCGCCAGCGCCATGTAAACCTCGGTCCAGGCAGCCCTCACTTCTGGCGTAAAGTCAGCGCCCAGTTCCTGACTCAGTGCCCACAGCAAGGCATCGGCCACCTTGTCGTAGTCGGCGTCGGTGACACCATAGCTGGCGTGTTGCGCCCCTAGGTCCTCGATTGCCGGCAGCACGGCATCAAGGTCGTCGAGCGCGTCGACTGCGGTGTCCAACATTGCCATGAACTTACGCCGCTGCTCGATCATATCCTCCTGGAACAGCGCCTTGATCTCTGGATAGTGCTCGAACAAGCGGCTGTAGAAGCGTTCCGCGGCCGGCTCAGCAAGCGGCTTGACTTTGATCCAGGAAGCGCGGACGAGGGCGATCGATTGCGGGGTCATAGGGTGTTTTCCACTGTTCAGCTGTACTCGAAGAAGGCACCGGGCCAGGATAACCGATGAACGGTTGAACCTATCCGGCGGATGCATCTCTGGTCAAGGCCGAACTCGCTGGGGGAATGAGGCGTGCCCTTGGAAACGCGCTTTCGGAAACTTGTTCGCAGGTCACCGCTTCAGCGCGCCGGCCAGCCCGCATGCTCTCGGCGCCTTGACCGCAAGGATTCGGCGCGCCGCCGCAGTCAGCCAAACCTCGAACTTTCCATGCCTCTGCCTCCGCGCACAGGATCGTCGGCAGGGACGTCTGATGAGGCGTTACGAACGGACGCAAACTCAAGGGAACCTGAGGTTCGCCAGTTCGCCGTTCGCCAGGCCAATTGCTGAGCTTGGTCGATCACTGCACGCCCATGAAAGTGCCCGTAACCGGAGCGACTGGAAAAGAGAACGGGGGTCCGAGGCCCCCCCGTCTAGCACCGAATCGAGCAAGTAACCAGGACTTAGAACAAGGAGACCTGACCGCTGATGCCGTTCTGCGTCTGGCTCGCACCGCTGATGTTGAAGCCGCCGGTGGCGCCACTCTGATCGATGGCGACCGCTTGGCTCTGCGCGAGTTCGTGCGTGCCGAGATCAAGCGTTGGTGAGTTGAAGTAGCCAAAGAAGGAAGCCAAGTCGCTTCCGGCAACGGCGAGGCCGCCGCGCACGCCACTCATGGCAGCCTTATCGAGGGTCCGGTCAGCAGTCAGATCGTTGATGGTCAACATGATGTTCTCCTAGATTGGTATGTGCTTATAGGGTCTGGAAAGGGTTGGCTCAGATCGCGACCTGACCGGACACGCCGTTCTGGTTCTGATCGGAGATCACAAGGTTCAGTCCGCCGATATTGCCCGCCTGATTGACGGCCAAGGCTTGCTCCTGTGCGAGCAGGTGTGTGCCGTAATCGATGGTCGGGGTGTTGAAGATCCCGGTTCCGAAGAAGGAATCGAAGTCGCTCAGGGCGAAACCACCGCGCACCTTGGTCATGGCAGCTGTGTCGAGGTCGTGGCGAACGGTGAGGTCGGTGATGGTCAGCATGATCGTCTCTCCAAGTGGGTTACATTACATCGCGCTGATGGTGCGCTTGCTGGAGATAAAGCAGAGGCTGTGCCAACTTCCAAAAACAGGTCACGAAGCCCCACGGGATCAGGCTTTCGAGGATGCGCCGCGCAGGGTCAGCGGCCGAAAAGGGGTATTCTGTTTGCAAACATCAAACAGAGAAGGAAAAAGTGTCTGCCAAAACCTGACCCAAAGCCCTAAGAGAGCGCCCATCAATTATTTCCCGCTGCGAGCGATGCCGCCCGAAATCCCCCCTAGTGCAACAGAGTGGAAATCCCGAGACTGTTTAATCATTCATGCCGCGAGCGGCTTTCCCTCATAGGTCCAGCGG
>NZ_JAAIJR010000182.1 GCF_010915725.1 Thiorhodococcus mannitoliphagus
CCGATTCCCGTTTCCCTCACCGACAAAGAACGTACCCAGTTGGAGGCGTTGGTGCGTCAGCACACCACGGCGCAGCAACTGGCGACCCGAGCCCGAATTATTCTCGCCGCCGACGCCGGCACGGGGGTGCACGAAACAGCCGCCACGTTGCAGGTCAGTCGCTCGTTGGTCCAACGCTGGCGCCGACGTTGGCGCGAGCGCGCGGATCACCCCGTGCTTGAGCGTCTGAGCGATTGCCCGCGTTCGGGGACGCCGCCGACTTTCACCCCCGAGCAGATCTGCGCCATCATTGCCCTGGCGTGCGAGCCTGCGGTCCGCGAGGGGGTGAAGCTGGCGCGCTGGACCCATGAGGACTTGGCTGAAGAGGCCAAGGCGCGTGGGATCGTCGACGCCATCTCCGCGCACTCCATCGGACGCTTCTTACGCGAGGTCGATCTCAAGCCGCATCGCGTGCAAGGCTGGATCAACACCCCGCGCGATGGTGATTTCGCCGAGCGCTGTCGGGATGTCTGCGAGACCTATCGCCTGGCCCCGGATCATGACCGAGCCTGCGTTGCCAGAAAGTCCCTGGAACAACCGACATGACGCCAGTGTGCCCAATTTCGTGGTCGATGGCGTCCACTTTCTTGGCCGTTGCTTGATCAATGTCCTGACTCTAGTGGCCAACTGCGTGACCGTCGCCAGTTCACAGGGCAAGCCGCTCATGCAGCGGCAATTGTGCTGTTCCAGGCTTTGGTCCAGGCGCCCTGAGTCCCATCAGGCGCTGTTCTCACCCTTGGGTGGGCGGGTTGATCAGTTCAGCTTGCGCGACCCGCCGTGCTCGCCTCTGGGACCTCGATCAAACGTCCGGACTTGCAGTCGTAGATGTAGCCATAGACAGGGATGTCGCCTGGAACCAGGGGGTGGGCCTTGATGCGTTTGACGTCCTCCACCACGCTGGCCGCGTTGTCGCTGATGGTCAGCCAGTTGATGTAACGTCCTTCCGGTGAGCCTGGGCCGGCGCCAGTGTCGTGCCAGCCGTTTGCGTCGATAGTCGCGGTCTCCAGGCTCTCATTGAGCAGCCCGGCCATGATGTCGTTGGTGAAGGTCTCCATGCCGCAGTCTGTATGATGCACGACGAACCATTCGCGGGTGCCGAGCAATTTGTGCGAAATGACCAGCGAGCGAATGGCGTCATCACTGGCGCGGCCGCCCGCGTTGCGGATGACGTGGGCGTCGCCCTCAGCGAGACCCGCATACTTGGCGGGATCCAGGCGGGCATCCATGCAGGTTAGGATCGCGAAGTGTCTGGCCGGGGGCATTGCAAGCTGGCCTTTGTCCCCGAAGTCCGCCGCGTAGCGCTCATTCGCCGCCCGCACCTCTTTGACGATTTGACTCATTTCATCCTCCTCGATCTTATGTATTGAGCAGCTGGCACAGGTCGAGAGATCCGGTGAATACCCGACCTGTGCGCTAGAGATTAGTCAGTCGCCGAAGATTTGTCTGCATGACAATGACTGAGGTTAGCGCCGAGGCGCTTGAGCCGCGAAGCGGCGCAGGCCAGCCGGGTGCTTCAGTCTTGCTCCGATGGAGGGGGGCTCAGCCTGAATGAGAGGCTTCGTGCCAGGAAGGGAATCGCGTAAAGTCGCAGTCTGGTGCTCGGACTTTCGTTTGTTGCCGGAAAAGCTGGGTTGCTGAATGCAGTGGGTAACGGCATAAGAGGTGCTTGAGCCAAAGACCCCAGTAAAGCCTTACTTCGGCGCGGTTTTGCTGTTTTCCGTCCTTCAGCCGGCGGGTGAGCGGCTGATTGAAGACAAGGGCCGTCAAGTGTGTGAGTTTCTTGAGATGGAGGCTGAAATCTGACTGCTCTATTGAGGTGGAATGGGCTTGTTGCGCGTTTTGTTCCGTTGGGACGGCATGGCGTCAATCGCGTGAAGTTTGTTGAGGAGGCCAAATGAGCCAAGAGGCGTCTTTGCCTACGTCTGCCGAGTCGGGGCAGTTGAGTCCCGGGCTGGTGGACCCTTTCGGTCGGCGAATCACCTATGTCCGGCTGTCGATTACAGATCGCTGCGATCTGAGATGTGTCTACTGCATGTCCGAGCAGATGACCTTTTCACCGCGCAGTCAACTCCTGACCCTAGAGGAGATGGCTCGGCTCGCACGCTGCTTCAGCGACCTGGGTGTGACCAAGCTGCGGGTGACCGGGGGTGAGCCTTTGGTGCGTCCCAATGTCGTCTGGCTGTTCGAGCGTCTCGGTGAGCTGCCAGGCGTTCGCGATCTGACCCTGACCACCAATGCCACTCAGCTGGGCCGCTATGCGCAGTCGCTCAAGGACGCGGGCCTCACCCGGATCAACATCAGCCTGGACACGCTCAAGCCCGAGCGTTTTCGCAGCATTACGCGCGTCGGCCATATCGAGCGGACGCTCGCGGGGCTCGACGCGGCACTGCGCGTGGGTTTTGGTCGCATCAAACTGAATGCCGTCGTTCTGAAGCACCGTAATCACGACGAGGTCGTGGATCTGGTCCGCTTCGCCATCGCGCGCGGAGTCGATATCAGCTTCATCGAGGAGATGCCCCTGGGCGTGATCGGCGATCACGACCGGGCGGAGGCCTACTATTCCAGCGACGCGATCCGTCGCGATCTCGCCGAGCATTTCGAGCTGCTGCCAAGCATTCATGGGACCGGCGGTCCGTCGCAGTACTTCAACATTGCCGGGGAGGAAACCCGTGTCGGTTTCATCTCACCCCATAGCCACAACTTCTGCGGCGACTGCAACAGGGTGCGTGTCACGGCTCAGGGACGGCTTCTGCTCTGCCTTGGGCAAGAACACTCCGCGGATCTGCGCCGCGTCTTGCGCGGGCATCCGACGGACGATGAGCGGGTAAGACGGGCGCTGCTGTCGGCCATGGACCTCAAGCCGCAGGGCCATGAGTTCGATCTGACCGCCCAGCCGGTGATCTTCCGCCACATGAATTCGACGGGTGGCTGAGCGGCCGTGCCTGATGGAGGTTGGAAGGCGCGCAGCAACGCAAGCGGCCCGGCGATTGGGGGTCGATCACTTCGGGCAAAGCGACGTGGGAGCGGCGCCCCGCCGCGATCGCGCGCCCGTTGCGGCGGCGCGCCGCTCCCACCAAATCGAGCGGCTGCGGTGCTGTTCCAGGGTAAGCTTCAGTCCAGGCAATGTATCTTGCTGATTGGGATGCGTGGCTCTGTGCAACGCAGGGCGCCATGCCCTCGCCAGGGCGATTGCCGGAATTCCAGGGCGGGAAAGAGCATCAACCTGTGCGTTCCGAGCTGCCGCTCGCCTCACCTTCTAGCCGCGCCAACCTTGCCTCCAGGGCCTCGATCAGCCGTTGCTGGCGCTTCACCTCTTTGAGCAGCGTCGGTAATCGGCCGAGTGCTGCCTGCTCACGTAGGTTGCGGCTGACCGCCCGCGCCGGCGTGCCGTTGACGGCGGTGCCTGGTGCGACGTCATTGGTCACACCGGCTTGGCCGCCGATGCGAGCACCGTCGCCGATACTGAGGTGGTCCGAGATCGCCGCCTGTCCGGCGATGATGCAGCCGGTGCCGATGCGGGTGCTTCCGGCGATGCCGCTTTGGGCAACCATGATCACATGCTCGCCGAGGCGCACGTTGTGGGCGATCTGCACCAGGTTGTCGATCTTGGTTCCACGGCCCACCCGCGTGGTGCCGAGCGTCGCGCGATCCACGCAGACATTGCTGCCGAGTTCGCAATCCTCTTCAATCACGACCCGGCCGAGCTGCGGGACCTTGCGATGCCCGCTGCCGTCCCATTGATAGCCGAAGCCGTCGCCGCCGATACTCGTCCCTGGGTGGATGACGCAGCGGTCACCGATGGCGGTGCCGCGCTGCACGCTGACATTGGCGTGCAGCACGCAGTGCTGGCCCACCTCCACCTCTGGTCCGAGATAGACGCTGGGTCCGATGACGCTGCCGTCACCGACCCGCACGCCGGCTGCCAGCACGGCCCCAGGCGCAACGGTGACATCTCTCCCCAGCACGGCGGACGGGTCGATGCTGGCATCGGCGTGGATGCCGCTGTAGTCCGCTGGCGGCAGGAACAACTCGGCGATGGCGAAGAAGGCTTGCCGTGGCTTGGGTACGCGGATGACGTTTTCGGGGATCGGCTCGGGGAAGTCCGGAGGGGCCAGCACCAGCGCCGCGGCCGAGGCGGCGATGGCCTCATGCTGATCCGCGGACTCGACGAAGCAGAGATCGCCTTCGGTGGCCTCGGTCAGCGTCGCAACGCCGCTCACGTCTGGCAAGGTCTCTGGCGGCGGTACGACGTCGAGACGGCGGCAGATTTCGGCGCAGGACAAGATCATGGCGTGTTTCCGGTTGCTCGAGAGAGGCGCGAGCGCAAGCCCTGTGGCGCCGCTAGAGCGCCGGACTATATCCGAGCGAGCAGTATCCTGGCCACTGATCCCCACAGTGCGTTGTCAACTCACCGATGAGACCTTCCTGCATCAGACCCTAGTCGTGATCTAAGAAAGTGGCCAGCAACAACTTCCCCCCTTTCGCAAAGGGGGGCCAGGGGGGATTTCGGGCGGGATCGCTCGCATCGGGAAACAATTGATGAGCGCTTTCTAAGAAAGTGTCCATCAACAACTTCCCCCCTTTCGCAAAGGGGGGGGGAGGGGGGATTTCCGGCGGCATCGCTCGCATCGGAAAACAATTGATGCGCACTTTCTAAGGGCGAGGGCCGGTGCTGGCCCAAGGGACTCCCTCACTTCGCCCGATAGAGTTCGGGCAGGCGCCGCTCCAACTCGGTTAGCTTCGGCTGGTCGTGGATGACGATGTAGGGCTGCGTGGGGTGCCGAGGCAGATAGTCTTGGTGATAGGCTTCGGCGTCGTAGAAGCCTTCGAGCGGCGTCACTTGCGTCACGATGGGTTTGGCGTAAACGCCGGCGGCGTTGAGCTGATCGATATAGGCTTGGGCGATGCGCGCTTGCTCCTCGTTGGCGTAGAAGATGGCGGAGCGGTATTGGGTGCCGACGTCCGGACCCTGGCGGTCGCGCTGCGTCGGGTCGTGCGCGACTTCGAAGAAGACCTTGAGCAGCTGCCCGTAGGTGACCTGGGATGGGTCGTAGGTGATGCGCACGGACTCGGCGTGGCTCGTTCGCCCCGAGCTGACGCGTCTGTAGGTGGCCGTGTTCGCATCGCCGCCGGCGTAGCCGGAGACGACGTCGCTCACGCCGCGAACGTGCTCGAACACGGCCTCGACGCCCCAGAAGCAGCCGCCGCCGAGGACGGCGGTCTGTGTGCCTGGCGTTGGTGTCTCGTCGACCTTGGGATCGGGGAGGCCTTCCGCGTGGGCGCTCCAGGTTGTGGTCAGGAAGGTGGCTGCGGCTAGTGTCTTGAGGCCTAGGCCCAGCAGACGGCGTCTCATCGCTTCACTCCTCGGTGGCTTTCGGTGTTGGTGTCATGCGGGCGGCGCGAGCTTGGTCAGGCCGGCCGCCTCCCCGGCGCACTGCGACTGCATCATGCTGTCTTTATGCTGCTCTCATGCACGGCGTCCTTGCCCATGTGGCTGTCGGCGAAGACGGCGGCGCCGCCGAAGGTAAGCACGAGCGAAAGCAGTGCGGCGCTGGTCGTTTTGATCATGGTGATCTCCCAAAGTTTGCCTCTGTATCCTGGTCCAAGGGCCGCTGCGTCTGGGCGCTGCGCTGGGCTCAGCTGCCGCCGAACCAGTTATACCCCTGGTCCTCCCAGTAACCGCCGGGATAGCTGTTGGTGACGAAGATCGCCTGGACGTGCTTGGGGTTCTTGTAGCCGAGCTTGGTCGGGATGCGGATCTTCATGGGGAAGCCATAACGGGCCGGCAGGGTCTCGCCGTCGTAGGTCAGCGTAAGCTGGGTCTGCGGGTGCAGGGCCGTCGGCATGTCGATGCTGGTGTAGTAGTCGTCCGCGCACTTGAAGCCGACGTACCGGGCGTTGAGGTCGGCCCCGATGCGCTTCAGGAAGACGTGAAAGGGCACGCCGCCCCACTTGCCGATGGCGCTCCAGCCCTCGACGCAGATATGTCGCGTGACCTGGTCGGTCTGGGGCAGGGCGCGCAGCTCGGTCAGCGTCCAGGGGTGGCGGTCGGCGACTAGGCCGGTGACCTCCAGGCGGAAGCTGTCCGCGTCGACCTGGGGAACGCGATTCAGACCGTAGAAGGCGTTGAAGGGGAAGGGTCGCGTGATCAGCGACTCCGCGTAGATCGGGGCGAGCCGCTTGGGGTCGAACAGCCAGGCTTGGACCCTATCGTTGAAGCGGTCGATCCGGCGCAGCGCGCCCTCGACCCCTGCCGAGTCGCTGAGGTCGCAGCCGGTCAGGAGTGACAGACCGCCCAGTGTCAGCGAGCCCTTGAGGAAGCGACGGCGCGCGGGTGAGTCGATGCGGCCGAGCGCCTCTTTGATGATGATGTCCTGATCCGGGTGATGAATCGTCTTGCGCATGGGGTGGTCCTCAGCGGCCGCGAATGATGGTGATCAGGGTGCGTGGCACGATCGCCACCATCACCAGGTGGACGGCCACGAAGCCGACCAGGCCGGCCATGGCAAAGAAGTGGATATAGCGGGCCGTCTCATAGCCGCCCAGCAGCCCGCGCAGCAGCGGGAACTGGACGGACTTCCACAGCACTAGGCCGGACAACACCAGCAGCAAGATGTCGAGCATGACGAAGAGATAGGCCGCACGCTGGACGGCGTTGTAGCGGGCCGGGTTTGCGTGCGAGAGGCGTCCGCGCAGCGCGGCCTTGAGGTCGGCCAAAAGGGTGCCTGGTGAGAGCGGCAGGAAGCGGCGCCACAGCCGTCCAGTTGCGATGTTGAGCACGAGATAGAGCATGCCGTTGGCAGCGAGCAGCCACATGGCGGCGAAGTGCCATTGCAGGGCGCCGGCCAGCCAGCCGCCGAGCGTGATGTCGTTGGCGAAGCGGAAGTCGAACAGCGGGGCGGCGTTATAGATGCGCCAGCCGCTCATAACCATGATGACGACTGCCAGGGCATTGACCCAATGCGTGATGCGCAGCCAAAGCGGGTGGATCGGCGCATGAAGTGTATCGACGGCGGTGGTCACGAACCAATCTCCTGATCGACAAGACAGTCGTCCACGCCGACGGTCTGCAGGACACGACCGGTGCGTGGATCTTGGACGAAGGCGCTGACTTCCAAGTGCGCTGGGTGCCAGCTCGGCGCCAGCGCGACGCTGCGTTGCAGGCTCAGCCGCCCCGCTTGCAGTGACAGGGGGCCGAGCCAGGCACGCACCACATGGTCGTGACGAAGCTGGCGCCCGCGGTTTTCACCTGAAGGGATATCGGAGCGCAGACCCTTTTCCGCAACCGCGACGTAAAGGAGGGCATTTTCGACGGCGCTGCTGGCTGTGGCGTCGATGTCGAGACGTCCGTCGTCCGCCAGGGCAGCCCGCAGTCCAATGTTGGCGCGGCCTGGTTGGTCATTGATTCGGGTGACCTGGCGCGAAATTGAGGTTGGTCGAGTCGCAGCGCCATTGACGAAAAACTGGGGTGTGTAGAGGGTCCGCGTGCCGTCCAGTCCGACGAGCCAGGAGTGCCTGTCGGCAAAGACAGCCTGTGCATAGGGATCCCGCCAGCCCAGGTCGTCCCAGTAACCGACGTGCAAGGCCAAGGGTACCAAGCGCTGGCTCGGGCGCAGTCTGCTCAGTCGCTGGTCCGCAGGCGGGCAGCTCGAGCAGCCCTCGGAGGTGAAGAGTTCGATCAGGGCGGCTGTGCCAGGCCCGCTCTCGATCTCGCAGACCGCCATGCCCGCGAGCGGCAGGCTCAGGATCGTCGCGACGAGCAGGGGGCGGACAGGGTGCATCGGACTTCACCTGGATTCGCTGGTTGGTTTGCGATCAGAACAGATTCGGCTGGGATCCTTCTTGCCATCACTACAAACTGAGTCGATACGAGGTGGTGATTGGTTACACGACCAGGAAAAATCTTTCTCCAGCCTGCTCCGATCGGCTTCTTTAGCCAAGAGCGGGCATAGAGCGAAGCGCAGACGAAGGCGGGGCAGACCGCGTCGAGACAGAGCTGCGGGGTTCTTTCCCGAGCTTGCTCGGTGGGTTCGCAGGATGGGAGCAGGCGCAGATGCGGGTCAAGCGCGAAGCCCGTTACCTGTAAGTCAGGGCGGGCAGATTCGTTCGCGGCTGCTCGAGCGCCAACGAATGGGGCAGAGTATAGGGGAGATTCAAGCTGGCCAGCTCTTCGATCGTCAGCTTGCCTCGGATGGCCGTCGCCACTGTCGCCACCCCTTTGCCGGCATTGCCGGGGCCGATGCACTGGAAGCCCAGCACGCGGCCGCTCTTGCGGTCCGCGACCCTCTTGCCGACCAGCAGTTTGCTACCCACCGGCCGCTCTCAGATCAGGGAGACGTCGTACAGGCTAAACCCCACCTAGGTGATTTCCGAATAACAGTTTACCCGGTTAAGATGGGATTTACTCAACAGACTGACCCTATCGAGTCCGACCATGT
>NZ_JAAIJR010000183.1 GCF_010915725.1 Thiorhodococcus mannitoliphagus
ATTTATTTATCGATTCAAGCCAGAATTATAACACCATTTCAGCGAGT
Source organism: Thiorhodococcus mannitoliphagus (assembly GCF_010915725.1). Lineage (GTDB taxonomy): Bacteria > Pseudomonadota > Gammaproteobacteria > Chromatiales > Chromatiaceae > Thiorhodococcus > Thiorhodococcus mannitoliphagus. The sequence goes on from NZ_JAAIJR010000183.1 coordinate 48, forward strand.
TAATGGGCGTATGTCAGGAGTTCTGCACTGGCTTTCCCTGAAAAGCCGACTGGGCGATCCGCCAGCAATGCCAACCGCAACACCGGCGGTGGAACCGCTGCGCGTTCCACCCTACAAAGTGATGCCGCCGCAAGGGCTAAGAGGCTGTCTGGAAATCATCGTAGAGGCCCCTAGGAGCCTGTCCGACTTGGGGGGATCGAAGCGAGGAAGTGGGAGAGCGAGGCCATTTCGTTCCGGTTTTGAGGCGCATCGTGGTTCTATGTAACGAAAAAGCGGGGCGAAAGGGACCGTTCTCCCGATTCCGCAGCCGATTCATCCTAAGTCGGACAGGCTCCTAGGATCCTTGAGGGCGCAAAATGCTCGCAGATGAGTCAAATTTCGATGAAGCGTCCGACCATCCAAGGCCGTCGGGGTCGGGATCGGGGTCGGGATCGGGATCGGGATCGGGATCGAACCGACGATAGCGATCCCGATCCCGATAGCGATCCCGATGGCATGACTCGTCGGTCTGAGGCGAAGCCTCCCTAGGAGTTTCCAGACAGCTTCTAACGCCCACATCCATCAGCGCGAGCATCCAATCGCTCGGAGACGCCAGACTGCCTTCCCTTGATCATGTTCCGAGGATGTCTTGTCTGTTCCTCAAGACTCAGGGCACACCGATCAGCACATAGAACGCACTCTCGCCCGTCGCCGAGAGCCCGATCCCGAGATAGGCCGGGCCGATCCAGGTATCGGACCCGAAGAAGACGCTACCGCCATAGCGCGTCTCCTCGGAACTCAGGATCGTGTCTAGCCCGTCCCTCGGATTGGTCACGGTGCCGTCGGACAGCCAGCCGGCCTCGAGCGAGGCGCCAAGATAGAGTCCTCGACCGATCGGCGGCGGGAGCGCGGCGATCTGGCGATAGTAGGCCAAGCCCGCGAAGGCCATATCGTTGCCGCGGAACTGCTCATTGGCGTAGCCGGAGAGCTTCAAGAAGCCACCTAGCGGAAACTGGTCATAGTAGGGCATCTCGGCACCGAAGCTGGTGCCGCCTCTCATCACTCCAGTAATGGTATTGAGACCGAAGCTATGGGCCGCGATCGCGGCCACTTCAGCACGCGTATAGTCGACCTCCGCGCCCATGGCCGAAAGCGGGCTCATGGCCTCCAGGGAGAGACGCAGCCCAGAACGCGGCGCTCCAAGACTGTCGAGCGTGTCGTAGACGATCCGGCCGCGCAGCCCGGAATCCCTTAGCCCATCTTCGTTGAGTTCGGGCGACCCGGTGTCCAGATCGGCGCCTGTATGCCCATAGTAGGCACCCGTGCGCACCTCGACCCCGTTGAGCGTCGTCCCCACATCCATGCCCAGGCGCACCCGGCTCACGTTGTAGCGCGCAACACGCTGATCCCCTAGGAAGACGCTATCCGGAGTGCTGCTCAGATCCAGATAGGGGGCGACGAAGAGGGCGCGATCCAAATCCAAGGGCTGATAAAACTCGGTATACAAACTCGGAGAATTGCCGAAGGTGAGCATCGAACTCCACTCGCCGCCAAGCCGGTTCATCCAGGTTTGGTTGTAGGTCGCCCGCAGACCGAAACGGTTGTCGCCTTTGTTGTCCGAGGAGAAACCGAGACCGAACCCGAGATACCCAGGTCCCCAGGCCTTCTCAATGGCATCCACGATGAGGAGATCATCCCCATCGCGCTGCGGCTCGAAGCGGTAGCTGATGCGCTCGAAATCACCACGGCCGTAAAGACCCTCGATATCATCGACAAGACGCTCCCGATCCAGGGGTTGATCCGCCTGAGCATCGACCAAGCCATCAAAGAGTTTCGGGTTGACAAGCTGCAGGCCCGCCACGCGAACCTCTCCAACGTTCTTCACCGGCCGCCCAGGCCCAAAACGCTCGCGCTTCCAGCGTGCATAGGCCTCCTCGCTCAGGCTGAAGCGGGCAAGTTGCGCCTCCACCTTGCGCGCCGCCTTCTCGCCCGTCGCGATGGACTCGGGGGCTCGATCGAAGTCGCCGGAGGTGATGTCGCCAAGATCCGGGACGATGAGGATATCGCGCCCCGGACGGATCTGCTTGAGCGAGGTCTGCACATTTTGCTCGGTGAGGATGGCGATCATCTGGCCGGTGACGCCCAGGATGGTCCCGAGCTGATCGCGCGGCAGATAGCCGGATCCCAGATTCACCGCGATGATGACATCCACCCCCATCTCCCGGGCAACGTCGATGGGGAGATTGCGCACCAGACCGCCATCCACGTAGATCTGGTCCTGCCATTCCATAGGTGCGAAGAGGCCGGGTACGGACATGCTGGCCCGCATAGCGACAGGCAGCGGACCCGAGTCGAAGACGTGCATCTGGCCGTTCTCGAGATTGGTCGCCACGGCGCGGAAGGGGATCGGCAGGGCGTCGAAGCGCTGCACTGTCTCGACACCCTTGACCAGGTCATTGAAGAAGAGCTGTACCTGCTGCCCCGAGATGGCGCCATTGGGCAACCGCACGCGGCCGTCGCGCACACCGAGCGAGAAGTCCCAGGTTGGATTGGCAGAGGCCTCCTTGCGGCGCACGGGCCAGTCCTTCCGGGGCGGGTTATCGTTGAAGAGCACATCCCAGTTCGCCTGCGTCACCCGTCGCTCCAACTCAGCCGCGGGCAATCCTGCCGCAAAGCCGCCCCCGACGAGCGAGCCCATGCTGGTCCCGACGACCACGTGGACCGGGATGCGCATCTCCTCCAGCACCTTGAGCACGCCGATATGGGCCGAGCCGCGCGCCCCGCCCCCGCTCAGCACTAGACCGATACGCGGATAGGCGCTATCGCGGCCAGCGCCGAGCGCGACGGAGGGAAGCGCAATGGACGAGAGGGTTGCGCAAGCCGCAAGGAGCATGACCAGAGCGAGCCGATGGCGTTTCATTGAGAAGCCTCGTCTGAAACCGAAGGGTGAACGGATCTCGAGGAATCCGCCGGGTGGCGGCAGTCTAATTGACGGACCTCGGAATCGGAAAGTGGACGACCTGCGAAACCGAGCCCCGACAGACGAGCACTGGATCAACGCCTCGACGCCGGTCGCTCACCGAGACGCATCGCTCACCCTTGCCGCCAGGGAGGCCGGCAGATGACGCCGGTGAGCCCGCAGCCTCGGCAGTACACGATCATTGAGCAGCGACGCTGGCGTCAGATCCGGATAACCGATCGCCGCAAGATAATCGCTGACGAAGAGTCTCGGCGCAGCGTCCGCAATCTCATGAAGATCCTCGTAGCAGCAGCGGGCCAGATAGAGCGCCGCGACGTTCGCGCGCACCTCTACCGGAACCCGGTGCGGCGGTGCGAGTTCGGGATAGCGGCTGAACTGGATGCTCTTGCACAGCGACTCCGGTAACTGCCAGCCGCGCAGCAGCTCCGACCCCATCTCCGCGGGCTCCAAGTCGTCGAACAGCATGCTCAGCCCGGGGTTGTTGGTCTTGAGGAGTTCGATGACGACGAAGCCGATGTCGCTCAGCAATCCAAGGGTGGCGACCTCCGCGGGCCGCCCGGCACGCAGCACCTCAGAGACGGTGGAAGCGATGCGGGACACCTCGACCGCGCGCCGATGCAACTCTTGGAAGAACGCCGTATCCGGGAGACTGCGGCGCATGCTCTCGGACATGATGATCTGATAGACGATGTCATGCCCCATGAGCACAATGGCATGGCCGACATTGGTGATCTCGCGCCGGAAGCCGAACAGGGGCGTATTCACCGCCCGCAACAGCGTGCTGGTCAGCGAAGGGTCCATGGTCACCAGCTCGACAATCTCATTCTTGGTCGTTCGCTCGTCGAGCATCTTGCTCAACAGCTGCATGCTGGAGATCGGCAGGGCATTCACCTTGGAGAAGAGCAGCTTCACCATGGGCGACCGGGCGAATCCCCCGCCCTTCTTGGCGCGCAGCGCGTAGAGCAGATCCGTAAAGACCTCCTCGCGGCGGGAGAGCGTCTCGATCCTGCCCCTGAGAATGCGCAGACGCTCGATCGTCGCCCGCGCGATTCGCCGTCTGAGTTCGGTCGCCAAGGGCTCGTCCAACTCGGCGAACGTGGACGCATCAATCACCAGGAGTGTCGTCGAGGTCCGCGCGACCGCGGTCGCCTCATAGATGCCCGGCTGGTCCAGATCGACATCGCTGAGCCAATCGCCCGGACCCAACTCCTCGACATGGGTCTCACCGGACTGCTTGAGATGGATGCCGCCGGTCAAGACGACATGCACCCGGTCGGCAATCTCACCGCTCTCGAACAGACGCTGGCCGGCCGACAGTCTAATCGCGGTTGCGGCATCGACAATGAGGCTCAGATCAGCCTCCGGCAGACCCGGCAACACCCCCACCTCGCGCGCAACGTCGCGAACCTTCCTCAGGTCCGGCGTCTGAAATTCGCGCGCCGGCGGCTCAGGCGCCTTGCGCCGCGTCCAGAACAATCCCACCCAGGTATCTCCCGAATCTCTCGACTCCAGCTCAGACGGTCGACTGAGCCCATCTCATTATCGGCCCCTGCGCCCCGGACCTTGAGACCCACTCAACCCGGAAGAAGCCACCGACCACTAGAATCCTTGAGGGCGCAAAATGCTTGCAGATGCGTCAAATTTCGATGAAGCGGACGACCATCCAAGGCCGTCGGGATCGGGATCGAACCGACGATAGCGATTCCGATAGCGACCCCGATACCGATAGCATGGCTCGTCGGTCTGAGGCGAAGCCTCGCTATCCACTAGCCACCAGCCACCAATCTCTTTGGCCCCGCTGGCGGCTGCACTTAGAAATTGTCCATCAATTGTTTCCCGATGCGAGCGATGCCGCCCGAAATCCCCCCTAGCCCCCCTTTGCGAAAGGGGGGAAGTTGTTGATGGACGCTTTCTTAGGCGGTACAGGATGCCCCCGGGCTACTCCCGTCGCAAGGCTTCGATCGGATCCAGTCGGGCCGCCCGGCGCGCCGGGAAGTAGCCGAAGATAACCCCAACCGCCGCGGAGAAAAAGAAGGCGATGAGGACGATTCCGCCGTTGAAGACGAAGGGGACGTTCAAGAGCCGGGTCAAGCCCAGCGAAGCGCCGAGCGCGAGCAGAATCCCCAAGATGCCGCCCAATGACGACAGGGCCACGGCTTCGACCAGGAATTGCAGCAGCACCTCGCGCTCGAGGGCGCCGATGGCCAAGCGGATGCCGATCTCGCGGGTCCGCTCGGTCACGGACACCAGCATGATGTTCATGATGCCGATGCCGCCGACCAGCAGGCTCACCGCCGCGACCGCCGTCAGCAGCGCGGTGAGCACGCGCGTGGTGCCGGTCAGCATCTTGGTGATCTCCTTGAGGTCGCGCACGCTGAAGTCGTCGTCCTCGGAGGCCGAAATGTTGCGCCGCTCGCGCAGCAGGCGTTCGAGTTCCTTGGTCGTCTCCTCGGTCGAAACACCATCGCGCACCGAGACCTGAATGAGATTCACGTCCTGATTGCCCGCGATTCGGCGCTGATAGGTGCGCAGCGGCATCAAGACGAGGTCGTCCTGATCCATCCCCATGGTGCTTTGGCCCTTGGCGCGCAGCAGCCCGACAACCTGGCAGGCCATCGACTTGAGGCGGATATTCTGGTCAATGGGATCCATAGCGCCGAAGAGTTCGCGGCGCACGGTCGCGCCGATCACACAGACCGAGCGCCCGCCGCGCAGGTCGCCCGTGGAGAACATGCGCCCGGATTCCAGCTCCCAGTTGCGGACATCGAAATAGGCGTTATCCGTGCCGCTGATCGTCGTCGACCAGCTGCGATTGCCGACAACAGCCGTGAGGGAGGCGCTGGAAGAAGGCGCGACGGCGCGCGCCGAGGACACATCCCTGCGGATCGCCAGGGCATCGCTCAGACTGAAAGCGGGGGCGTTGGACCGCTGCCCCGGCCCCATGCGCTGGCCGACCCGAATCATCAGAAGGTTGCTGCCCAGGCTCTCGATCTGCTGAGTGACCTGGCGCGTCGCGCCATCACCCAGCGTCACCATGACGATGACCGCGGCAACGCCGATGACGATGCCGAGGATGGTCAGCACCGAGCGCAGGATGTTGCGGCGGATCTCGCGCAGCGCGAGGAGCAAGGCGTTCCAGAGCATCAGGCCTCTGCTCCAGGCTGAATGACGTCGGCGACCCGGCCATCCAGGAAGTGGATGACACGGTGCGCGTAGGCGGCCATGTCCGCCTCATGCGTGACCATGAGGACGGTGATGGCGCGCTCGCGGTTGAGTCCAATCAAGAGTTCCATGATCTCGTGACTGCGCGCGGTGTCCAGGTTACCGGTCGGCTCGTCGGCCAGCAGCAGGCTTGGCTGGGTCACCATGGCGCGAGCGATGGCGACGCGCTGCTGCTGTCCGCCGGAGAGTTCGCTCGGGGTGTGATGCTCCCAGCCGGTCAGCCCGACCATGGCCAGGGCTTGGCGCGCCAGGGCGTGCCGCTCGGCGCTTGGGGTGCGCCGATAGATGAGCGGCAACTCGACATTCTCCAGCGCCGAGGTCCGGTTGAGGAGATTGAAACCCTGGAAGACGAAGCCGAGATAGTGCCGGCGCAGCAGCGCGCGCTGGTTGCGGTCGAGCGACTCCACGGGGACGCCGCGAAAGCGGTAGGAGCCCAGCGTCGGCGTATCCAGACAGCCCAGGATATTCATGGCGGTAGACTTTCCGGACCCGCTCGGCCCCATGACGGCGACGAATTCGCCCTCCTGGATGCGCAGATCGACGCCATCCAGGGCGCGCACCTCAGCCGTACCAGAGCCGTAAATCTTGCTCACCTGGTGCAGTTCGATCAGCGGTGCTGACTCAGCCGCAGGCGTGACGCCGTCGAGCGGGCTCATGGCGTGCGCCCGCCCTGTTCGACCCCGACCAGGACCTCCGTCCCGGCTTCCAGCTCACCGCTCACAACCTGGGTCCTGGCCCCGTCCGTGAAGCCCGTCTCGATGTCGACCGATGCCGGGACGCCGTCGCGCAAGACCCAAACGACGGCACCCGCCGGCTTCTTCTCGGTCGACTCCGACGGCTGCCGCGTGCCACGCGAGCGTCGCGGCAACAGCATGCTGAGCAGATTCGGCCGCGCCTTCGCGCCCTCCTGACGCGGCGGCATGAACCGCAACGCGGCATTGGGGACGAGCAGGACATCCGACTCTTCGCGCACCAGGATGTCCGCCGTCGCGGTCATCCCGGGACGCAGCGACAGATCCGCGTTGTCGACCGCCAGCAGGGCCCCGAAGGTCACGACCCCATTGACGGTCTCAGGCGCAAAGCGGACCTGGGTAATGGTCGCAGGAAAGGTCCGACTCGGGTAGGCATCCACGGTGAAGACGGCCGTCTGCCCCTCCTCCACCTGACCGACGTCCGCCTCGTCGACATCCACCTTGAGTTCCATCTGGGTCAGATTCTCGGCCAGGGTGAAGAGCACGGGCGTCTGCAGGGAGGCGGCGACGGTTTGCCCCGGCTCGACGACGCGATTGAGCACGATGCCGTCGATTGGCGAGCGGATCACCGTCTTTTCCAGCGTGCGTCGGTCCGAGTCGAGCTTGGCCTGAGCCTGGTCGACCTTGGCGCGGGCGACCGCGAGCGCGGCAACCGCACGCTCGGCAGCGGCCTCGGCCGTATCCAACTCCTCCGGAGAGGCCAAGCGTTTCTTGATGAGATCGCGCGTGCGCCCAAGCTTGCGTCCGGTCTCGCTGACGGTTGCCTGCGCCTCGTCGACCTGAGCTTCAGCCAAGGCAAGTGCCGCGGCGGACTGACGCTCTTCCGCGCGTGACTTATCCGGATCCAGCTTGGCCATCACCTGTCCCTGCGCGACGCGGTCGTTGAAACCGACCTCGACACTGAGAATGGTGCCGGAGACCTCGGTACCGACATCCACCTGAGTGACCGGCTGGAGCTTCCCGGTGGCGGTGACCTCCACGCGCAGATCGCCGCGACGGGCCTCTGCCGTCTTGAACAGGGGGCCGTCCTCCCGAGAGGGCGCGATGAATAAGACTCCGAGCAGGGCAAGACCAACAATGATCAGAGCGAGCCACCTGCGCCAATGGCGCAGACGCCTGGACGAGGGTTCCTTCAGACCAATACGCTCCGCGACCGATGCCTCGGCCTGACTCTCCTCTTGGCTCATCGCCGACGACTCCGAATGACAGACTGAGGTTGCTTAGGGCAAGGATCGATGGGAAGCATCAGTCACAGTCACGCAGGGAGTGCCGATGCTCGACGGATCCGGGCCATTAGACAGGGAGGAAAGCCTCGCGTTCGATGGCGCCGTTCATCCTCTCATAGCCCAAGCGCACGACCGGTGGGAGCGGCGCCCCCCCCCCCCCGGGGCCCCCTAGCCGGGGGGGCCCCCCGCCCCCGGGCGTTTGCGTGAATGGTTTAACGGGG
>NZ_JAAIJR010000184.1 GCF_010915725.1 Thiorhodococcus mannitoliphagus
TGAGGCGCAGAAGTGCGACTCTTTTGATTCTAAGTCTCTGTTTTATTGGGTGCCATGACTTATTGAGAAGTTATGGGGTGCGCTCGTAAAATATTGATTTAAAATGAAAATACCGCTAGCCTGACGGCTATGGGCCAGGGGGGGATTTCGGGCGGCATCGCTCGCAGCGGGAAATAATTGATGGGCGCTCTCTAAGAACCAGGCCCTCACCGAAGTTTGCATGCCGTGTTCTCGCTGAGGTAAGCGGCAAGATTCTTTCCCCTGCTGGAAACCTCGCTTCACCGCTTCAATGGGTTGCGGCTTGTCCCTCGTTGCGCCGTGAGCGACTTTCCGCTATCAGGATGGAGAAGTCGCGAACTCAAGATCGCTCACATACTTTATGTGCAAGTGATGAATATCGCAGCCCTCACCACCTATCAGTTTCATCCAGAGGGAGCAAAGCAGGGCAAGGGGCGCCCAAGTTCAGCGAGCCGCAGGAGTTTTCTCAGACCCCGTTGAAACCAGGACAGACAGGAGCGGGCAAGCTTGCGAAAGATCCAGTGGTCGGGATCGGTTTGTCCAGTCGCCTTTTGCTCCAGCGGCGTCGGTGATTCCAAGGCATCGCGACGGCCGGTGTCGGTGCACCAATGCATCGCCAGGCTTAGGATCAACACCAAATGGTCGACGCGATCGGGGTAGCGCAGCTGAGTATCTTCCAGACCGAACCCACGTGTTTTGAAATCCGAGAACATCGGCTCAATGCTCCAGCGCAAGCCGTCATCACGGATCGTAGCCGCCGTGGGCTGGCAGTCCATGGCAATGATCCACGCCTCCTCATGCCCGGCTTCATGCCAGATGCCAATGTTGGTCTCGACGCCGTCCTGAAACAAACGTGCCCCCGGCGCGAAACCCAACGAGATGCCCTTGGCCAAATCGGCGGTGCAGGTGATGTCCGCACGCCCGACATCGACCACATGATTGCCCTTCAAGCGCAACCGATACCCCCAACCCTGGGCGTCCAACCACTGAAACAACGCGACCAAGGGATAAAAACGATCGCCCGCCAGCAGCACCGGCGCGCCCGCGGGCAACCAACCGGCCACGCAGTCCAGGACCTCGCGTTGCGCCTCGAAGCCCAGATTGGCCGCGCCGGCCTCCACCGTCCAGCACAGCGCCAAGGCCCGATCCCCGACGCGCACACTGACCATCAGAATCGCAAAGCGATCGCCCAAGTCGGTTTGGTCCATGCTCAACACCACCACTTGCCCGTGGCGCGCGGCTTCGCCCAACTGATGCCGCGCCAACGGCTCCATGATCATTCGGCTGTCCAATAAGGGATTGGCCAACAGACGGGCAATCCACTGCAAGCGCATGTCGTCCTGTTCGGTCTCGATCGGCAGGACCGCCGCCCACTGGGCGGTGTTGGCCGTCTGGGTCTGAATCGCTGCGGCGATGGTGGGCGGGAGTTTCCTCACCACCTATCGGTTTTATGTAGCCAGGGCTTCCAGCCCTGGCAAACCAGGCCAGGATGGCCTGGCTACGCAGGCTTGGAGCGGCTGTTCCGGTTGATTTCGGGAAACCGATAGGTGTTGAGCGGGAGTTTCTTCAAGATCGTTTTTCGCAGCCAGGATGAATCTGTCGAAGACCGCGTTCGATCTCACGCGCAAGCGAGGCAACCGTTCCCAATTTGAGTCAATCTCATCTGTCAATAGCGATAGTCAAATTGTCTACATGAAACTGATGGGTGGCAAGGCTCACTGCAGCGCGCCATCCATGCTCTGGCCAGTGCGGCCTCATTGAGCGGGGTTGCGATCCATGCCTTGGAACAGGCGATCCTGAGCCTTCTCAGCCAGCGCGAAAACCCCGACGGAAGCCCGCGCTCATACGCCAGAATTCAGCATAGCTCGTCAAAACAGGTCGTCTAGCTCCGTGGCGTGGCAAGGGATCCTGAATAGTTATAAAGAAGTCGATCGTAACTGCTGAATCTATAGATTCTAATCTATGCTTTTGCTCCGAAAGTCTGATATCTGGTCGGGGCAGACCGCCCGCATACTTCCACGTAAGGCCGTCATGGCCTGCTCCAGGTCGCCCGAATAGGGCTCGGGAGAGACTCAGCATCGGTCGAATACGCACCTGGAGCGCATTGCCAAGTATCGATCTCTCCGGTCTCAGTAGTCGCGTTGCGCTCGTCGTCTGGCGAGTCAGCCAGTGGCATCGAGCGACGGCCTAAACGACACAGCAGACGCGCCGTCATCACGACGACGCCACGCTGCGAGTAGTGCACACAACGAGGAGTTAACAACGTGGATGTATTGCTAGACTTCGGCGCGCGGTTCTTGCACCAGCTGCAATCGCCAACATTGGCCTTCCTGTTGGGCGGCATCCTAATCGCCGCGCTCGGTTCACGGCTGACGATCCCCGATTCCATCTATAAATTCATTGTCTTCATGCTGCTCATGAAGGTCGGCCTGAAGGGCGGCATGGCGATCAGCGAGGCGGATCTCGCGGCGATGCTGCTCCCCGCGCTGATCGCGGTGTTTGTGGGGTGCCTGATCGTCGTGATCGGCCGCTACACGCTAGCCATGCTGCCTGGCATCCGCACCGAGGACGGGATCGCGACCGCTGGCCTGTTCGGTGCCGTCAGCGGATCGACGCTCGCCGCGGGGATGGTGGTGCTGGAGAACGACGGCATCGCCTACGAACCCTGGGCCGCGGCGCTCTACCCGTTCATGGACATCCCGGCGCTGGTCCTCGCCATCGTGCTCGCCAGTGTCTACCTGAAAAAGAAGGATGGCTCCGGCGAAAAGGTGCAGATCTGGCCAATCGTCAAGGAAAGCCTGCAGGGCTCGGCGCTGTCGGCCTTATTGCTGGGGATCGCCCTCGGGTTGTTCACGAACCCAGGTAAGGTCGTCGACACCTTCTACGAGCCGCTGTTCCGTGGTCTGCTGTCGGTCTTGATGCTGATCATGGGCATCGAGGCATACGCCCGGCTGAACGAACTCCGACGCGTCGCCCACTGGTTCGCCGTTTACGCTGCTCTGATGCCGCTCGTGCACGGGCTGATCGCGTTCGGGCTCGGCTACATCGCTCATGTACTGGTCGGCTTCAGCCCAGGCGGTGTCGTGCTTTTGGCCATCATCGCGGGCTCGAGCTCGGACATCTCGGGGCCGCCGACACTGCGCGCCGGCATACCGACGGCCAATCCGTCGTCCTACATCGGCGCATCGACAAGTATCGGCACCCCGGTCGCGATCGCCATCGGCATCCCGCTCTACATCGGCCTGGCACAGGTGGTTTTCGGCTCCTGACGCGTCGCCCGGCTATGGCCGAAAGCAGCGCTTGCTGAACCGCTCTTGGGATGGACGGCGTCGTTTTCGGAGTCGTCGACGGCAGGGACGCCGCGCTTGAGCGCCACAAGAGGCGGGGCAAGGCGATAACCGAAAGGACGAACCGGCTGCCTCAGGGACTCGCCAGTCAGCATCAATCACTGTGAAAAGTCGGGGACGGGAAGCCATGTAGAAGCACGACCAGGCCCCGCCGATCAACGCTAAGAGGTATCGACACATGACACAGACGGCCACCAAACTCGTCATCGTCACCGAGAAGGTGCTGCTGAGCAAGGTCACCAAAATCATCCAAGCGGCCGGCGCCACCGGCTACACCGTGATGGCTGCTGGTGGCGTTGGCAGCCGCAATACCCGCTCGTCCGGTCAGCCCGCTGTCTCGGACACCTTCTCGAACATCAAGATCGAGGTCATCACCGCCAACGATGGCGTCTCCCGGGCGATCGCCAAGCAGGTCGCCGACAAGTACTTCGACAACTTCTCGGGCCTCATCTACCTCGACGATATCGAGGTGCTGTACGCACACAGCCTTTGATCTCAGCCTGAACCCTCGCCAGGGATGGCAAGAGCGAGTTCTAGGCGTCTAGAAGAAGGGACTCATAGACTTGAGGGCATGGACAAGCCTCTTCGTCTCGCATTTACTGGCGCGCTGTACCATGTGACCAGTCGCGGAGACGGACGCGAGGCGATTTTCCGCAGATCATCTAAACGTTATGTCTCCTTTGGGTCGGGCGCCACGCTGGAGCACGCGCCCGGCCATCGCCAGCCTCAGGAAGGACTAACGGACAGCAGTTGGCCAGTTGCTGCCACAACGAAGACCAAGACGGACACGGCAGCGCCCACCCATACCAGCGCCGCGGTGCCAGACACGACGGCAGCACCGAGCAAGTGTGTCGGCGGACCTCGAAATAAAACCGCGAAATCGGGGTTGGATGAAGCCGCCCACCGCCTTCGCGATTGGCCTTGCGCGGGTCGGTAGCTTGCAGGATTCAGCCCGGAGTTCAGAGATGCGTTCCTCCAGGACAAGATCCCTGGCAGGATCACGGGCATGCCCGATGCGTTCTGGCAGGGTGCATTGCCACAAATTCGACTTTAGCAGAGGGTTACCGGCCTTTCTTTTTGGTCGTGCTGTCCCGGACTCTTGGCGGGGCGTGCCAGAGGGATCACCCAGATATCTCGGGCTTAGAGGAGGTTAAGTGCGCCTAGGATCCTCAACGAAAACGAGGACCCGAAGGCCCCCGTTTCTTGACAGCGGACATTGCCTGGCGGGTGTTAGAACACCGAGACCTGACCACTGATGCCGTTCTGCGTCTGATTCGCACCGACGACGTTGAACCCACCGATGGCGTTGCTCTGATCGACGGCGACGTTCTGCTCCTGTGCGAGCAGGTGCGTGCCGAGATCGATCTCAGGGGCATTGACGATGCCGATTTGAAGAGACGCTAATCGACCCTAGCGGTCCGCAATGGACGGCGAGCCATCGGGACTAGGGGTTGTTGGCCCGAACCGCCGGAAGTATGCAGTAGGACTTTATCGCTTCGGGTCATCGGAGGCCGCCATCTTACCAACTTATCTCAATAGTTCAGCTAGTTATCGTTGACACCGACGGACATTCGGCTGTCGATGACCTAGTTGGCGCACCGCGGGTTAGGGGCTAAGTCGTCCTCGTGTCGACTTCCGACACGGGTCTCCAAACGTCGGTGGCTCTCCGTTATGGCCCGTAACCGTCTGAGTTGTCGTGGTGCATCCCAGGAGGTCGCCAGTCCTCTGCCTTAGTGCATCAAATCGGCGGTTTGGGCCAACAACCCCAAGTCCGTGTTGCACAGCCGTTCTAAGCCCTTGAATTCGGCGCGACTCTGCTGGGGCCGGGTGACGATAACGTCACCCGGCTACCCGACTGTCCGGCAGCAGCGATTTTGAACATCAATTGCCGCCCTCAGGTATTGTACAAGTCCATCCAATGGCATAACCACCTTCCAGGCGACAATTTGCGCGAAAAATTCGTCGTCTTTGACGATCTCTGCATCTCTGCGATTGGCAACGTAGTTCCTCTGTAGAGTCGACATCCCAGATGAAGCTGTCAGGAAAGTCGCGCCCATCCCCAACGCTCTCATTTTCGCCGATAATATCGACTGCTTCTACACCACAGACACCTTCGAAAAGGGCACTAATAATCAGCTTCCGCATCGGGTTAGCCTCTTGCAGACTAACGTCTGCACGGCCTGCGATCTCAGTCCGGCCGTTTCGTACTTTGTAGAGTCGATCGTCATCGAACTCGTAAGCAAGCTGCTCGTCAATAAGGCGTTGCCACGCCGCTGTGTTTGGGTCAGGAAGTGCGTCCAAATTTCCCGAAAACACATAGCCAAACTCTGACGCCGTTAACAATACAGAGCCATTTGATAGCTGCCGCAGTTTAATCAGATCGCCTTCTTTATGCGCTGTGCATTGCAGAACGCCGTAGGCATCGAATATTTGGTTCTCTTCGGTGAAGATCGCCAATGCGCCGGTTGAGTCAAAGACCTGGGTATAATCCTCACCGTTGCTATCGATTTCCCAGATGAAGGCGCCGGGAAAATCGCTCCCATCCAGACCATAGTCGAGCAGATCGATATCATCGTTGCCAGATTCAGTTGGCCTTAAGCTCCAAAATTCGACATTCTCTTTTAAACCAGGGGTGTCTCCACCCAATCTATTTTGAGTGTCGATTCTCATGATGTTGTTGACAGTCGGATCGGCATTTACCAAATTCGCAGCAGCGAGAACGAGTAGCATGCCAACCAGGAACATTTTGGTGAACTTATTCATCGATTTCTCCACAATCCGTGATTTTGTAAGAAAAGGGATCCGACGCTGTGCGTGACTAGCAAAAGCAGAAAATGCGCCAACCTCAAGAAATCGCCCGCTAAGCCGTGTGAAATCGCGGTTCTATGCGAGCTTGTAAGGGCTTGAGCCTGGTGTGAACTAGCTTTCTGTTCGCTTGATGCCAACATTATTCAAGGAAAGCGTCGTCTTCTTGTTTGAGCCGACACCTCTCTGAGGAAGGCATCAACTCAGGGGAAGACACGGGAAGGGCAGCAAAGGTCTCGCCGGGAGAACCAAGCTCCACGATCGTCATCCGGCCTTGCCGTAGCGGACTGCTCTTGAGTGGGAAGAAGCAAGGAAGGGCAACGCTGATCCCGTGATGCGTGGTGCCGAAAGGGTTGTAAACCAGAAGGCTCCGTTTTCGTCTGAGAATCGGAAGAGGATCGATGCGGGCAGAATGGTTGTGGGCGTTAGCGGTGCGCGGTCAGATGCCGTCGTAGATATACTTGCTCAATGGTGCAATGCGATTCCGCCTCATAACTTCTTGCTGAAATGACCGGATGTCCTTTTTCGCTTGCGCTTTACTCGCCATGATCGCGTCGATCAGTGGTTGTGCTGCCGTGTAGGTCGACGGAACATGTACACTTGGTCGATCAAGGGCGAAAGACATTCGAAAACGCTTGGTCAGATAGAACGCCTCCGCGAGAACTGCAATGGCTTCGTCGCGGGATGCGGTGGGAATTGGGATGCGACGATCGTCGAGGATCGCATGCGTCAGTTCATGGACACACGTCGCCTGTCCCAACCGAGTAAAGTAGTTCCTGTCTTCGCGAAGAACAATTCTGTTGTTCTTCGTCTCGTAGACGGCTTCTTTGCGTCCTTTGACGTTGAGGAAACGCTTCTGACTTAAGACGCTGACGCTGATCAAGCCACTGGCCAGGTAGCGTCGCATTCTCCGATAGTCGTCAGATGATACCTTTAATGTCCCGAGATAGAAGTTCATCTCTTTGATGAAGCTTTCCGCAATCGACGCGATCACAGCCGCTCTGCTATGAAAAAGTCGCCCTGTCCGATTCAGCAGATCTCGCTTATGGGGGACGACCACTGGAATCAATCCATAACGCGTCGAGATCATAAAAATGGTTTGCTCTCCGACCACCGCATCATCCTTTAACATCTGCTCCGTCTGAAACGCTCTCGTAGTTTCCTGCGTCTCCTCGCCAAAGATTCCGTCGAATTCAGGGCCGTTGCGAGATGCGCTCACGTAAGAGCGCGGCAAATCGTACCCGAGGCCAAAGAGGGCTTTCTGAAACAACGCAACATGATCGCCGTTCTCGCCATACGCAAACGGTTGAGCGTTGAACGCCGCCGAAACGATTTTCTTGTTGCGGAGGAGCTGTTGCATGAAAGTGACCTGCCTTTGTCGGGCAGAATTCTTGGATCATGCCCGGACATCATTCGAAAAACGACGAATTGCCGGAACATTCGTTTGCAATGACCGACGATGCGACAAGAGCAAACTACAGTGGCGAGCCTTCATGGTGCGCGGTTGTGACGAGCGCACACCCCTGACGCTCTAAGTAGATTCAGGGCCAGTCGTGCTGTCAACCGCACGAAGAGTACGTTGATCGTGATCCTCTCACGTGTGAGCAGGGCATTTCTCCAACTCCTGCAAGCGAGCGATCCCTGTGATTGCCGCAATGACGAGGGTCTGCCTCGCGCGCTGTGCCAAGCGCTCGCGGCCCACCCGGTGGTAGAGTCTGCAACCACCGCGGCGTGGGAGGCACAGCTCAAGACCCTTGGAATCACCAAGGCACGGCGTCATCAGCGCATCGCAACCGTTGCCTGCTTTGCTCGGCGGACTGCTGGCGGAAGGCCTCTCGCGTGAGCTGGCCATCGTCAGCGATGGTGCCGGACAGTTCGCCATCCTGCTGCATGCCCTCTGCTGGATGCGCGCCGAGCGCTTGATTCACAAGCTCATCCCGCTCAATGAGCGCCGGCGCCAGGATCAGGAACGCGTCCGTGACGAGGTCTGGACACTGAGCCGGAGCCTTGAGTTATTGAGAAGTTACCGCCTAGGGGTAGCAACGAAAACGGGGGCCATTCAGCCCCCGTTTTGGACAGCGGACATTGCCTGGCGGGTGTTAGAACACCGAGACCTGACCACTGATGCCGTTCTGCGTCTGATTCGCGCCGACGACGTTGAATCCACCGATGGCGTTGCTCTGATCGACGGCGACGTT
>NZ_JAAIJR010000185.1 GCF_010915725.1 Thiorhodococcus mannitoliphagus
ACCCAACTTCGCGACGATGAACGGCGCCGGGCCATGCGTGGCCTGCTGATGCAGCCCCTGCTCTATGCCGATCACCCCGCCTACCGGCTGGTCAAACGCCATGTCGACTGGCTCAGGGACTGGCTGAACAGCGAGACCCGCTGGGATCTGCGGCTCGAGGCCGACTTCGCGCGCCTGGCCAAGACCGCGCCCGAGCACGACGACGGCAGCCGTGCCGCCCGCCCCGGCAAACGCCCGGTAGACCTGGATTTCACGCGCCGCCGCTACGCCCTCCTGTGCCTGGTGCTGGCGGGCCTGGAGCGCGGCGAGATGCAGAGCACCTTGGGCCGGTTGGGCAAGGCCGCCATGGACCAGTCCGCCGAGCCCGGTGTCGTGGCCAGCGGATTGGTGTTCGAACTGCGCACCCAGGAAGATCGCCGCGATCTGGTGGCCGTCGTCCGTCTCCTGCTGAACCTCGGCGTGCTGGTCCGTGTGGCCGGCAACGAGGACGCCTATATCAAAAACGAAAGCCAGGACGTGCTCTACGACATCGACCGCCACGTCCTCTCCGCCCTCTTGGTAACCCGGCGCGGTCCGTCCCTGGTCGGGACCCTGGAACAGCCGGAGGACACCCTGGACCAGCGCATCGGCGCCATCACCGCCCGATTCGTCGCCGACACCCCGGAGGCCCGCAACCGCGAGCTGCGCCAGCGCCTCACCGAACGCCTGCTCGACGACCCCGTGCTCTATTACGACGAACTGGACGAGGACGAACGGGCCTATCTGGTCAACCAGCGCCACGCCATCGTCCAGCGCATCCAAGAGGCCACCGGCCTGATCCCCGAGATGCGCGCCGAAGGCATCGCCATGGTCGACCCGGACGGTGAGTTGGCCGACCAGCGCATGCCCTCCGAGGGCACGGAAGGACACATCACCCTATTGATGGCCGGACATCTCGCGGAGCACCTGTCCCAAGATCAAGCGCAATCCTGGACCAGCCTCCATGCCGCCTATCGGGGCTGGACCGAGCAGTTCGGACGCTACTGGAAGAAGGCCGCCAAGGAGCCCGATGCCGGACAATCCTTCTGCCGGGAAGCCGCCGAGCGTCTGGCGGGCCTGGGTCTGGCTAGGATCGAGGCTGATGGGGTTCGCCCGCTCCCGGCCATCGCCCGCTCCCGGCCATCGCCCGCTATGCGGTGGAGGCGCCGCGGATCAGTCGAGTTGGCAAGGTTGGATGACTGAAAATCCTCGTGTCGGTGGTTCGATTCCGCTCCTGGGCACCAACAAGACCTTGAAAATCCCCGTGTTTCGTTGAGACACGGGGATTTTTTATGCCTGAAAGTCACTGGCTCTGGTGCATTTCCGGTAGCGGATGCCTTCGATTGCGCTCACCTTCCTTTGACGGCAACAGTCGTCATCTTGCACGTCTAGCCTTGATTTTACCTAACGTGAGCTATCTTAAGAGGATGATGAAAAAAATCACCTCTGACATTCTGGTTGCATATGCTCAATGTCAACGTAAGACTTATCTATTGCTACATGCCGATGAAAAAGGCAAAGCTAATAAATATATCACTATTCTTGAACATAAAAAGACTATCAACCAAACTGCTTATTTGGAAAATTTAAAAAATCAGCACCCAGAATTAAGCTCTTGCAATAGCATGAATTTAATAAACGGGAGCAACCTCCTGATCAATGCAAAACTTCAGAGTAAAGAGCATGAATCAAACTGCGCTGTTCTGGAAAAAATATTATCGCCTTCATTACTAGGTGATTACAGTTACGAACCAATAATTTTTGTTGGCCTTGATCATCGATTGGTCCACCTGCGGGACTGACGGCTGAAGCACAGGCGTAACACGCTGATTTATATTGGTATGTTTTGCGATACCCTACCATAATTTAGGGTTTTGGGCGAAACGATGATCAAGGCCTTTTTGTTGGAACAAACCAGATTAGTGATTTCCAGAAATTAGAGTTGACTTTTGCCGGATATATTTTAGGGCAAATTCAAGACCTGCAGCCAGCAAATGGGAAGATTATTGGTGCAGATTTAAAATCTCATGTAATCAATCTTGAAAATGAATACAAAAAATTAAAAACTATAATTGATAATTTTGATTTTCAAAATCTTGTTCAGAAAAAGCCACCCGAACCAACGCCGATAATATTAAATAAGCATTGCTCCTATTGTCAGTTTCAGCATTTCTGTCGAACAGAGGCGGAAAAAGAGGACAATATTAGCCTGCTCAGTCATGCTACAGAAAAGCTGATTAAGCACTACGAAAAAAAAGGAATTTTTACAATTAAGCAACTCTCCTATTTATACAAACCTAGAAGGCGCAAAAAGCGATCCAAAAAACCGCTAATACAGCTACACAAACTAGAGCTACAAGCATTAGCAATTAGAACAAATAAAATTTATCTTCAAGATTTACCTCAAATAACCAGAAAGCCTATCGAGTTATTTTTAGATATCGAAGGAGTTCCTGATCAGGAATATGAGTATCTTATCGGATTACTCGTATGTAGCGAAAACAATTCGTGCGAACACTATTATTTTTGGGCTGACACATGTGAAGGCGAGAAAAAAATATGGAGTCAGTTTATAGAAAAAATAAGTGAATATAATGATTCACCTATTTACCATTACGGAAACTACGAAGTGCGTGCTATCTCAAAATTAGCAAAACGTTATGAATCAGCCATAGACATTGATGACATCAAAAATCGTTTGATTAATATCAATACCTTTATTTACGGGCAAGTGTATTTTCCAGTATATTCAAATGGATTGAAAGATATCGGAAAATTTATTGGAGCAGTATGGACATCACCGGAAGCATCTGGATTGCAAAGCATTGTCTGGCGATCTTATTGGGATGATACGCATGACCTAAAATATAAAGACTTTTTGATAACATACAACAGCGAGGATTGCCAGGCGCTTAAATTATTAGCTGATACGCTAACTAAAATCAATAATTCTACTGACAGTCTACCTAATGTTGATTATGCGGACCAGCCTAAAAAATTAGCAAACGAAGTAGCAACTAACATACATAATCAATTTGACGCCATTCTAGAATTCGCTCATTCTGATTATGATAAGAAAAAAATCTGCTTGGCAAAAATCAGGAAAAAAAAGGAAGAACCGAATAAAAAGCACGGGAGGCCAAAAGGATGCCCAGGGCACTTCAAGCGACTTCCCAGAGCAAGAAAGACTATTTTTGTGCCAACAAGATTAGAGTGCCCAGAGCATATAGGTGAACCGCTAATAGAATCAGAACGAATTTCAGAATGCATTGTTGTTGATCTTGTATTTAATAAGTCCGGGGTCAAAAAAATATATCTTAAATACGTAGGGAAAATGGGCTTCTGTCGAAAATGCCACTCGCATTATAATCCTCCGGCAATAAGAGTAAACTATTTTGCATATGGACATGGTCTGCAAGCCTGGGCGGTGTATAACAGATTATTTCTTCGATTGCCGTATCGAGTCATCACCCAAACACTGGAAGATCAATTTGGAGAGAAAATTAGTCAAACTTCAATCTTAAATTTCATGAAATATTTTAGTGATTTTTACACTGAAACAGAGCAAGCACTTACCCAAAAAATATTAAGCAGCTCATTTATACACGCAGACGAAACAAAAATAAGCATACAAGGAGTTGAACAATTTGTATGGGTATTCTCAGATGGAAAACATGTCGTTTTCAAACTGACTCCAACCAGAGAAGCCCGTATTGTCCATGAGTTTCTTGGTGAATACTCGGGAACATTAATATCAGATTTTTACCCTGGATATGATTCCGTAAAGTGTAAACAACAAAAATGTTGGGTGCATTTAATTAGAGACCTAAACGATGATTTATGGGTATCGCCTTTTGATATTGAGTTTGAAAAGTTTGTACTGGAAGTTAAAAATCTTATTGTCCCAATTTTAGAGACAGTCGACAAATATGGGGCGAAAACAAAAAGACTTAGCAAGTTCACCTCTATTATTGAAAAATTTTATGAAGAAACCATTAACAAAACGTACAGTTCTGACATTACTCCAAAATATCAAAAGCGCTTTTTACGCTACAGAAATAGTCTTTTTGCTTTTATTATGGAGGACGATTTACCTTGGAACAATAACGCTGGAGAGCGTGCGATCAGACACTTGGCCGTACAAAGAAAAATTTCAGGCGCTTTTTTTGAATCTATGACCCCTCAATATTTACTGCTTCTTGGCCTTATGCAAACATGTCGATTTCAAAATAAATCCTTACTTAAATTTCTATTATCAAAAGAAAAAGACATTGATGAATTTAAATAAAATGACTATTTAGAAAGAGAGAAAGCGATCCTACGTACCGAATTGGGTTGTCACTTTAGGCAACCCAACCCCTACACTTAAACCGATTCCCTCTGCCTCGCCTGATTCACCATCGCCGCCACCCCGCCGGAGGCCTCACGCAAGGCACTATCCGCCAAATGGGCATAACGTTGGGTCGTCTGAGCACTAGTACCTCACGCCTTAAATTATGTCGATAACTCACATCATCAGGGGCTTACCGATGTAGGTCCAGCGAAACGGCTTGGCGAGGGTCTGATTGAAGAAGTCGATGAACTCAAGGCTCGACTTTGGCCATTTTGGCGGTCTCCCAGAAAGCTAACTGCTTGAAGTATCGTGAGGGCTGAAAATTAGAGGGGGTCGGGAGGCCAGAACGCCGAAACTGGACCCCTCGTTCAATTTTTTACGCATCGTAAGATTTTGATAAAAAAGAGATTTACAGCCGGGAAAAATGGCCAAAGTCGAGTCAAGGATCCGTTGCTTGAGTTCCTCGGTGGAGGCAAACCGCCCGCGCTTAAGCAGTCGGCGGGTCAAGATGCCGAACCAGATCTCGACTTGGTTGAGCCAGGAGCAATGTTTCGGGGTATAGACGAAGCGGATGCGGTGCGTGGGGTCTTGGAGAAAGGCGGCGCGCGAGGCCATGCGCTTGAGGATCCCCTCTTTGTCCTTGCGCCCGAGATCCGTGTCGATGGCGCAGCGCTGCGCGACGAATTCGATCAGGCTGGCCGATTGGTGGATGTTGAGCTGGTCGCAGACAAAGATCCAGCTGGCATCCGGATCCGTATCCACCGTGGTGGCGATGTGGGCGAGGAAGTCCGCTTCCGTGCGGGTTTCGCCGATGGACGGGGTGACGACCTGCCCCGTGGCGACCTCGAAGTTGGCGATCAGCGCCTGAGCAAATTGGGGTCAGGTCTTGCAATCCCGCACCGTTAACCTATGCTCTACCCCATGTCCAGACCTCTACGCATTGAGCTTGCTGGCGGGCTCTATCATGTAGCGGCGCGCGGTGATCGGCGCGAGGCGATCTATCGCGACGATCAGGACCGCCTGGATTGGCTGACGCTGCTTGGCGAGGTCTGCCGTCGGTTCAACTGGCGCTGCCACGCCTACTGCGAGATGACCAATCATTATCACTGCGTCGTCGAGACGCCCGATGCCAACCTCTCCAAGGGAATGCGCCAGCTCAACGGCGTCGATACCCAAACCACGAATCGACGCCATGGGCTGGTGGGTCACCTCTTCTACCCCGTCCGAGCCGAGGCGATAGCACGGGCCTATCAGAGCGGCGTCTACCGCATGCAGGAGATCGCCGATGACTTCGGCGTACACTACTCCACCGTCAGTCGAGCCGTGCGCCGGCTTGAAAACGGGATTGAATCGCCAGTGCACCTACCCATCAAGCCTACGAGTGCTTGATTGCAAGACCTGACCCCGACGTCCCCGGAGGCCCGCAACCGCGAGCTGCGCCAGCGCCTCACCGAGCGTCTGCTCGACGACCCGGTGCTCTATTACAGCGAGCTGAACGAGGACGAGCGGGCCTATCTACTCAACCAGCGTCACGCCATCGTCCAGCGCATCCAAGAGGCCACCGGCCTAATCCCCGAGATGCGCGCCGAGGGCATCGCCATGGTCGACCCGGACGGTGAGTTGGCCGACCAGCGCATGCCCTCCGAGGGCACGGAAGGACACATCACCCTATTGATGGCCGGACATCTCGCGGAGCACCTGTCCCAAGATCAAGCGCAATCCTGGACCAGCATCCATGCCGCCTATCGGGGCTGGACCGAGCAGTTCGGACGCTACTGGAAGAAGGCCGCCAAGGAGCCCGATGCCGGACAATCCTTCTGCCGGGAGGCCGCCGAGCGACTGGCGGGCCTGGGCTTGGCCAGGCTCGAATCCGACGGCGTTCGCCCACTCCCGACCATCGCCCGCTATGCGGTGGAGGCGCCGCGGATCAGCCGAATTGGCAAGATTGGATGACTGATAATTCCATAGTCGTTGCTCCTCACGTGAGCAAGGTCTCAGTGCCTGCTGAGTCCCATTAGCGGAAACTCATCCACGGCGGCTGAGCGGAAGGGCGCGGTCACATGCAGACGCTCACCCCCGGTTGAGGGGCGGCGGCAATCCAACGGTTAGCGGATACATGGTTGGGAATCGCGCGCGTAACGACGCTACTCGCTTGGTCAGCTTTCCACGCGCTTAAGGTCTCGATAGAAATTCTCGTGTGGGCCGACCATCAGGAGCTTGACGGTGTCTGCGTCCATGACCCGGTAGGCGACCAGGCACAGGTGGTTGGCCATACGAAACTTGTAGACCTGGACACCGGCGAGGTCGCCGACCTTGGTCTCTCCGATCCCGGGATCTTGCGCGATGATTCTCACCGCTTCGTCGAGATCGACCTTTTGCCTGCGATGGAGCTTCTTGACTGCGCGAGCGAAGGTCGGTGTAACGAGCAGGCGCATCAGCCGAACTGGTACTCGACAACCGCCTCTTCCTGATCGGCGATCAGGATCTCGCGAATCACCGAGAATGGCAGGTCCGGGTTCTCTGCGGCGATCTTGCCGATCTGCGACCAATATTCGATCTGCTTGGGCACCGAGCGATGTTCAGCCCGGGCATAGCGCTTCGCCTGGTTGACGAGTTCCTCGGGCAGCTTGACGTTGACGGCCATTAGGGATCTCCTTTTTGGCGCATTGTAGCGCTGTAGGCTACTTAAAGGAACATCTTGGCCTTCCGACGACCGCCGTGGAGTCCTTCGTCCTCACAGATAACGCCTGGTCTCGCTTCTTCAGCTGCCGCCGGGCGACGTAAGTCCAGTGGCAGCTCTGGGGCGTGAGCAGAGCATCCGGAGATAGAGCGGACTGTCCGGTATCCGCATAGAGCCGTCTCCCAAGCCGGTTGTGCGTCTTTGACGTATACTGGAGCCATGCTGACCATCGCAGAAACGCCATCCTTCACGCGTTTGTGGCCCGATTACTGGACCGAGGAAGAACGCGGCGAGTTCTGCGTCTGGATCGCCAGAAACCCCTTGGTTGGGGATGTCGTTCCCGGCACAGGTGGTGTCCGAAAAGTCCGTTGGTCCATGTCTGGTAGCGGAAAACAAGGCGGCGTCCGGGTCATTTACTACAACCGGCTGGCAGACGGACGCATCTAGCCGCTTACTGATCTACACCAAGAGCGCACGAGGCAATTTGCCGGCCCATGTGCTCAATGCTGCGCGGGAGATGCTGGATCATGCCGAAGACTGAACAAGAACTCCTCGAAAGGGATGCAGCGCGGGACATCGGCGCCGAGTTGCTCGAATCCATCCGCGAAATGAAAGCCGGAACGACAGGGAGTATTCATAGCTCGGTGGCGCTCGCCCGTTATCGCGTCAAGATGTCGCAGAGCGAATTCGCAAAACTCTTGGGTGTCTCGGTGCGCACCCTCCAGGAATGGGAGCAGGGCCGGCGCGAACCAAGCGGTGCGGCGCGATCGCTCATTCGTGTTGCGCACGAGCGTCCGGAGGTTCTTCGCGAGCTATTTCTCGATCAGGTCGGCTGAGATCAGGGTGACTTCTGCTTTGGGCCTGTCGGCTGTCAGACAAGACGATCGAACCGACCTCATCGGATCGACGTCTCGCATGGATGGAGAAGCACGACGACTGGCCGCCGATCTGCGACTCTAGCAAATTGGGGTCAGGTCTTGCAATCCCGCACCGTTAACCTATGCTCTACCCCATGTCCAGACCTCTACGCATTGAGACGCTGTATAGGAACTAAGTAACTGATTCGCTGTCGAAAAAATCTGAATAACATGGCGATTTAATACGAATGCCCTCTTTTCATTCGGAGGAGATCAAGATGAATTCAGACAATGCCCATACACCTTTACGCTAT
>NZ_JAAIJR010000186.1 GCF_010915725.1 Thiorhodococcus mannitoliphagus
CCGCCCGCCGCGCTCTTCCAGGGAGGATCGCGCTCCATCGGGCTTTGGCAGCCGCCGGATTCGTCCCAGCGTGTGTAAAACTCACCCGAGTCGTCGTCTCCTGAGTCGCACGAAAGCAGGGTTGCGTTCAGCGTAAAAGGGGTAGACCCAACAGTCGTGTCACCAGCCGCCACTTCTCTCAAGGCAAGGCCAGGCGAGTGCTCATGTCCAACTCGAAGCGGCCGTACGGGTTGACGTGCTCCCAGATCAGCGGCGTCAGCGCCGCATAGTCGCGAGGGGTGAGCCGTTCCTGCCAATGCGGCCTCGCCAGCACGGTTTGGATCATCAGGGTGTTGATGTAGACCATGCAGTTCTGGATCAGATGGAGCGCGAGCATGCTGATCTCGTGGTCCTCACGACGGTTGCTCACCATCTCGCCGCGGCGGGCGAAGAAGACGAAATCGGTCGCGCCGTTCCACTGCTCGACGACATTGAGTCCCTCGTTGATCTCGCGCCGCAGGGCCTCGGAGTGCAGGTAGCGGCACAGAAAGATGGTCTTGATGGCCTTTCCAAGCTCGGCCAATGCCTTGTAGGTCGGGTGCTGCACGTTCTGCCGGGTAAAGCGTCGCAGGATCGCCTCGGTCTCGGCGGTCCCCAAGCGCAGTGCCGTCGTGTATTTGATCATCTGGTCGTACTGTTGCCGGATCAGCTCCCAGTCGATCGGTCGGGTCAGAATCAGTTGAAGATCCTTGTAGGCATCGGCCTTGCCGGTTTCCGGCCGGTACAGCTTCTGCGCGTGGATGGCCTTCAGTCGGGGCAGTAGCTCGAACCCGAGCAGGCGGCAGAAGGCGAAGGCGACCGTACTCTGGCCGTGCGAATCGACGTACTGGCGGTCGATCTCCATCTCGGTGCAGTGATGGAGGACACCCTCGATCATCGACGCCACCTCGGAGGACGACGGCGACTTCAGTTGGCTGTGGATGCACAGCGACTTGCGCTCGACGTGCCAGTAGATCATGACGCCGCGCCCGCCATAGCGGACGTGCCACTGGGTTGTCAGGTTCTGATCCCAGGCGCCGAAATGCTTGGAATCCGAGGCGCACGCCGTCGTCCCATCTCCCCAGATGGCCGGATTACGGGCATGCAGGGTCCCATTGGCGATAATGGCAATGGCTCGACGCATGGCCTCGACGTTGAGGTAGCGTCGGCGCACATAGGCCAGATCCTTGGCCGTCGTTCCCGAATCCAGCCCCGCCATCCGCTGCAAGCCGGCATTGGTGCCCATCCCGTGCAGGCATAGCAACAAGCGTGGCTGCAAGACCGCGCGCTCGAGGGTCTCGTAGGCGGTCGGGCTCTTGAGCACCTCGGTGAAGCCGAGACGCAGATCCGTTTCCTTGACCATATCGAGCAGGCTTGTCATCGGCCAGGTGGCGTTGAGTTCGGCCTTGAGGGCGGTCAGGTTGGGCGGATCGGGTTGTGCATCCAAGGGTGTCAGGATGATCCAGCCACCACCCTTCTTGGTGGTGAGTCGGACGGCCGGGTTCTTCGTCAATCCGGCATCCAGGGTACTCAGGGCCTCGTGCATCTCGGCTTGCAGGTCGGTGACGAACCGCTCGGCGTCCAACGGCAGCTCCAGCGCCTGGTAATAGCGGTCGCGGTTGCGCTCAAAGTCGGCCGGCAGGTCCTCGTCCGGATTGCGGTAGCGGTCGGCCCCGACCACCCAGATCTCCTTGCAGCGCAGGCGCTCGCGTAGGGCCTCCAGCACGGCGATCTCATAGGTGATGCGGTTGACGCGATCCTCGCCGGCAGCGTCCTGCTCCACCACCGCCTCGCGCCACAGGCCCCGCACGACGCCATCGAGTGGAACGTCCTCCTCAGGCGGAAAGATCCGGACCTTGCTCTCGGCAAAGCGCTTGACCAGCTCAAGCGCCTCCATCACCGGACGGTGACGGTCGTTGTTGGAGCGGAAGTCGAGCGCGGCCAGTAACCGGGGCACCATGCGTCGGTAGTGTCCACGGTAGGAGTTGCGGATCACCGCGCGCAGGGTGAGACGGTAGGTCGGCCCGGTGGCCTTCCATTCTTTCACCAAGTCCTGCAGCGTCTGTTCGCCGACCACTGGAAAGACCACGTCCCGCACGACGCCATCCGGCTCGGCCAGCGTCGCTTCGGCGAGGACGAACAGCAGGTTCTGTTTTCCCGTGACGCGCTTGAGGTCCTCGAGCAGCTCGCGTTCGACCTTGCGCTCGGCGCGTGCCCCGATCGTGTGGATGGTCTCGATCAGCAGATCGACGAGGTCATCGGTCAGCGTGCGCACGCGCAGATGCACGAACGCGGCGAGCCAGGTCAGCCGGGCGGCCTCCGGATGTCGGCGCAGCTCATAGGGGGCCTCCACGGAGACACGGCGACGGCAGCGCTCCAGGTCGCGCGGCACCGCATCGTCGAACAGATCCGGGGGAAGCGTGATCCCTCGCAGGAGGTCCAGCTTGGCCAACTCGTCTTGTAGGCTGGCAAGACTGGGACGACCGGGGTTGCCGAGCAGCTTCAACAAGACTGCCGGGGGCTGGCGGCTGGCCTCGACCTCGGCAGCGGCTTCGTCGGACGCCTCTGGACTCAACAAGGCGTCCAGCCGCTTGCGTGTCGCAGACGAGAGCCGATCGAGAGTACGAGCGTGAAAACGGTCGTCGTAGGCGCGCACCGCCGAGCGGGCGATGCGCTCCATGCGCTCAATGGTCGGTGGCTCGAGGCTGAGCGCGCGGCAGCGTCCTTCCAGACGCTCGATCAGTGGCGCAATCTCGCTACCGAGCGTGCCGATGACCTGATCGCACAGCCAGCTCGTCAGGTTGTCGGCATCGGCGACCGTCGCTTCGCGGAAGCCAAAGCGAATTCTGATTTCGGCGCGCAGCCGCTCGGCCGTACGCTCACGGAGGAAAGCGGCCTTATCTGCGGGAAGCGGCAGATCGAGCTGCTCGCTCAGTACGCGGATCGCCTGTGCATCGACTTCGGCCGTGTCACGTGGAAACCGGCCTCGCTCACGGAAGAAGACCAAGAGCACGGCGAAGCCGAGCTGACTGGCCCGGCGCTTGGCTTCTACCAGCCGTTGCTCATCGGGTGTGAGATGCCAATGATCTTGGCCGCGTGGCGCATCATCCAGCATGCGGCTCGGTTCCAGGTGGACTCGGGCCGGACCAGCCAATGCGAGCCAGGGTGTCGATCAGGGTCGAGCGCTTCACGCCAAAATTGCGGCACACGGCCGCCTTTGACATCCCGCCGTTCAGCGCAGCCAGAATGGCGTCGAGCTTCTCGTCGACGATGACCGGTGGGCGGCCACCGGTGCGCCCGCGGCGCTTGGCAGCAGCCAGTCCCGCCATGACCCGTTCCTGGGTCAAGGCCCGTTCGTACTGAGCGAGTGCACCGAAGACGTGGAACAGCAGCTCACCGGACGCCTTGGTGGTATCCATGCCTTCCGTCAACGAGCGGAAGGCGACCTGTTTGTCCTTGAGAGAGTCGATGATGGTCAGGAGGTGCGAGAGCGATCGCCCCAGGCGATCCAGCTTCCAGACAACCAGCACATCACCCGCCTGCACGAAGTCCAGTGCCTTGGTCAGGCCAGGCCGGTCATCCCTGGCCCCAGAGGCGTGATCCTCGAAGAGATTCCGGGCATCGACACCCGCCGACAAGAGCGCATCGCGCTGCAGGTCGGTGCTCTGGCGGTCAGAGTCGGAAGAAACGCGCATGTAGCCGACGAGCATGAGCGGAAAACCACGAAATCGGGGTTTCCGTATGCTACCCGATTACGACAGGGTTTTCCGTTGACTCTAAGCGCCCCGAAGCGCGCTTTTCGCGAGGCTCTTCGTGGACTGTCGGAAAACAGATGTTTTCCGACAGAATGACGACAGCTCTCGGCCAGCTGCGGTCATTGGTGCTCCGAGGCGAGCCGACTGCAATGAAACCATAGGCGGACGCTGGATTCGTGCGCCCGGCGGGGTGTGTCGGCGCCACAACAACTTTACGTTTCGGGACCCAATCAGTAAAAAACCGCGCGCCGGAACGCACGGCGGCGCACTCCGGCTTTTGGGATCTCCGGCTCAAGGTAGGGGCCCCCAACGCGGTTATTTTGTCGGGATAAGTCCCGGAGGTGTCCATGCCCCGTCGAGGGCCGCATCTTTGGGCCAATAGAGACGCAAGACCATGTAGATCGGTCCGTCCGGAGCAGGCAGCCAGTTGGCTTTCGCGACCGGATCGGTGGGTTCGTCCTTCTGGACATAGAGGGTGAGCGAGCCGTCATCATTGGTCTTGAGATCGGGCAGCATCGGTGAGTTGATCAGGTAGCGGTTGATCGGGTTCTCAATCAGAAGCTGGGTCTTTCCGTCGTACATCGTGACCGACCAGAAGGCGTTGACCGGGGGCAGGTCGCCTTTGGAAAAGGTCATGGTGTAGCGGTTGGAGGCGCCGTCCAGTGCGTCGTCGTTGGCGTCTTTGCGGGTGATGGCGTAGGCGGCTTCCTTCGGGTCGTTGGCAAGTATGCCGCCGATCGCGACGGCGGCGCGCTGGGCCCAATCGCCGTTGTACACCGCGCGGTCACCGATGCCGGAGGTCACGAAGGTCCATCCTTTTACGGTTTTTCCAAGGGTTTCCAGCTTGGTCTTGATCGCCTCTTCTGCCGGCGCCTTGGCTGCGGCCATGGCGGCCTTGTCCGCATCGGTCAGAATGACGGAGGGGAAGGACTTGCCGGATTCTATCCCGATGCTGGCAAATTTTTTGCGCAAGGGGATTTCGACCTCAGCCGGGCCAATGGGCGGGGCGAACTGGAGCAGGAAGGCGAGGTTGGGGAGGACGTTGGTTTTTTCGGTGGTGTTGTCCACTGCGGGCCAGTCGATGGCGGGCGCGGCGGCCGGGGCGTCGGCGCCGAGGAAGGCAGACATTGGTTTTGCCTCGTATTTGGCCTGGATGGCCTTCACGTTTTCAATGTCGCCAGGGTTGAACAATTGGGTTCGGAAGGTTGCGAGGGCAAATTCGGTTTCGGACGTGAAGACCTTCGCCACGCCCGATGGCGTCTCGCCGGTCCAGTCCGGGCCGGCGACGGCATAACAGCCCGCGCCATTGCCGGTCGCGCGGCTGCCGATGTAGCCGAAGTTGAAGGTATAGAGGGAGGTGAGCATGACCGAGTAGTAACGGTCCTTTTCGATCTCCGGCACGCAGATGACCAGCGGTTCGGCGCGCAGGTCCATCCAGAGCCAGGAATAGGGCGTGTCGCTGTTGGGCGTGACGATGGCCGTGTCCGCGGGCGTGTAGACCTTTGGGATGTTGGCGATGGTGTTGAACGGGGCCTTGAACTGGCTGCCGCCCTCGTCGATCGCGTACTGGTACATGATCTTGTAGACCATCGACATGGGCAGGCCGTAGAGGAAGGCTTCTTCGGCAATCGATTCGATCGCATCGGTCTGGGCAGCATTCTGGGCGCTCACGGGCATTGCAAGCGCGAGGCCTGTTGCCACCGTTGCCGCCAAGGTATGAATTTTCATCAATATGGACCTCTGAATTGATGCCCGCGGATTGGCCTGCGGGCCAGTACAGGCTTTACTCCGCCAGTTCGATCTCGCCCGGACGCCAGGTCTTGTTGATCCAAGGCTCAAGCGGGCCGTACATGCGCAGGATAGTGAACCAGCTCTTTCCTGGAACGGTCTGGACCCAGTTGCCTTCCTTGCCTTCGGGGGCCTCGGGGGCGAAGTAGATATCGTAGGAGCCGTCGGCGTTCTCTGACATGCCTTCGCTCTGGCTGCCCACGGTCGGGAATTTCTGTCCGGTCTGCAGCAGCGAACGTGTCTGGGTGTCATAGAGTGTCACGGCCCAGAAGTTGTTGACTGGCACATCTTTGGGAAGGGTCAGCTTGTAGGTTTTTGATCCGTCAAAAGCCTTCTTATCTGCATCCAGATAGGCCATAGCGTAGTCAGACCCTTCTCCGGCCCGAGTGGTTGCCATCGCCGGGGTCACGCCGGTGTAGTTGAAATAGAACAGAACGCGCGCGTCCAGGTTCATCGTGCCATCCGACTCGAAGGAGGTGTTCTTGTTGGCGTAGGCGGTTATCCAGGCGCTGTTCGTGTCGGGGTAGATGTAGACGCCGCCAATGCGGGGCTGATAGGTGATTGCCCGGGCCGTCGCGTTGCCGATGGTTGCGGCCTCGCCCAGAAGCTTCTTCACCCGCGCATCGGGATTGAAGGGTTCACCCTTGACGATGCCGATGGACGCCAGAAGCCCCCTCGCTTCCGGACCGATGGCATCGATGGGTTCTTCCTGAACCACCTCGTTGAGACCCTCGAAGAAGCTGAAGTCATTCGCCGAAATGGTGTTGTAACTCACGCCCGAGAGGTCGACGAACTCCGTTTCGGGCGGATTTGCCGCCTGCGCCAGAGGGTAGACCTTCAGGTGCGTCTTGATGTTCTCGACCGCGGGCGCGAGGCCTTTCGCGATGGAGGCGCGCAGAAACACCAGGTTGCTGTAGGTATCTGGCTTTATCACGAAGTACCCGTCCGGGACGTCGCCCTCATGATCCGGTGGCAGGAGCAGATATTTCCCGCCCTTGCCCTTGTCCGGCCCGATCAGGCCAAGGTTTTCGACGAACCTGAACCAGGCGTCATCGACAAACCCCAACATGCCGGGGGGAAGTTCGAGGACCAGCGGGCCTTCCTTCTTCAGGTCGATATAGCCCAGCGAATAGAGCGTCGATGTATTGCCGGTCAGGTACAGGGATTCCGGCTGCAGCATCTGCGCTGTGATGGTGAACTTGTTCGAGGCGTCCGCGCCGATGCTCGCATTGCCGGATCGCATGGCATAAATCGACGCAGCCCCCTGATTGTCGAGAAACACCGCGACGCCGCGCATTCGGTCGAGATTGTCGTAGACCGTGGCGACCGTGGCGTCGGTCGGCACGCCGTCGAAGAATTCCAGTGTGCCAATTGGCGTCTCGACCTTGTCGGGGATCGAGATCGCGTCGAGCTCGGCGGATGTGACTTCGGCGAACGCTTGCCCCATGACAAACGCTTGCCCCATGACGGCCGCGACGGCGCAAGCGCTCAGGAAGGTGATGCGGATCATGCTTCAAGTCTCCTTTGGCAGGTCTGAACGGATGTTGGACTCTATTGACTGGCTCGTATCGCTTCTGCCCATTTCGCGCCATTCTAAAGCCTCGTTCGGTCGGCCTGCGGCAGCATTCCTGTAGGCGCTTGGCGCGCGGCCGGCCCACCTGTTGCAGGTGCGGGCAATGGCGCTCGACGTGCTGAACCCACATCTGGCCACGGATAGGAAATCCAACCGTCGCTTTGCGTCCAGTGACGCTCAAGCGAGGAGGCTAGCGGGAGCTCGGCGAGCGATCAAGGCGCCATCGGGACGCTCGGCGGCCTCTTTGGCGCAGAGAGTCCGTGTTGCGGAGCGCCGAAATGCGATGCTCGCGCTCGGCGGACAAACGAAGCACGAGGGCGGCTGCAGCTCGCCTGCAGAGGACGGCGGTCACTAGGCAACGCGCTGGTCGAATTTGAAGTCCGGCTCGGGCTGTTCGAGGAGGTCCCAGGCCGGCACCAGCTTGGTACCATCGTCCCAGGCGGGCGGTCCGCGCGCGGGCGAAATCGGCGGCGTCAGTGATGAACAAGACGACTCTCGCAACGTCCGCTCCGGGTGGCATTGCCGTCGTCGTTGCTCGAAGGCCCGATGGCAGCTGTGGGTCGGAAGCGGTCTGCCCCCATGCCGGTTCTGGTCGCCCCGAGCCGACTCGGTGATGGGGGTGCACCCGACTTCTGAAATTTTGTTCAGTCCACCCCTGAAAATGACACTGTCGGCAAGGTATTTCTGACGGAAACCTTGGCCCGGAGGTTTTCCGTCGGCGAAATGGCGGCTGGTGACACGACTGTTGGGTCTACCCCTAAAAACAAGGCCCGTGATCAAGGATCGCTTTGTTCTCTGTTCCGATCTCATCGTCTTCCAAGGAGCCTATCGGGGTGGGCGGAATCAGTCCGCCATCCGCACGACGCCCGAGACGATCCCGAGGATCTGGATCTCCTCGTGGCGCAGATGGATCGGCTGC
>NZ_JAAIJR010000187.1 GCF_010915725.1 Thiorhodococcus mannitoliphagus
TCTGTTCCGACTCGAGAACAGTCGCCGCCCCGAGGATATCGAGCGGGTACTGGCGAGTCTGATTGATTGGCTGGCCGTCCCTGAGCAGGACAGTCTGCGCCGTGCCTTCGTGGTCTGGCTCAAGCGCGTGCTGTTACCGGCACGGGTTCCAGGCGCCGAGCTACCAAACGTCAACGACCTTCAGGAGATGCGTGCCATGTTGGCCGAACGGGTGAAGACCTGGACTGAGGAGTGGAAGCAACAGGGTGAGGCTAAGCTGCTCCGTCGATTACTGATTCGGCGCTTCGGTGCACTGCCGGCCTGGGCCGAGGCGCACCTTGAGCAGGCGAGCGAGGACGAGCTCGAGGTCTGGGCCGATCGCGTCCTAGAGTGTGCGACCCTGGAAGAGATACTCAAGGACCCGACTTGAGGATCAGCGCTTCGCAGACACCCATGAATAGACTTCCGAGAGGCGCCCAGCCTTCGCTGAGCGCCTTCCTCGCCTTCAGCACTCAATGTGCTCGGCAATGTCGAGAGCGTCATCCACCTCCACTCCAAGATACCGGACGGTGCTTTCGATTTTCCGATGCCCGAGGAGCAGCTGGACGGTGCGCAAGTTCTTGGTCTGGCGATAGATCAACGTCGCCTTGGTCCGGCGCAGCGAGTGCGTTCCATACTCCTGGGGATCCGCCCCCATGAGCTCGATCCACCGCTTCACGATGCGCGCGTACTGACGGGCGGACAAGTGCGGCGAGCCGCTCCGCCGACTGGGGAAGAGAAGGTCTGCGGGGCACAGCGCCGCTTTTTTGATCCACTCCTCCACGGCCTCGCGCCTCTGCTCCGTCAGCTCGAAGCGCACGGGCTCCTGAGTCTTGTGCTGAACAACGCTCGCCCGGGAGACGACATGGTTGCCATGGGCGATGTCGCGGACCCGCAGACTGAGCAGATCGCACCCGCACAGCTTGCTGTCGATTGCCAGGTTGAACAACGCCAGTTCCCGCGTCTTCCCTGCCATGCGAAGCTGCGTTCGGACGGTCCAGATCTCGTGCAGCTTCAACGGCGGCTTCTGGCCAATCAGCTTGCCCTTGTTCCACGGCTCATGTGCCGCTTGGGACGCTGTAGTGTTGGTCTTCATCGTCTGTTTCCTCTTCTTAGGAAAGGAAACAGAAGCATGGTCGGCGGTTGACGACGCGGCTCGGCCTGCAAGCAGTCACTGCTGAGTGACTGATCTGGGGCAGGAGGGTCCCACATGCGGTCGCCAAGCCATCAGGTCCGAGCGTCGGCTCCATCCTGATAGCGGAAAGTCCCTCTCGTTTTGCGAGTGACAAGTCACGACCCGTTGCTGCCCGCTCACTGTGCGAAAGTAAGCGGCAGGTCCGGTCGCATTGCGGACAGTCGCCTTGGTGCTCGGGAGGGGACGGCACGGCGCCCTGTTGCCGAGCAGCGAATTTGCGACGGGTGCCTGCGTCACCTGCCGGATTCCGGCAAGCCGGAATATGGCGTAAGATAAGGAAAGTCAGATCAACTAATCCTTTCTCGTGGGCCAGGACGGCGCTCTGGCACCTCAGCGATGAATTGATCAGAGCTTCCTTGACAGGTAACGATGTGGCGTGAGGTAGCAAGCATGGATCTGGTGAAGCTGGGGAAAAAGGGCCAAGTGACCATTCCGCGTACCATACTGCGATCGGTCGGCCTGAGCGGGGAGGCTCCGCTGCTGGTAGAAACAACACCCGAGGGGGCGATCTTGTTGAAGCCGGCGGCAGTCTACCCGGTCGAGATCTATTCTGAGCCGCGTGTAACCGAATTCGAGCGTGAGAACGCGGTCCCCGAGGATCTCCAGGCGAGGGTTCGCGCATCGCTGGATCGGAACAATTGACCTGCGCTTGTTCCTTGACGCGAACATCTTGTTCAGTGCGGCTTATCGGGACGGCAGCCCTGCACTACTGCTCTTCGAGCTAGCTGCAGCGGACCGTTGCAACGTATTGACCTCGGCGTTCGCGTGGGACGAGGCTCACCGGAACATCGCCCTCAAGTGTCCGCAACGCACGGCGATACTCGATGCTTTGAGGGGCCAACTGGACTACGCCCCGGTGCCAGATGCCTCGGCAATCGCGAACGCTGTGAAGCAAGGACTGCCGGACAAAGATGCGCCGATCCTCGCCGCCGCTCGTGTCGCGGAGGTGGACATCCTGGTCACCGGAGACCGCACCCATTTCGGACACCTCTACGGAAAGGCCGTCGGCGGTGTGCAAGTGCTGACGTTGAAAGATACCTTGGCACATGTGCTCGAAGACCAGTGAATCGTTCCCGGGCATGCCAGTTGCCGATGTGGCCGGGTGCGTCCGCTATGGCATCTTTGTGCAAGTCCCACAGCGAGAGCCCAGCGGCCGAAGTGTGCATCTGACCTGCCGCTGAACCGATTCGGCTGGGCGGCCGCTCCTGGCCGAGTCCCGTCGGATCGGGGAAGGACAGCGGTCGCTGACGACCCGAAAAGCTCAGTCCATCCGACCGCCTTAGCGACCGCAGTCCGGCGCGCACCGGACGCTCCTCGCATTCCATCATGTGCTCGAGACTGTCCAGGATGGCTTCGATCTTTTTACTCACTCGAAGGCTCGGCGGTCGCCGTGTGTTGACTCGTGGTGTGGTGGAGCGGCTCGCCGCACTTGTCCGCCCGTCAGTACGCGCGCATCGTGAAGCGGTGGATCGAGTTCATGGGGGCGGATCCCCAGGAGTATGGAACACACTCGTTGCGCCGGACCAAGGCGACGTTGATCTATCGCCAGACCAAGAACTTGCGCACCGTCCA
The DNA here is from genome assembly GCF_010915725.1 of Thiorhodococcus mannitoliphagus. Classification (GTDB taxonomy): domain Bacteria; phylum Pseudomonadota; class Gammaproteobacteria; order Chromatiales; family Chromatiaceae; genus Thiorhodococcus; species Thiorhodococcus mannitoliphagus. The sequence continues at coordinate 2,786 of NZ_JAAIJR010000187.1, forward strand.
GCTGCTCCTCGGGCATCGGAAAATCGAAAGCACCGTCCGGTATCTTGGAGTGGAGGTGGATGACGCTCTCGACATTGCTGAGCACATTGAATGCTGAAGGCGAGGAAGGCGCTCAGCGAAGGCTGGGCGCCTCTCGGAAGTCTATTCATGGGTGTCTGCGAAGAGCTGATCCTCAAGTCGGGTCCTTGAGTATCTCTTCCAGGGTCGCACACTCTAGGACGCGATCGGCCCAGACCTCGAGCTCGTCCTCGCTCGCCTGCTCAAGGTGCGCCTCGGCCCAGGCCGGCAGTGCACCGAAGCGCCGGATTAACTGACGACGCAGCAGCCTTGCCTCTCCTTGCGACAGCCCCTGCTCAAGGCCTTCCTTAAGACCCTCTTGCTTCCACTCCTCGGTCCAGGTCTTCACCCGTTCGGCCAACATGGCACGCATCTCCTGAAGATCATTGACATTAGGTAGCTCGGCGCCTGGAACCCGCGCCGGTAGCAGCACGCGCTTGAGCCAGACCACGAAGGCGCGGCGCAGACTGTCCTGCTCGGGGGCGGCCAGCCACTCGATCAGACTCGCCAGCACCCGCTCGATATCCTCCGGACGGCGACTGTTCTCGAGTCGGAACAGGGCGGCGGCGATATTGCGCTGCCCGGCCAGCGCGGTGTCCGCGAGCCGCTGCTCGTCCAGCAGCAGGTATCGGAACTGCGGTTGCCAGCGGTGCAGTTGCGCAGGCAGGTTCGGCTCGATCAGTTCGTCGAGACTGGTCTTGGCCCACCAGGATTTTTCACCATTGTAGAGGACGATGGGCAGGACCGGCGGCAGTGGGTCGCCGGCCGGGATCTCGCCTGCGGCGGCCAGATCCTGGTAGAGCAGTCCGACGTAGGTGAGCAACCGCACCGCCATGAAGCGATCGACGCTCGACTGGAACTCCAACAGCAGATAGACGTAGACCCAGCGCTCGCCCCAGCGCAGCCGCCAGATCATGTCGTCCTCGCGCTCGCGCAGGTCGTGACTGATCCCGATCTCGCTGACGCGCTGCAGGGTGGTGAAGTCCAACTGCTCGACCCAGTCCTCGTGCACGAAGCCACGGATCAGGTCCGCCACCAGATCGCGGTGCGAGAACAAGAGCTTGTAGGACGGATCGTGGTCGGCCATCAGGGACGAGTGGGCTGTTATCGGCGTGACTGAACCATACCGAAATCACGCCCAGATGACAGCGATTGTGCAACGAAAAGAACCTCAAATCCGCCACACCCAGAGTCGATACCGACCCCCTCTACCGTTACTCCCTCGAACACTACGGCCACACCGCCAAAGGTGTGCAGTGGACGTCCGCCGACAGCCAGTTAACCCGCTGCGAGGCCCTGCGGCGGTTTCTGCCAGAGGATCTCTCGACCCTGACCCTCGCCGACGCGGGCTGCGGACTCGGGGATTTCTTCGCCTTTCTCAGCGCACGCGGGGAGCGTCCCGGACGCTATCTCGGGCTCGATGTGGTGGAGCCCATGGTGGAGGCCGCCCGGTTACGCACCGGCCGCGAGATCCTGCTCCTGGATGTCCTGCACGAGGACCTGCCCCCGGCCGACTACTACGTCTGCAGTGGGGCCATGAACATCCTGACGCGGGAGGAGACTCAGTCCTTCATCGAGCGCTGCTTCATGGCCTCTACCGAGGGCTTCGTGTTCAATCTGCTCTTGGGACAGGACGCCCCGCACAGCTACAACCTCTGCCTACCGGAAGAGGTGCGCGCCTGGACCGGGCATCTTGAGGCCGAGATGGTGGTCGCCAACGACTATCTCCCGGACGATTTCACGGTCGCCCTCAGACATCAGCGCTGAGGGTGCTTGCACGCTCCCCGGTCTCCTGAGGCACGCTCACTTCGGGGCGTTGCCCTTCCCTGCCCCACGAGCCGTCGTGGATTCACCCGATCTCGGCATCCGCACCACCCTCGGCCGGACCAAGCTCAATGACGTCGTCTCCAAGCGCGATCCGCCCGGAGCGGACGACACGGGCCGTCAAGCCACCATGGCCACGCATCGCGTTATAGCCCCCAGCGCCCAAGACCTCTTCCATCCGCGAGCAGGGATGAGCAAAGCCAGTGCCCTCCAGCACCGCCTCGCCGATCTGGAAGCACCGGTCCTTGAGTGCGAGCAGGTTGATCCCGGACACCAGCAGGTTGCGTCGCAGAATCTCGGGCGTGGGTGAGGCACAACCCAGCAGGGCGCCGATCACGGCCAGGTGCTCGGCCTGGATCAAGGTGACCTGACGCGTGCCACGCCGGCGCGCGCGATCATGATCGCCTTCCAGACCCTGACCAGCGATGGCGACGACGGACTCGGGTGTCTGCAGCGGTGCGCGCCGTTCGGGACGCTGGCCGATCCATTCCAGGCGTCCGGAGCGCGGAAAGCAGGCCTGCAGCGCATGAATCTCTGGCATAGGATTCAGGGAAGTCGACGTGAAGGATGACACAGCCTGCCGTGAATGCCCGTTTGGCTCAACCGATGCTGTCATGCCCACCCCTTCGGCGGAATCCGCCATCGCCGGGAGCCTCGCCGAAGGACGGTCAATGCCTGAGTCCGATCGGCCGATGTCCCGTCTGATCCTGCATGTCGATCTCGACGCTTTCTATGCGGCGGTCGAGCAGCGCGACCATCCCGAGTGGCACGGTCGACCCCTGGTGGTCGGCGCCGAACCGGGCCAGCGCGGGGTGGTCGCCACCTGCTCGTATGAGGCGCGCCGCTTCGGCGTGCACTCGGCCATGCCGATCGTGCAAGCTGTGCCTCGGCTGCCGCCCGAGACGGTCTATGTGCGCCCGAGCATGGCGCGCTACGCGAAGGTCTCCCAGCAGATCATGGGCGTGCTGGAGACCGTCTCCCCGGTGGTCGAGCGGGTTTCGATCGATGAGGCGTACCTGGATGTCTCCCGACTGACGGCCTTGATCGGACCGCCCGCCGTCATCGGGGCGCAGGTCAAGGCACGAATCTGGGCGGCGGTCGGGCTCACCGCCTCGGTCGGCATCGGCCCGAACCGGCTCATCGCCAAGCTGGCGTCAGAGGCGCAGAAGCCAAATGGATTGACGATCGTGCCGCCCGAGCAGGTCGGCGACTTTCTCGCGCCCATGCCCTTCACCGTGCTGCGGGGCATTGGCGTCAAGACCGCTCCCCGACTGGAGCGCCTGGGCGTGAAGATGATCGGGGATGTGCGTCAACTGTCGCTGGAGACGCTGCGTCATCACCTCGGCGCCCGGACCGGGAGCCAGGTCTACCAGCAGGCCAGGGGGCTCGCCGATGATCGGATCGATCCAGACAGGCCGCGCCAGTCGATCTCCAGGGAAACGACCTTCCCGGAGGACGTGAGCGATCCGCAGATCCTGGAGGAGACCCTGCGCTGGGCCGCCCAGGAGGTCGGTGCGATCGCCCGGCAGACGCAGCACCTGGGGCGTGCGGTCACCTTGAAGATCCGGTTCCACCCGTTCGAGACCCACACGCGCTCACGCACCCTGAAGGTGCCCACAGCGGACGACGCCGCCCTCTTTCACACCGCCTGGTCGCTGTTTGCGGCCGAGCCCTGGTCGGGGCGACCGGTAAGGCTCATCGGGCTGGGGATCTCCGGCTGGTCAGCGACGGATGGCGGAGTCCAGATGGACCTGTTCGAGACGGCGGCACCCGAGCCCGGTCCGAAACGCGACCGCTTGGCGGCGACCCTCGATGCCATCCGCAACCGATTTGGTGCGGACGCCATTCGGCGAGGGCGGAGTCGTGACTTGCTGGGCTGAAGATGGACGCAGTCTGTGGCTCCCTCCGGGCGCCCTGCCCCGCGGCCAATGCGGGAGGATCATTCCAGCGTTTTGAGGCCGTGCATCCTCCGGACAGTAAAAGGCCGGGCGCATGGCCCGGCCTCCTCATCCTCAAGTGGACGTGCTCAGTCGATCGTCATCACGCGGCGGCCTTCACCGCCTCTGCGGTATGCTCGATCGCTGGGCTGGCACCCGTCCCGCGGATCTCGATGCGCCGCGGCTTCATCGCTTCGGGCACCTCGCGTACCAGGTCGATGTGCAGCAGCCCGTGCTCCAGTCGTGCGTCCACCACCTTCACATAGTCGGCCAGCTGGAATTTGCGCTCGAAGCTGCGGTTGGCGATCCCGCGATAGAGGAAATTACCCTCGGCCTCGGTCTTCTTGCGCTGACCCGAGACGGTCAAGAGGTTCTCCTTGGCTTCGATGCCCAGCTCGTCCTCGGTGAAGCCGGCGACGGCGAGCGTGATACGGTACTGGTTCTCGTCCTGGACCTCGACGTTGTAGGGCGGATAACCGCCGGGTTCGCTCTGATAGGCCGTCTCCAGCGCATTGGCCATACGATCGAAGCCGATCATGGAGCGGAACAGCGGTGAGAAGTCGAGTGTGGTCATGACATATCCTCCAATGAGCAATATGAAGTGTCGATGGGCGTTCTTGCGAACCGCCGGTTTCCGGGGACCCCAGATGGGCGACCCCTGTGTTATGTAAATTAATTCCAGGCTGGCACTCTGTCAAGGGGAGTGCTAATTTTGCTGTATTACACTTTTTTAACAATCCTTTAGGCTCACTGCCCAGCACCGCTCGCCGCCCTTGCACACCTTGAGGCGCCGCACTGCGCGCGAGGAGAGCGCCATGGTTCCGCGCGACATGGCGCGCAAGAACCGCCCGGCGCTGCTGGTGCGGGGCGACTTGATGATGGACGACCAGATCCAGGACGGCGACATCCGGTTTTTTCCTCGAGGCCAAGGGGATCCGCCTGCAGTCGACCGGTCCCGAGATGGAGCCGATCCAGCTGCGCCATGGGGAGATCCAGATCCTCGGGACCGTCCCGAGTGTGGTGCGAATGGCGGACTGAGCCCCGCCCTCGCCTGTCGGCCTGACGACACCGAGCTGCCGCAGTCTGAGCGTTCCGCGCATCTCCGGGTGCCCCTGACATAGGACGTGGAAGACGATGCGATCGAGACAGAGAACAAAGCGATCCTTGATCACGGGCCTTGTTGTTACGCTGAACGCAACCCTGCTTTCGTGCGGCTCCGGAGACGACGACTCGGGTGAGTTTTACACACGCTGGGACGAATCCGGCGGCTGCCAAAGCCCGATGGAGCGCGATCCTCCCTGGAAGAGCGCGGCGGGCGG
>NZ_JAAIJR010000188.1 GCF_010915725.1 Thiorhodococcus mannitoliphagus
ACCCAACTTCGCGACGATGAACGGCGCCGGGCCATGCGTGGCCTGCTGATGCAGCCCCTGCTCTATGCCGATCACCCGGCCTACCGGCTGGTCAAACGCCATGTCGACTGGCTCAGGGACTGGCTGAACAGCGAGACCCGCTGGGACCTGCGCCTTGAGGCCGACTTCGCGCGTCTGGCCAAGACCGCACCCGAGCACGACGACGGCAGCCGTGCCGCCCGCCCCGGCAAACGCCCGGTGGATCTGGATTTCACGCGCCGCCGCTACGCCCTGCTGTGCCTGGTGCTGGCGGGCCTGGAGCGCGGCGAGATGCAGAGCACCCTGGGTCGATTGGGCAAGGCCGCCATGGACCAGTCCGCCGAGCCCGGTGTCGTGGCCAGCGGATTGGTGTTCGAACTGCGCACCCAGGAAGATCGCCGCGATCTGGTGGCCGTTGTCCGTCTCCTGCTGAACCTCGGCGTGCTGGTCCGAGTGGCCGGCAACGAGGACGCCTATATCAAGAACGAAAGCCAGGACGTCCTCTACGACATCGACCGCCACGTCCTCTCCGCCCTCTTGGTGACCCGGCGTGGTCCGTCCCTGGTCGGGACCCTGGAACAGCCGGAGGACACCCTGGATCAGCGCATCGGCGCCATCACCGCCCGTTTCGTCGCCGACACCCCTGAGGCCCGCAACCGCGAGCTGCGCCAGCGCCTCACCGAGCGTCTGCTCGACGACCCGGTGCTCTATTACGACGCGCTGGACGAGGACGAGCGGGCCTATCTGTTCAACCAGCGCCACGCCATCGTCCAGCGCATCCAGGAGGCCACCGGACTGGTCCCCGAGATGCGCGCCGAGGGCATCGCCATGGTGGACCCGGACGGTGAGCTGGCCGACCAGCGCATGCCCTCCGAGGGCACGGAAGGACACATCACCCTATTGATGGCCGGACATCTCGCGGAGCACCTGTCCCAAGATCAAGCGCAATCCTGGACCAGTCTCCATGCCGCCTATCGGGGCTGGACCGAGCAGTTCGGACGCTACTGGAAGAAGGCCGCCAAGGAGCCCGATGCCGAACAATCCTTCTGCCGGGAGGCCGCCGAGCGACTGGCGGGCCTGGGCTTGGCCAGGCTCGAATCCGACGGCGTTCGTCCGCTGCCCGCCATCGCCCGTTATGCGGTGGAGGCGCCGCGGATCAGTCGAGTTGGCAAGAGTCGATGACTCATTTCATTGTTGCGGCCATCGAATAAGGCGTAATAGGCTGGCTTTCAGGGCGTCTGGATCGCCGTGGGCGTCAAGTGCTATTCGAGAGGGTCTATGGAAATCGCGGACCTCAGCGAGCGGGACATCTGTACGAAGCGCGTCATCCCAGCACTGATTGCCGCTGGCTGGACCCAGCAGCAGTTCCGCGAAGAGGTGCCCCTGACGGCGGGGCGGGTCATGGTTCGCGGCAATCTCGCCTACCGCCTGCAGAATCCCGGCGTGAAAGGTGGTCCCAAGCGGGCAGATTTCGTGCTGTACGCCTATGGCAACATCCCGCTGGTAGTGATCGAGGTCAAGCGGGCGCTTTTCCCGGTCGGTCAGGGAATGCAGCAAGCGCTGGACTATGCCGAGATGCTGGACGCGCCCTTTGCCGTGAGCAGTAACGGCCAGGGGTTCCTCCTACATGATCGCACCGGCCTCACACAACCCGCCGAGCGCGAGCTTGTCATGGACGCTTTTCCCGCTTTCGAGGATCTGTGGACGCTCTATCGGCAGTGGAAAGGCATCGAGTCACCGCCCCAACGCGGGCTACTCGCCCAGCCCTATCACACCGACGGCAGCGGCAAGGAGCCGCGCTACTACCAGCGCGTCGCCATCAACCGTACCATCGAGGCCATCGCCCGCGGCCAGCAGCGCATCCTGCTGGTGATGGCCACCGGCACGGGCAAGACCTAGACCGCCTTCCAGATCATCTGGCGGTTGTGGAAGGCGAAGAGGATGAAGCACATCCTCTTTCTCGCCGACCGCAATATCCTCATCGACCAAACCATTCAGCAGGACTTCGCCCCCTTCGGCGAGGTGATGCACAAGATCCGCAACCGCAAGGTCGAGCGTCGTTACGAGATCTATCTGAGCCTCTACCAGGCCGTGACCGGCAACGCGGAATGGAAGCAGATCTACCGCCAGTTCCCGCCGGACTTCTTCGACTTGGTGGTCATCGACGAATGTCATCGCGGTAGCGCGGCCGAGGACTCCGCCTGGCGTGAGGTGCTGGACTACTTCGACCAGGCGACCCACCTCGGCCTCACGGCCACACCCAAGGAAAAACGCGCGGCCAAGGGCGAGACCCTGATCGAGGATCCCGAATACAACCTCAAATACTTCGGCAATCCCATCTACACCTACTCCCTGCGCCAGGGCATCGAGGACGGTTTCCTGGCGCCCTACAAGGTCATCCGCATCGTCACCGACGCCGATGCACTCGGTTACACGCCAGAGAAGGGCAAGGTCGACAAGGACGGCCAGTTGGTCGAGCAGCGCCAGTACAACACCAAGGACTTCGACCGCACCCTCATCCTGACCAAGCGTACCGAGCTGGTCGCGCGCCGGGTTTGGGAGTATCTCCAGGCGACCGACCCCATGGCCAAGACCATCGTCTTCTGCGACGACCAGCCCCACGCCGAGCGCATGCGTCAGTCCCTGGTCAATCTCATCCCCGAGGCCGCCAAGAATCGGCGCTACGTGGTCCGGATCACGGGCGACGACAAGGAGGGCCAGGCACAGCTCGGTTATTTCATCGACAACGATGAGCCCTATCCGGTGATCGCGACGACCTCCAGGCTGCTCTCCACCGGCGTCGACGCCAAGACCTGCAAGCTCATCGTGCTCGACCAGAGCATCAACTCCATGACCCAGTTCAAGCAGATCCTGGGGCGTGGCACCCGTATCCGCGAGGACTACGGCAAGCTCTACTTCACCATCATGAACTTCAAGAACGCCACCCGGCTGTTCCAGGATCCGGAGTTCGATGGCGAGCCGGTCACCGTCCATGAGCCGCGTCCGGATGAGTCCGTCGTGCCACCAGAAGAGACCGTCGCCCTCGACGAAGCTGGGAATGTCCAAGAGGGAGCCCGGCCGCGGGATGAGGTCGATCTGGAAGCATCGACTGAAGAGGTCACGGCCACGACCGAGGTCCGCGAGCCGGAAGCGCGGCCCCGTTACACCATCGAAGACGTGCGCGTGCGGACCGCCGTCGAGCGCTCGCAGTACCTCGATGCGAACGGCCGACTGATCACCGAGGACTACCGTGCACCGCTCAAGGACCAGATGCGGAAGACCTTGCGACGTGAATTCGCCTCGCTGGACGACTTCCTGCGCCGCTGGTCCTCGGCCGAGCGCAAGCAGGCCGTGCTCGACGAGCTTGCCGGACAAGGCGTGCCGCTCGCAGCGTTGCGCCAGGCCGTGCCCGACGGCGAGGCCCTGGACGTCTTCGACCTGGTCGCGCATATCGCCTTCGACCAGCCGCCCCTGAGCCGCCGCGAGCGCGCCGACAATGTTCGCAAGCGCAACTACTTCGGCAAGTACGGTGAAGATGCCCGCGCCGTGCTCGACGCCCTGCTGGACAAATATGCCGACCACGGCATCGCCGACATCGAAGACCCGAGGGTGCTCGAGCTGCCGCCCTTCGATGGCATCGGCAGCAAGACCCAGATCCGCCGCGGCATCTTCGGCGGTTCGGACAAATTCTCTGAGGCACTCACCGAGCTCGAGCAGATGCTCTATCAAGACAGTGCCTGAGGGTAACGAGATATCCGAAGCCGCTTTACAAACCACACTGATTCACTGATTATCAGATTTTCTGAGATACAGGGCCGACTCAAGCCATGGAACAAGTGAACGTCACGCAAGCGGCCCGGCAGTTGTCGGACCTCCTGAATCGCGTCGCCTATCAGGGTGCCAGCTTCGAGCTCACCCGCGGTGGCCGCCGCATCGCCCGCCTGGTGCCGGCTGGACCCTCGAAATCGGTCAAGGTCTCGGAGCTGAACGCCATCTTCGCCCGAATCCCCAAGCTCGGAGAGGATGCGGATGCCTTCGAGCGCGACATCGCCGATGCGCAGTCCGTCCTGGTAACGGATCGGGATCCCTGGGAAGACTGACCGATCCCAATCCGGCATCGACCCGGCTCCAGGCCGGACACCATGGAGTCAGCGACCAATGGGCCTGCTCATCGACACCGGAGTCCTGATTCGCGTCGAGCGCGGTCTCGGTGCGAAGCTGGACTTCTCCCCCTGGGAGCGCTACGGCGACGCGGCCATCAGCGTCATCACCGCATCGGAGCTGCTCGCCGGCGTGCATCGAGCGACGCCCGAGGAGCGCCGTATCCGACGATCCGCCTCGGTGGAGGCCGTGCTCGCGGCCTTACCCATCCTGGACATCACCCTGGAAATCGCCCGCGTCCATGCGGAGCTGGTCGCCGCGCTGCGTCGACAAGGCCAAACGCTGGGCGCCAACGACGCCTTGATCGCCGCCACGGCGCTGGCCAACGGCTACGCCCTGCTGACCACTGACGTCGGCGACTTCAGTCGTGTTCCTGGGCTGGACGTGCTTCCCTTCGATCAGCCGACCACCGCGGCCGGCGCCGACGACCCGACGACCCCATGAACCTCAGCACCACCATCAAGACCATCCAGGACATCATGCGCAAGGACGACGGCGTCGACGGCGACGCCCAGCGCATCGGCCAGCTCTCCTGGATGCTGTTCCTCAAGATCTTCGACCAGTGCGAGGACGGCTGGGAGGACGACGCCCGCGATCAGGGCCGTACCTATCGCTCGGCGATCCCGGAGGACTGCCGCTGGCGCAACTGGGCGGCGTACAAGGACGGCAAGCCGCAAATTCCGGCAAACGAGCTGATCCCCTAGGTCAACAATACCCTGTTCCCCGGCCTCAAGGAGCTGCCGGTGGCCGGCAAGCCCGCCGCCAAGGTGGTCCGCGAGGTCTTCGTCGACGCCAACAACTACATGAAGTCCGGCACCCTGATGCTGGGCATCATCGAGAAGCTCGAAGAGGCGATCGACTTCCACGACCTCAAGGCACGCGGCCAGCTCGGCGACATCTACGAGCAGGTGCTCAACGACCTGCGGAGCGCCGGCAATGCCGGCGAGTTCTACACCCCGCGGGCGGTCACCGAGTTCATGGTGGCCCGTGTCGATCCACGTCTGGATGAGCATGAGACGGTGCTCGACCCGGCCTGCGGCACCGGCGGCTTTCTCACCGCCACCATCGCCCATTTCGAGAAGCAGCTCGACGATCGCTCCGGTCCCGATGACCGCCGCGCCATCGCCGACTGCATCCGCGGCATGGAGAAGAAGCAGCTCCCGCATCTGCTCTGCACCACCAATCTGATGCTTCACGGCATCGAGGTGCCGAGCATGATCGAGCACCGCAACACCCTCTCCACAGGCTGGAATGAGTGGCGCAAGGCCGATCGGGTCGACTGCGTCATCACCAACCCTCCTTTCGGGGGCATGGAGGATGAGAGTTCCGGCAACGATTACCGGATGCAGACCCGTGAGACCGCAGACATGTTCATGACCCTGATCGTGAACAGACTATTGAAGGAGGACGGCGGCCGGGCTGCGGTCGTGCTGCCGGACGGCTTCCTGTTCGGAGAGGGGATCAAGGCCAAGATCAAGGAAGAGTTGCTGGAGAAGTGCCATCTGCACTCCGTCGTCCGCCTGCCCAACGGCGTCTTCAATCCCTACACCGGCATCAAGAACAATCTGCTCTTCTTCACCCGTGGTCGGCCGACCGACGACATCTGGTTCTACGAGCACCGCTACCCAGCGAGCGTCAAGAGCTACTCCAAGACCAAGCCGCTGCGCATCGAGGAGCTACAGCCCGTCGCGGACTGGTGGGGTAAGGAGTCCGACGGCTTCGCGGGCCGGGTCGAGACCGAGCAAGCCTGGCGGGTCGACTTCAAAACACTGAAGGCCGAGGCCATTGCCAAGGCCCAGCCGCATTGGGACGAGGCCGAGCATTACACTAACCAGGCGAATGCGATCAACGAGCAGGCCAAGGCGTTACGCGCATCGATCCGGGGCGAGAAAGACGCTGCCAAGCGCCGGCCGGTCGAGGACCAGCTCGCCGAGCTGAGCCGTCGCATCGACGGTCTGCGTCAGCAAGCGAAGGACGCCCAGGCCGCCGGCGACCGGCTGTACTGGCCCATCTACAACCTGGACCTGAAGAACCCGAACGCCCCGGAGGAGGAGAGCCACGACCCGGACGTGCTGCTGGCCAAATACAAGAAGCTGCTCGCCGAGATCGAGGCGACCCAGAACCAGTTGCGTGACGAGCTGGCGAAGGCGTTGGGGCATCGCATCGAGATGGAAGAGGCTGGGTCGTGAAGGTCAAGGAGTTTTTGGAGAATTTCCGCTATGTGGCGGAGGCGCCCGAAGGCCTTAGGCGGCTGAGAGAATTGGTCTTGAATTTGGCGATTTCCGGTGGATTGTCTCTGCCCGACGAGAAGGATTCACCTATCTCCGTTTCTATAGATGAAATCGGTGTCGTCCGGTCGGCAGCTCTGGAGAGTGGGCTTGCCAAGGTTGTTAGAGGTACCAGGCCTTTGGCTAGTTTGGAAAAGCCGTACAGTATTCCAGCGCATTGGCGTTGGGTAAACTTGGAGATGCTCGCTTTTCCCCTCGCTGGATTCGCCTTCAAGTCCAGTCATTTCAACGCTGGCGGGAAAGGAATTCCTCTCATACGGATTCGTGACGTTGGGCGGGACACAGCCGAAACCTACTATTCGGGACCCTATCGAGATGAGTTCCTGGTTTCGCAAGGGGACTACTTGATCGCAATGGACGGAGATTTTCGCGTCCGTGCTTGGGCTGGGAGTCAGGCTTTACTGAATCAGCGAGTCACGCGACTCATTCACTACGACCATTCCCCATTGAAGTTCGTTGGTAACGATTCAATATTTATGTTTTCTTTTGCATGAATTTTGCTTTAACAAAAATATAGCTATAAAACAATAGGTTGCAGTTTTATATAGATTAATTAAGTTGTATAACTTATTTTTGAATCGTTACTTGCCATGTCTCTCCAAGACGGGCTTTCTCGGTTGCAAGGATCCAAGGCATACACAACAGTTGATCATCTTTCCGGAAAACAGATTGCAGAAACGCCAATTCCTTTCCCGCCAGTAGAGGAGCAACAACGCATCGTCGCAAGAGTGGATGAGCTGATGGCGCTGTGCGACAAGCTGGAGGCGCAGCAGCAGGAGCGTGCGCGGAGCTATTCGATTGTCAGCACTGCCTCCTTTACAAGCCTGACAAATCAGGCCAGCGCATTTCGTCTGCACTCCATATTCGAAGATCTTCGTTACTTACCGCCGACAGATCTTCGCGCCGCGCTGGCCATGCTTGCCTTGAAGGGCGAAATTTCTGATGCGGATCAACAGGACGCTTCGGTGTTCGGTATGCTTGAGGATCTCGACGCGGCCCGGAGGAAATACGCCTTGGCGTATGGTACAAAGCTGCCGAAGCTACGCACTATTGGTGATGAGATCCCTTTCCGTATCAAGCCGAGTTGGACCTGGGTGAGGTTGAATCGGTTGTTCAATTTCATTACCGACGGCGATCATCAGCCGCCGCCAAGATCACCATCCGAAGGGAACCAGGGTCAGGTCTTGCAATCCAGCACCGTTAACCTATGCTCTACCCCATGTCCAGACCTCTACGCATTGAGCTTGCTGGCGGGCTCTATCATGTGACGGCGCGCGGTGATCGGCGCGAGGCGATCTATCGCGACGATCAGGACCGCGTGGATTGGCTGACGCTGCTTGGCGAGGTCTGTCGTCGGTTCAACTGGCGCTGCCACGCCTACTGCGAGATGACCAATCATTATCACTGCGTCGTCGAGACGCCCGATGC
>NZ_JAAIJR010000189.1 GCF_010915725.1 Thiorhodococcus mannitoliphagus
TGGACTCAGTTCTGGCAGCGCATTGATCAGTTCGGCGCCGAATGCTGTTGCTGAGACATCATTCAGAGGCCGCACTCTGCAAAACGAGGAACTGCGCCGCGCGCAGGCGGAGATCGAGGCCGCGCGCGCCCGTTACTTCGACCTCTACGAGCTGGCGCCGGTCGGCTATTGCACCCTGTCTGAACCGGGACTGATCCTGGAGGCCAATCTGACCGCCGCCAGGCTGCTGGGGCTGGCCCGAGGCGCACTGACCGGTCAGCCGCTCTCCCGGTTCATCGCCAGGGAGGACCAGGATGTCTTCTACCTGTTCCGCAAGTCGCTCTTTGCGGCCCAGGGTGGGGCCTCTGCGGACTCAGGCACGGACGCTGAGTCGCAGGTCTGCAGCTTGCGGATGATGAAAGCGGACGGTGCGGCACTCTGGGTTCGGTTCGAAGCCGTCATTGCAGCAGAGGCCGAGGGGTCGCCCGTCTGCCGCCTCACCATCAGTGACATCACCCTGAGCAAGGAGATGGATGCGCTCCGCGAGAGCAAGGAACGGCTCACCTTGGCGCTCGACGCGGCTCAGTTGGGCACCTACGACTGGGACATTGCCGCCAATCGGATCCTCTGGTCGCAACGGCATGAATCCCTCTGGGGATTCGTATCCGGCGCATTCGATGGGACCTATGAAGGCTTCCTGAGCCGCCTGCATCCAGACGATGCCACCGGAGTTAGCGAAGAACTCGCGCGTGGCATGACGACAGGGGAGCGATTCTCCCGCGACTTTCGGGTCGTCTGGCCTGACGGCAGCCTGCATTGGATGCAGGGTCTGGGTGAGTTCAGCGTCGATTCCACCGGCAAACCGCAGCGGATGCGCGGGTGCGTCATGGAGATCACCGCCCGCAAAGAGGCAGAACTGGAGCTGCGCCGCTTCCAGCAGATTGTGGAGACCTCTCGCGACATGCTGCTGTTCGTCGACCGCGACCTGCGCTATCAGGTCGTCAACCCGGCTTATGCCGAACGCTTCCAGGTCACGCCGCGGGCGCTGCAAGGTTGCCTGGTCTCTGAGGTGGTGGGAGAGGATCTCTATGCCCGCATCGCGCCCGAGCTGGAGGCCGCCCTCAGCGGTGAGACAAGGCGTTTCAGTATTGAGATCGCTGGCCCGGATGGCCAGCGCCTCGATCTCGAGGCCACCTATGCTCCTTTCTGGCAGAACGGAAGGGTGCAGGGCATCGTGGTCTGTCTCCACGACGTCACCGAGACGAAAGCGGCCTGGGCGGCCCTGGAGGCCGAGCGGACGCATCTGGAAGACCTGGTCGCGGAGCGCACCGCCGCCTTGCGGGCCTCCGAGGGCATGCTGCGCATCATCTTCGACCTCCAGCCGATCGGGATCTCCATCACGGATCGGTCAGGCCAGGTCGTCGATTGCAACCCGGCTTCGGAAAGACTCCTCGGCATCACGCGCGAGGAGCATCTGCGGCGCAATTTTGCCGGCCCGGAATGGACGATCATCCGCCCGGACGGTGCGCCCCTGTCGGCGGATGCCTATGCCAGCGTGCGCGCCATGGTCGAGCAGCGTCCGGTCCGCGATCAGGAGGTGGGCATCGTCAAGCCAGACGGCCTCACCTGGCTCTCGGTCAGCGCCATGCCCACCGATCATCCCGACTACGGGGTGGTCGTCGCCTATGTCGACATCAGCGCGCGCCGGCAGGGCGAAGCGGCATTGCGAGCGAGCGAGCAGCGCTGGCAGTTCGCGCTGGAGGGTGCGGGCGATGGGGTGTGGGACTGGGACATCTCGAGCGATCGGGTCTTCTTCTCCCATCGCTGGAAGGCGATGCTGGGATACAGCGACGAGGAGATCGAAAACCTTCCCGGCGCATGGAAGCAACATGTCCATCCGGAAGATCTGCCGCGCGCGCTGGTGGACGTGCAGGCCCATCTCGAGGGCAAGACGCCCCTTTATGTCAATGAGCACCGGATGCGCTGCGAGGATGGTCGCTGGAAATGGATCCTCGCCCGCGGGAAGGTGATGGAGCGGGGCGCCGATGGCCAGCCCCTGCGCATGATTGGCACGCACACGGATATCAGCGAACGCCGCGCGGCCGACCACGCCCTGCGCGAGAGCGAGCAACGGTTCCGCGCGATGTTCATGAACGCGCCGCTCTGCATCCTGATCCACGACGCGGACACCGCCGAGATGCTGGATGCCAACCCAACCGCTTGCGCACAATACGGTTTCGACTCGGTCGAGGCGCTGAAGTCGGCGTCCCCTCAGCTCTGGCTCGAACCGCCTTACTCCGCCGACGACGCGGTGAAATGGCACGCCAAGACGCTGCAGGAAGGTCCGCAGCAGTTCGAGTGGCACTATCGCTGTGCCAATGGCAACACCATTTGGGAATGGGTGCATCTGAGTACGATCGAGATGCAAGGCAAGACCCACATTCTGGCCATGACGGTTGACATCACGGGCGACAAGCAGCTCAAGGCGGACTTGCAAGCCAGCGAGGCGCGTGCCCGCGCCATCATCGACGCCGCGCCGGTGCCCATGGCCATCGCCTATGAGAGCGGGGCCGTCACCTACCTCAACCCCGCCTTCATCGAGACCTTCGGCTATACGCTGGAAGACATTCCCACCTGGTCGGATTGGCGGCTCAAGGCGTTTCCCGACCCGGATGATCGGCAACGCGTCGTAGATCTGCGACGGCAGGCACTGCAACGCGTGACGCACAATGGGAGGGTCTGCGAACCGACCGAGCTGACTGTCTGCTGCAAGGATGGCCAGAGGCGGGCACTGATGGCCTTTGCCGCGCCGCTCGAAACCTCACCCGAGATCCTCTATCTCAATACCTTCTATGACGTGACCGATCTCAATAATGCCCGTGAGGCGGCTGAGCAGGCGGCACGCGTCAAATCCGAGTTCCTGACCAACATGAGCCATGAGATCCGCACCCCGCTCAATGCCATGCTGGGCCTGGCGCAACTGCTGGAAGGCGAGGCGCTGTCCGCCGAGCAATGCCACCTGGTCCAACGGCTGCGCGAGGCCGGGAAAACCCTGCTCGCGCTCGTCAACGACATCCTCGATGTCTCCAAGCTCGCGGCCGGTCAGTTGCGGCTGACCGCAAGCACCTTCTCGCCGGCGGCTGTGTTGGCGCAGGTCGCGAGCCTAATGGGTCAGCAGGCCCGGTCCAAGGGGCTCGACTTTCGGCTCGAGATGCCGGCGGATCTCGCCGCCTGGCTGCGCGGCGACCCGCTGCGGCTGGAACAGATCCTCGTCAACCTGGTCGGCAACGCCGTGAAATTCACCGAGCAGGGCGAGGTGCGCATCCAGGTCAGCCAAGCGGACATGGACGTTCAGCAGGTGCGGCTGCGTCTGGAGGTCCATGACACTGGGATCGGGATCAGCCCCGAGGACCAGGCCACCCTGGGCACCGCCTTTCGCCAGGCCGACGGGAGCATCACCCGCAGGTTCGGCGGCACTGGGCTGGGGCTGGCCATCAGCCAGCAGTTGGTGGAGCGGATGGAGGGCACCTTTGGCGTCGACAGCACCCTGGGGGTCGGCAGTACCTTCTGGTGCGAACTGCCCTTCGAGCGGGCCAGCGCGGACGACAGGCCGTCGGACGAGGTCGCACCCGAGGCTTGGCTGGGCGGACCGCGTCTGAGCGGCGTGCATTGTCTGGTGGTGGATGACAGCTCCCTGAATCAGGAGGTGGTCGAGCACGCACTGCGGCGCGAGGGCGCCCGTGCGACGCTGCTCGTCGATGGCCAACAGGCCGTGGACTGGCTGCGCGCCCACTCCCAGGATGTCGATGCCGTGCTGATGGACATCCAGATGCCGGTGATGGACGGACTCACCGCGACCCGCGCGATCCGCCAGGCGCTTGGCCTGACCGAGCTGCCCGTGATCGCCTTCTCCGCCGGCGTGCTGGACGAGCAGCGCCAGCAGGCGCAGGAGGCCGGGCTCAGCGACTTTCTGGCCAAGCCCGTGGACCTGGAGGAACTGGTCGTGGTGCTGCAGCGTTGGCTCAAGACGCCCGCGACGGAGGCGGCATCGCCCAGCGGCATCCCTACAGCAACGCTCTCCGGGGCACCGCGCACGGACTTTCCCGACATCCCCGGACTCGACACCCGTGAGGCGGCGCGGCTCCTCGGCAACGATTGGTCACTCTTTGTGAAGTTGCTGCCTCCTTTGATCACTGACTTTCGCGATATCGCACAGCGCACGCGCGATGACCTGGCGCGCGGCGCGATTGACGCCGCCGCCCGGCGGATCCACTCAATGCGGGGGCGCGCGGGATATCTTGGCGCGCGAGATCTGATCAGGACTGCCCGGACATTGGAGCAGCGCCTCTTGGAAGGGAATACCGATGTCGAGGACTTGATCAATGCTTTCGAAGGGCAGCTCACCGCACTCCTGGCCGCGCTGACGCCCTGGCTGGAGGATCGCACCCAGCCGGCGCCGCAGGAAGCTACGCGGCTCGACCCGACGCAACTGGCCGCGCTGCAGGCTGCGCTTGCCCGTTGTGACCTGGCCGCACTGGCGCTGTTCGAGGCCCTGGAACCGGCCCTGGTGCGGCGCGACGGTCAAGCTGCGACTGCGGCGCTGGCCGAGGCGATCCGATCGCTGCGCTTCGACGAGGCGTTGGCGCTGCTGACGTCCGCACCTTGACACCCATCTGGCCAACCTTCGAATCAACACCGACCATTCCGGACGAGGTTTTCAATGTCCAAGAATGCGAGCACGCGGATCCTGATCGTCGACGACGACCCCGCCAGCGTCCAACTCATGGGGGCGGCGCTGATGCCCCAATACCAATGCGAATTTGCCTTATCCGGGGCGCGGGCGCTCGAACGGCTGAACAGGGAGGCGCCGCCGGCGCTGATCCTGCTCGATGTCATGATGCCGGAGATGGACGGTTACACCCTATGCCGGAGGCTTCAGGTCGACCCGCGCCTGAAGGACATTCCGGTGATCCAGGTGACCGCCAGTCAGGATCCAGACTTTGAGATTGCTGCCTTGGAGGCCGGCGCGGCGGATTTCATCCCCAAGCCGATCAATCCGCCGGTGCTGCGCCTGCGGGTTGGCTTGCAAATCCAGTTGCGCGAGCGCGAGCAGGCACTGCGCGACAGCGAAGCGCGTTTTGCACGCCTCGCCCATTTTGACGCCCTGACCGGATTGCCCAACCGCCGCCTGCTGGCCGACAGGCTGCACCAGGCCATGGCGCAGACCCAGCGACGGCGACAACAGCTGGCGGTGGTCTATCTCGACCTGGATGGTTTCAAGGCCGTCAATGACCGTCACGGCCACGCCGTTGGCGACCAGTTGTTGATGACCCTGGCTGAACAGATGAAGCAGGTCCTGCGCGAAGGCGACACCCTGGCGCGTCTCGGTGGTGACGAGTTCGTTGCCGTGTTGGTCGATCTGGACAACAGCGACACCAGTGTGCCCTTGCTCAATCGCTTGCTCGCCGCGGCCGCCGCGCCGGTCTCCCTCGGCGATCTCGTCGTGCAGGTCTCGGCCAGCCTCGGCGTCACCTTCTATCCGCAGCCGGGCGTGATGGACGCGGATCAACTGCTGCGTCAGGCCGATCAGGCCATGTATCAGTCCAAACGAACCGGCAAGAATCATTACCACGTCTTCAACGTCGAACAGGAGCATCGCATCGATCTTGAGCATGAGCGTCTGGAGCGCATTCGCGGCGCCCTGGTCGCAGGCGAATTCGTGCTCTATTACCAACCCAAGGTCAACCTGCGCAGCGGGGCGGTCATCGGTGTCGAGGCCTTGATCCGCTGGCAGCATCCGGAGCGAGGACTCCTGCTCCCGCGCGCCTTCCTGCCGGTGATCGAGGGTGATCCGCTGGCGACCGAACTCGGCGAATGGGTCATTGACAGCGCGCTGACCCAGATGGGCCTCTGGCGGGAGCACGGCCTCGACCTCCCGGTCAGCGTCAATATCGGCTCTTGCCAGTTACAGCAGGCGGACTTTGTCGCGCGTCTGCGTGCGCTCCTGGCGGCGCATCCCGGCGTCAAGCCGGCGAGTCTGGCGCTGGAGATCAGGGAAATCAGCGCGATGCAAGACCTGGCGCATGTCTCCCAGATCATCGCGGACTGCCTCGAACTCGGGGTGGGCTGCGCCCTGGGCGACTTTGGGCTTGGCGATTCCTCGCTGACCTATCTGAAACGCTTGGGGGTCACCGCGCTGAAGATCGATCCAGGCTTCGTCGGCGACATGCTCAGCAACTCCGATGATCTGGCGATGGTCGAGCGCATTCTGGACCTGGCTCGGACCTTCCACCGCCAGGTCATCGCCGAAGGGGTGGAGACCCCGGAGCAGGCCGAGCGGCTGCTGCAACTCGATTGTGCGCTGGTTCAGGGCTACGGCATTGCCCACCCGATGCCGGCCCAGGAGCTACCCGGCTGGCTGGCCGACTGGCGACCATCATCCGCCTTTGCCGATTCGGCCAGCCGCGCAGTTCCTTCATGATGGCCCTCACCACCTATCGGTTTTATGTAGCCAGGGCTTCCAGCCCTGGCAAACCAGGCCAGGATGGCCTGGCTAAGAAAGCGTCCATCAACAACTTCCCCCCTTTCGCAAAGGGGGGCTAGGGGGGATTTCGGGCGGCATCGCTCGCATCGGGAAACAATTGATGGACACTTTCTAAGCAGGCTTGGAGCGGCTGTTCCGGTTGATTTCGGGAAACCGATAGGTGTTGAGATGATGGCCAGGCGTTGACATCGAATCCAGATAGGGTGCGCTATTTCTTGGGCACTTCGGGCAGCAGGCGCTCGAACTCCTGCCTGACCACCTCGTAGCATTCGCACACCCTTGCCTCCAGCCCCGGTCGATCCAGCACGTCGATATGCCCCCGGCTGTAGTGGATCAATCCGGCCTTCTGCAAGCGCCCGGCGGCTTCGGTGACGCCCTCGCGGCGCACGCCCAGCATGTTGGCGATCAATTCTTGGGTCATCTGCAGCTCATTGGAGGGCAGCCGGTCCAGACTGAGCAGGAGCCAGCGGCAGAGCTGCTGGTCCACCGTATGGTGGCGATTGCAGACGGCGGTCTGGGCCATCTGAGTCAGCAAGGCCATGGTGTAGCGCAGCAGCAGCGGGTGCAAAGTCCCGTGCCGACGTCCACCGAAGCGGGCGAACTCCAGCTTGAGCAATTTGCCCTTCATGCGATAGGCGTGGCCCGCGCTCTGCACCACGGCCCGATTCGGCATGGTGCCGCCGCCCATGAAGAGGGCGATGCCGACGATGCCCTCGTTGCCGACCACGGCGATCTCGGCGGAGGCGCCGTTCTCCATGACGTACAGCAGTGAGACGATGGCGTCGGTCGGGAAATAGACATGGTTCAATTCCACGCCAGGCTCGTAGATGGCCATGCCGAGCTGCAGCGGGACCAGTTCCAGCTCCACACTCAGGCGCGCGTATTCATCCTCTGGCAGGGCGGCGAGCAGATGGTTTTGTCGTGGGTTCGGGGGCGGTAGCTTGGGCATGATGGACATGCGCCACCTCCAAGATGGCCGTCCAGAATCGGACTACGCCCATTTCAGGGTTGACGACGTCAGGCTGTCAAGGCGGATTCTGTTCGCTGGCGTACCTTCTGCGTCAACACTTTCTCCACGAAAGGCTGTCTGCGCGCCCTTTTTCAGAGGTCAGAAAAGCGGCTTTGTTCGATCGACCTGAGCCGACTCCCCTGTTTCTCCCCATGTCCGCGATTCCTCCCTCAAGCGCCGAATAGTCAGATCCCGATGGGCAAAGCCCTGGCGATGGGCTTCTTTCGGAGTGCGAGGGGGTCAAGGGGCGTGCCCATCATCCCCGCTCAGCGCTTTGCAGGATGGGCACGTCCGTCCAGCGCCGAGGTGACGCTCAAGCCCCGAGTGCGGACTTTGCCCATCCTACCGAC
>NZ_JAAIJR010000018.1 GCF_010915725.1 Thiorhodococcus mannitoliphagus
GCGAAACTCAAGACAGATGAGTAGGATGCCATCGATCGCCCAGAAACAGTATTAGGACTTTCACTCAAGACCACTAGCGACCCATGCCATTGGACAGCGGTATCACTGCGATGCCAGCTCAATAATCAGGCTGGTCAGCTCATCGCCCTTCTGGGAGATCTTGTTGAGTTCTACCTGACGTGCTTCTGGCGACAGATCGCGGATCTTGGAGCGCAACGTCTGTGCTGCCCCATGGATCTCCTTATGAAGGAGATCAATTGCCCCAAAGGTCGCGCGGTTGTGGTACCGGGCCGCACCAATACCCTGGTACCAACGGGCAAACTGGCGCTGTCTGACATCGATCTCAGGTGCCAATGAGTCACTAGCGGTCTTGCAGAAACGGCTGAGCTTATCCATCCAAAGCCGATGGCTGAGTATGGCGACATTGAGGTCATAGCGGGCTGTTGGCCCGTTTTGCATGTCGCCTAACCGATGCCAGTCTTGGTTATGTCGCCATTGCTTTAGCCACGACGGAACCCTGTCTGGCGGCATCGGCATAGCGATACCATAACCCTGTGCATATTGGCAGCCCATCTGCAGCAGCATGATAGCGAGTTCAATGCTTTCGACCCCCTCCGCGACCACGGGGCGTCCCAATGCGTCAGCGAGGCGAGTGACCCCTTCGACGATGTCCTGATCGCGGGGATCATCCAGCATCTTGCAGACAAATGTCCGATCGATCTTGAGCAAGTCTATGGGTAGGCGATGGAAATAAGTCAGCGAGGAATAGCCTGTACCGAAGTCGTCAAGGGAGAACTTCACACCTTGGTCAATGCAGGCATACATCGTCTTACCGGTCTCGTCGGTATCCCCCAGGGCGCCGGTCTCGAGAATCTCGAACTCGATAAACTCTGGCACGTCGTCCGGGCAATCCGACAGCAACTCGGCCAGGTACGCAGGGAATGTCGCATCCTGGATCATCTCGGGACTGAGGTTGATGCTGATCGGCACGATAATCTGGTTAGAGCGCCACGCGAGATGTTGCTCAATGGCGGACTTGACTACCCAGCGGTCGAGTGAGATCGCGAGTTCCCGTGTCTCGATGAGCGGAAGAAACTGAGCCGGCAACGCCAGTCCGTTTCGTGGAAGTGGCCAACGCACCAGGGCCTCAAAACCCGCCGGATGTCCATTACGCAGATCAATGCGTGGCTGGTAAAGCAAGACCAGCTCATTGTTCTTCAGAGACGCCTCGAACCGAGTGAGAGCCGCACGGGTAGTCCGCACCTTCAGGTTCTGTGTATGGTCATGCAGCTCGAACGTACTCTTGCCGCGTTTCTTGGCTTTGTACATCGCGTGGTCGGCATGACGGAGCAAGCTGTCCGCGTCAGCGGCATCGAGCGGATAGATGGTCACACCGATACTTGCTGAGACCTTTAGCGATAAGCCCTCAACAAAGTAAGGCTCGCTCATGATGCGCATCAGCCGCTGCAAGATCTGCTCGCATTGCATGCTGCTGCTGAGCCCGTTCAGCGTGATGACAAACTCGTCGCCGCCAAGACGAGCCAGCGTATCTCCCTCGCGTAATTCCTGTTTCACGCGGTTGGCGAAAGCGATCAGCAGAAGATCGCCGGTCGCATGACCAAAGTTGTCATTAATCGGCTTGAAGCCGTCTAGATCGAGATAGCAAACGGCAAGGAGTTGCGACGTACGCCGAGCATGGGCAATCGCTTGATCCAGCCGATCTGCGAGTAGACTGCGGTTCGGAAGCCCGGTCAGAGCGTCGTGTGATGCAAGGCGCTCGATCGCATCCTGAGCTTCGATAATTTCTGAGATGTCCTGGGCAGTGCCGATAGACCTTTCAGGATTTCCCGCGCTGTCGTAGTAGGTGACGCCGCGTGCTTCTATCCACCTGATTGATTCGCCCGCCTTGATCCGGTAGCGGATGTTGTACTCCTGATGGGATTCGACAGAGTCCAGGTATGCGGCTTTAACCTGTTCTCGATCATCATCATGGATCAATCTAACGAAGGTCTCGTAATTGGGCTCTATCGTGCCAGCTTCCAGCGAATAGATTGCGAAGATCTCTTCCGACCAATAAAGGGTTTGTGCTTTGTGATTGAGTTCCCAGAAACCGACGCCCGATAGCCGCTGGGCATCGCGGCGGCGACGCTCCGAGAGGGCTAATGAGGTTGCCAGTTCAGTAGGTTGGTCGTCGCGGACATCAGCAGGGTTCATGAAACTAGAGGATTCAATCAAAGAAATCGCTAAACGAACATGGTGACGATATCGCTGGAATCTGGAATAGAGCGATAATCCAGGTGGGCTTTCCGGGACTTACAGATGAATTGGCAAGAAGATTGGGAGTGGGGCGCATTCGCTTGCCGACGCTAAAATCCTGAAGTCTGGTGTTCGCTGCTGGCCGATTGCTCCCGTTGGGGACGCTTGAACCGACCCAAGACCGTCATCGCTCGCGGGCAACTGCAAGCGCGGTGGGTGAATCCGGCAGAAAAACGTGGCCGACAACAATGCGCCTCACGGTAGTCGCCTATCCTGGCCTGCATGGGTTTACTAAAGTGCGGTCCCGCAGGAATGGCGGAGAAGTCGTACAGCGGGGGTAACTCAGCGAGGTAAGCCCCCCGGCTTTGCAGGGGGTCATCTAACCTTTACGCAAATGAAGCAATCGGAGCCCGTCCTAAGCCCCCCCCCGCAACCGCCTACTGCGAAAAGAGGCTCGGCGAGAACGCCAAACTAGAACAGAAATTTCCCTTTGAAAACATGGAGCTGGCGGACGGATTCGAACCCCCGACCTGCTGATTACAAAACAAAGCTGCAAACTTGCAGTTATTTCAAATCAATAAGTTACGCAAGCCAGTCCCACGCTAACGTGACTAAAACAGACTCTCGCTGACCCAACGTGACTCGCCCGAGTCACGTTTTCGTCACGCCCAAAACCTCGGAACTAACACTGACTCTTTCAGACTCACAGGCATCTACGCCCTTCGCAGATGCGTTCCCCGCGTGTTCTTCGGAGCCTGGCGTCTCAGCATCACTTTACCTGCGCATAACCGACACGTCCAGTCGCGAGAGTCTACCTGAAAATGAGCCCCTGCGCCTGCTTTCGTCGAGCGCGTGTTCGCGGTATCGTCATTGTAGATGAAAGAAGCCGGCTGAGCAGTGCTCAACACATAATTGTCGCATCGGTGTCGCATGGTTGGCACCAGAATGTCGTAACCGAATTTTCGAGAACCCGTCAGAATGTCGTTGCACTTCAACTACAACTCGGATGTCGGGTATGGAAATGAAACTGAATGCTGAATTGATTAAGAGTTTGCGTGGCAAGAAAGCATGGTCACAAGATCAACTCGCCGATATTGCCGGCGTGAGTCTTCGTACAATTCAGAGGATTGAAAAGACTGGAATCGCGTCATTAGAATCAAAGAAAGCCATAGCTTCTGCATTCGAAATGAATTCCACAGATCTTGATGCTAACGATAATGAACCAGATTTCAGGGATGAAGACGAGAAAGTCTACTTTCGCGTCGAAGAGGGATCAAAGCTTGCCGAGCTTGTAGGCGGCGCATACGCATATCGTTTTAACCACGACAATCCGGAAAGTGAGGAGGAAGCCGATCTATTGGCTTCCTCCGCTCAGTCACTCCAAGACTGGGGTGAAATCTGGTCTGATTTAGACGCTGGGCAAAAAATCAAAGTCACGTTCGAGCTGTCGCAACTCATTAAAGAGCTTGAAACTCTTGGTTTCTGGGTGTTTGCTTTGAGAACCTTCGAGGAATACCCTGGCATTAAAGGTGGAAAATGGCCCGTAGCAAGTATTTTTTTAATGCGCTCGGATAATCCAAAGATCATTAAATTAAATATAGGTGAAAAGGACTGACGCTTGGCACAGGGGCTTGGCACAGGGCGC
Organism: Thiorhodococcus mannitoliphagus; assembly: GCF_010915725.1. Classification (GTDB taxonomy): domain Bacteria; phylum Pseudomonadota; class Gammaproteobacteria; order Chromatiales; family Chromatiaceae; genus Thiorhodococcus; species Thiorhodococcus mannitoliphagus. The sequence continues at coordinate 3,902 of NZ_JAAIJR010000018.1, forward strand.
TTCAATCCTAGGCAGTTTCGAAGGAGAGTATTTTAATGTGAGCATGCAACAATTCACATCGGAAGTTATTACACCAAAAACACACAAAGTCGTTTTGTATTTTGTAAACGAAACAGAGCTGAAAATATTGGAACGTGGCAGTACGTCTTCTCTCTACCTGACCTTTGGCTTGGCCTTGCTCTCGACATTTGTTTCGTTTGCCATCGTTTTGTCTTCAACTCCAATTCAATCGGACCGCGTTTTTTATGTCTTCTTTATCATTGCATCAGTTTCATTTGTGTCTAGCTTTGTCTTGCTGGCATTGTGGCGCAGAACCGAGAATGAAACCGCAAGCACAATCAAGGCCATAAGGGATAGATTTCCAGAGGGCGAGCGGTCAGAATCAACCTCTAGGTATGATGTTGAGATCGATGGTGGTACTTTTGATGGAATTACAGGAGAGTAGTTAAATATGAAATTTATCCACACAGATTTGGGGAATAGAAAAGGTGGGGAAATAGTCCAAGTAACTCTATCTGGAAATTCGGCAAATGTTCGCTTGATGGATAGTTCCAATTTTCAGAGCTATAAAAGTGGAAGAAAACACACATACTATGGCGGGCACGCTACAAAATCCCCTGTTCGGCTTAAAATTCCGCGCGCCGGTCACTGGCATGTGGCGGTTGACACTGGCGGATACCCCGGTCAAGTAAGCGCGTCTGTGAATGTCTTGCCAGGGCCGTTACCAGCATTTACAGAAGCCCCTTTATCCTCTATACCGAGTCTCTATCAAGACCACCATAGTCCTAACATCCCAATCGCTGATGATATAGATAAAGAATTTGATGTTTTTATTTCTCACGCATCAGAAGACAAAGATGAAGTTGTTCGCCCATTAGCCACGGCACTAAAAGAGAAAGGATTGTCCGTTTGGTATGACGAATTCGAGCTTAGAATTGGCGACAGTCTGAGGCGAAAGATTGATAGAGGAGTCGCGACTAGTAAGTTTGGCGTGATTGTTTTGTCCGAAATGTTCTTAAGAAAGGGATGGACAAATTATGAGCTAGACGGGTTAGTGACCAGGCAAAACACCGGGGAACAAATATTGTTGCCAATTTGGCATAACATCACCAAGAAGCAGGTAATAGAATACAGTCCATCGCTCGCAGATAAGCTTGCCCGGAGCACGGCTACTCACACAGTAGAAGAAATTGCAGCAGAGATTGCGGAGTTAATTCATAGCAAAGAGTGAATACTCTATGCGACGAAATATTCAGGCCCGAAGCACCTCCTTCAACAGCGTCTCGATATACGTATCCTTGTCCTCTTGCTGAAACAGCACATGATTGCTCGTGAAGTCTTGCTCTGTCGCGCCGCCATCCGCCCACCAGGCAATCTCGTTGCGGTAGGTGTTGGAGACGATGAACGAGCTGAGAACCATGTTCGGATCGCCGAGGCGCTGCTCGATCTCTTTGACCTTGGCATGGAACTGAATCTTGGGGTCATCGAAGCCATGCACGCGCCCTAGACCCTTGGGATCGACGAACGCGACGTATTGCTTCGATCCGACGATGAGCCAGAGGATGAAGTCGGGGAAGAAGTTGCCGGCCTCGAAGAAACCGATGCCCTTGCCCCGGCTTTGATTGCGCAGCAGATAGAGTTCCTTGTCAGCGAAGAAATCGCTGTGCTTGCCGTGGTACTGCTTGAGATCCTGAACGAAGTCGCGCTCGCCCTCGTTCAACGCGACTGGGGAGAGCTTCACCACGTCGTTTTTGCCGAGATAGATCAGCGGCTGGTAGAGATGACGTGAGAAGTCGAAGGCTTCGAATTGGCCGTAAGCCCAACGATCCCGGAAGGTCTGATCCTCCAGCTTCTCGCGCAGCTCGTTGAGCTTCGTGATCCACACGGTCTCGGTCAGATCGACCGTCGCCTTGTATTCGCTGATGAAGTTGTCGTCGGTCTCGTCGAGCGGGTAATACTCCAGGTGGGGCCCCTCGTACTCGGCCTTGCGAAAGGCGACGTATCGCTCGACGTACTTCTTGAGCAGCGCGAGCGCGATCTCTTGCCAAACACGAATGCGCTCGAAGTCGCGCACGTCGAGCAGGTCGGCGGGGATCAGCAGTCGATACCAGCTCGGGTCCGCGAGCAGCGTGGGGATGAGCTGACGATCGAGCCGGAGGTTGTACCAGGCTTTCTCGTTCTTGTACTGCGCGAGCGCGAAGTAGAGTGCTTCGACATCGAGAAACGCGAGATGTCGGCTCTCCAGGCTACCCTCGTGCAGCTCCACGTTCGCCACGCCGGCCGCAGCGCCGGCCGAGCGTCGCGCCTGGATCTTGGGATACCAATTCAGCGTCACGCGCCCCATCGTCGCTGGAGGGGTCTCTAGCGTCGGTCGCTGCGCTTTGCGGAACGACGGAATCTCTTTGTTGGGCCGGATGAGTCGCAGATCGTTGCGCGTCAGCCGTTTCAGCACCGGCAGCACGATCTGCTCGCTCGTCGGATCGCCCACCCCCTCCTCTTCGAGATACTCCTCGAATTCCTTCATATAGTCCGAGCGAATGCCGAAGACGTTCAGCGTCTCCAGCAGCTCGATATGCTTGGGGTGCTTGAGCGCATGCAGATGACGACTGCGCTTGAGACTGAAGTCGTAGCCCTTGAGACGCACTCCGCGCCCGAACAACTGAATGATCTCGGAGCCCTCGGAGCGTCCGACGTTCATCAGCCCCATGGTGCTGACGCGCCATGAACTCCAGCCCTCGGTGAACTTCTTCGCGCCGACGAGTAGATTGATCGTCGAGTCCGGCTTGTTGATGCGCTCGAACAGCGACGCCGCGTAGTTCTGCTCTGTCACGGTGAGATTGTGGTCATGATCGGTGTCGATCTGCTTGACGAGCTTCGCCGCGTCACCGACGTTGATCACCCCGAAGAAGTCGTTCTCGCCGACGCGCAAGCCGATCTCGCCGCCGCTGCCCTTGAGATGCACGACATGCAGCAGCCCCGCCCCAGTTGCGCGAAAAACGACACGCATCAAGTCGTGAAACAGCTCTGCCGCTTCAGTTGTCTGCCAGCGGGTTTGCACGTAGGGAAACGCCTTGCCGAAGATCAGATTGTTGCGCTGATCGCGCAGATCGTCTTGCTGCGTCAGCAGCAACTCCAGGGCTTGCACGGACTCGCCCTGACGGTTCGCGACGAAGCGCCCGATGAATTGCAGGATCGCGTGAATGTCGCTGACGGTGTCGGCATTGGCTTCGTTCTGCGCCGTCACCTTGCCGCCGACGAAGATCCACAGCGGATCAGCGAGCAGATAGGGTTTCAGCGTCTGGGGCTCGTCGGCGAACAGGCGTTTCTGCTGATAGAACGCCAGCAAGCACGCGCTCAGATACAACTGACGCTGGGCTTGTAGCCGCTCCTCGCTCAGATTCAGGATCAGATGATCCTTGCCGTAGCCGTCGGCGTGGAAGAACTTGTAGGAGTAATCGAACAGGATGCAGCGTGCGTACTGCTGCACCAGGCGATAACGCTTCGAGGGCTCTTTCCCGGCCTTTGTGGGCGCGAGATCGCTTCCCGACGCGGCTTTGATCGCTTGCCCGAACGTCGCTGAATACTCGAACGAGAAGCCGTTCTCGCAGAGCTGATTGCGCTTCGCCAGCCAGTCTTCGCCGCCGGCGCCCCGGTGGCCTTCGTCGACGAGCACCAGGTTGTTCGACTCGAACGCATCGACCGCCACCGTGACCTCGCCCGACTTCTCCTTGAGCTTGTGAATGTCGATGATCTCAACCGCGCCCTGCGTCAACAAACTGCCGCCGTCTTTCGTGAACAGATCGCCGTGGATGCCCGCGAGATCCAGCTCGGCTTTATGCTGAAGCGACAAGCCTTCGTTCGGGGTAAGCAGGATCGTCTTGTTGAACTCCCGGGCGCGATTGACGCGCGCAAGGTAGTGCTGAAACTGCAAGATGTTGACTTGCATGATCAGCGTCTTGCCGCCACTGGTCGCGATCCAGATCGCTAGCTTGTTGAGATCCTGCTCGCGAAAGGGCTCGATGCGCTCGCGCACTGGCAGATTCGCGTTGAACGTCTCTAGAAAGGCGTTGAGATCGGCGCATAACGCTGCTCGATCGCTGAAATAGCGATCAAGATAATGCTCGGTGAACAGCAGGGTCAGATACTGGAAATAGAGCGGATAGAGCGTACTTCCCGACTGATTGCGACGCTCGGTGATGCGTCGCCAGTGACGAACGATGTTCTCGTCGTAGAGCCGTAGCCTGTCGTCGCTCACCGAGCGCTCGCGAAACGGCTTGTTGATCAGCTCGTGATGAAAGTACGACGTGTTCTCTTCGTCGAAGCCCACCAGATTAGCGTCCGACAACAACCCCTTGAACGTCTCCAGGGTCTCGACGCCGAATTGCTCTAGCATCCAGCGCCCGAGAACGAGCTTCTCCGTGAAATGCGCCATGGGAATCCTATCGTGTCATTGCCCGTTCGCCGTGGGGCGGTTGTCTGATTGCGCGTCTGCGCTGTGCGTCGGACGTCCGATGCTCGGTTTTGCTGTTGACGCGACGACGCGGCGGCCCTGCTGTCGGCGCAAGGACTCCACCAGACGATCCGGATCGTAATCATGCTCCCTGGCGATCTGATCCTTCGTTTCCCAAAGCTCTTTCAGTGTGGAATCAATCATGATCTTCGACTCCCATCAGTTCGAGTCACTGGCCTGCGCTTCCTGTCTTGTCGGCTTGCTGCAACGCACGCACGGGACGCGCCGGAAACGAGACCAGGCGCTTGCCGGCTTGACCTTGACGCGAACGGATATCCTCGAATATGGCGTCGATGTCATGCGCGAGCGTCCCTGCATACTGCTCACGCAGTTGGCGGGTTTCAGTCACGATCGGATCTTGCCACATGGTCTCACTCCTCCATCAATTCCAAAGGGGTACAGATGATCGGCGGCTCGATCCTTGAGCGTCGGCAGGTGTCTTCGATCTTTGAACGGATCGCGGCGTTGGCGATGTGGGTACAGTTCCAGGTCAGCAGATAATCCATGCCATTGGTGGCCGCCACCGCGATGTGATAGGCATCGACCTCGGCCTTGGTCGGAAGCGGTCCCTCACTGATCAAACGCTTGCCCAATGCTCGTGCGTCCTCGGTTACTTCCAGCTCCGGGACATCGGCAATCGCCGCCAAACGACGCGCGGCGGCGTCCGGGTGTCCGAGTCCAGCCTCAACAATCACGAACTCAGAAACGAAGACATCGAAGCGAGTGCGCCGTGTTTCCCACCATTCGATGGTGGTGTTTTGGTTGGCCGCCGCGCGGAGATCATTGCTCGGCCTGGCGGTCAAGTAACTGATGATGGATGTTTCGACGTACACTTTGGGCTTCACGCATCGTGCTCCAGCTTCTTGACGCGGATCAAAGGTCGCGCACGTCGAACATCAGACGCTTGAACTCGATCTCGGTCATCTTGACCTTCGAGTGCGGGTCTTCGAGGGTGTGATCGCCATTGACGTAGACGTGATCGAACTCGGTGTCGCGGGGGTGGTACTTGCTCTTCTCCATGAAGGCTTCCAGCGTCGTGTTGTCGTGCTCTGCCAGCGTGCGCCAGATCACCAGCACGCTTTCATCCTGGGGATTCGTCCCGGTGACGATCTTGAAGCCTCGAATGGTGTCGATGTGCTTGACGCGCAGGCCGAGCAGATAGTTGAAGGTCTCGACGAGATCGACGCGCGTCGACTTGAAGGCCCCGACACTGCCAGTGGCGATGTTCAGCTTGTAGTCGAAGGGATTTTCGAACTGATCGACGTTCAGCAGCGACGGGCTCTCTGCTGTCTCGACATCGAGCCAGTAGCCGAGCAAGTAGTCCTCGCGTAGCGCCGGGTTGTCGTCGAGCAAGTCAGCTTGCGCCTTGCTGCGGGAGCGAATCAGCAGGTTGTTGAGGGTGTCTTCGTAGGATTCGAGACGCTGATACTTCATTAGCTGCCTCCTTGCCCCAGAACCGTTCGGTTTGCCTTGCTTCCAAGTCGACGAATAGATTGCTTTCTTCATTCGTGGAACAAGCAGATCGTCGAAATGATGGCCCATTTCCACGAGCACCATCTTCCGATTCCCGGAATCCTCACGATTCTGCTGCAAGACAGCATGCCCGCTACTACCTGAGCCACCGAAGAAATCCATGACCCAATCGTCCTTCTTCGCGGCTTGCGCAACAAACTTTTTGACGAACCTTGAGCTTTTCGGAGATAAGAACAAGCCAGACTCGGCGAACATTTCCGTGATTTCACTTTCGCCGTCGTTGTACTCGTAGAAAACGCTTGTTCCAATATTCGTTTCTACTTCGTGCAGAAATCCTTTTGTTCTTGGCAGCTTAGATTCATCGTTTCCCCATGCTATGCGGTCATCCCGGGCGAGCCCTGTAAAACTTTTTCGAGATGGCTTGCTTGGATCTGGCTTGTAAGGAAATTTCCATCCACTTCTCGGGCATGAGCATACTTTCCCTGTAACAGGATGTGGCGGTTTGTAATAACGGAAGTTGAAATGATTTGGATCTTTGGTTGTCGGTGACTGCTTGGAAGCTGGTGCGGCAGCACTGATCTCACTCCATACCCAAATCTCCGCGTTAGCTTCTCTCGCGATCGATTCATCAACAAATGCGCCATTTGAATCCCTGTATTCTGCTTTGTTATATGGATAGATCCCTCTCCAGGGATCTTGTCTCTTTGCTTCGTCATCAAAATTCTTCCCTTCAAGCTCCAGCTCGTTCTTGTATTCTATTATGTGCTCGTTAAAGAGATTCTTAATCTCAACCTGAATCTTGTCGACAGGTGGGTAATCTTTTCCGATGCGCATGATGAGATCCATCATCTCTGCATAGCCAGGTTTTGGCTCGCGAAACATTTCAGCATCACGCTCGACATGAGTTCTGCTGCGCGCATAGACCTCTACATACTCGTGATTAGTCGAATAGTTCGGCAATTGCCCGTTTGCGGTAGCCTGCGTCCAAATGAGTTCTTCGATGTGGTTGTCTTCTCCAAAGACAGCATCAAGCGAGTGCTCCAAGACAGTTCTTTCCGTCTTGTCAATACTGACAAAAATCGCACCATCGAGCTTGAGCGTATGCTTAGCAATTGACAAACGATCTCGCATCATCGTGCACCACGATGAGTGCTTGTAATCGTTTTTGTATAAGATGGCACTCGCGCTGGTATTATACGGTGGATCAATGTAAATGCACTTGACTTGCTTTTGCAGATAGTCAACGAGCAGACCAAGCGCATGGAAATTATCAGATCGAAGAAGAATCCCCGTCAGGCTAGATTCAAAATCTTCGATAGCCGATATTAGCTGATCACGAAAGAAGCTACTAAAATGACTTGTATCTATTGCGATAGTTGGATGAGCCTCCAGAAACGCTTGCGCTTCTGAAGGTGATTGTGTTGAGAGATCGCTAATACCGAAGAGATGCTTCCATTCTGCTAGCTGCTTTTTGTTCTCAAGGATTTCCGACCAGAACTGGTTTGGAACGAGATCCATCGTGACCAAATAATTGGTTTCGACGACGAACTTCTTCTTCAGCCACAGCGTCTTCTGAAAGTCCTCCATCTGCGCCAGCATGCGAATCAGCTTGTGCGCGATGGCGCGCAGCACCTTGATCTTGCGCAGATGCGCTTGCGTGACATCGAAACTCGCGTCGTCGATGTCGTCGAGATACATGACTTCGTTCTTGACGTAGAAATCCAGCTCGCGACGCAGGAAGCCGCCGAGATCCTTGTGAATGAAGTAGTCGAAGGTGTTGCGCGCGGTGTAGTCGCTCAGATGCTTTTCGAGCAGCGTGCGCTTGGGGTTGGCTTCGGTCGGGGCCGGGGTGCGCAGTAAGTCGAGCCAGGCGTCGAAGCCCTTCTGCGCGAAGATCGTCTTCACGGCCTCGGCGTTGAGCGCATCTTGTTTCTTCTTGCCGACGGGGATGTAGTGAAAGCGCACTTGCAGCTCGTCGCTGTCGAGCGCGAGCGGCTGCTCGGCATCGAGTACGAAGCGGCGCTCTTCGTCTTTCTTGGCTTTGACGTTGTCTTTCTCGGTGTCGGCCTCGATCAGCTTGATGCGAACGGTCTTGCCGTCCTTGCCGTGCGCGGTGAAGGCGTAGTCGCGCAGATGCTCGGATGATTTGACGTAATACTGATCGTGATTCGCCCAGTAGAGCTTGACCTCTTCGCCCTCGTAGGGAATCGCGTAAGTGTCTGACTTATAGCGGCGCTGCGAGATGAAGTCGCCCTGGTCGTAGTAACGACTGAAGAAGGTATAGAGGTGCGAGTAGATCTCGTTCTCGACCGCCGTCAAGTCGATGGCGTTCGCGAGCTGCGCTTTGATCGCGAGCACGGCCGGGGTTTGCTCGGGGTTGGGTGCCCCGAACTGCGTCGCCTGCTCGATCGCGTCGTCGAGTTTCGTTTGCAGCTCGGACGTGCCCGAAGTCGCATAGTCGGCGAACGCCGCCTTCACTTGCGGCAACAAATCGTTTTCAAGAAACCGTTCGATCTCGTCGCGCTTCTGATTGAGGATGCGATAGATCCCGAAGTCGAGATCGGCCTTGTCCATCTCGAACAGGGTGCGCAGGGTCTTGATCAGTTTCTTGTAGGCTTCGCTCATGGGGCTTCCTTGTGCGGTCGCGTGATCCTGCTTAGACCACGTTCCAGCGGATGGTGAACAGGCGTTGAATCTCGGTGCGCTGCTGGAGTCGCTGCTCCAGGGCGTCGATGAGCGTGTCGCGCTGATCGTTGATCTCGTCTTCGACATCGAAGATCGCTTGACGTTGACGACGCTGCTCGCGCTCGGTCTCGCGAATGCGAACCTGGAGCGCATGCTGCTCCTCGGTGGAGACCGCCTGGCGTGACTCGCGCTTGAGGGCGCGCAGCTTGGATTTGGTGTCTTGCAGGGCTTGCTCGGCAGCAAAAATCTTGTCCTCGGCCCATTTCTCCAGCTTGTCGCGCTCCTCCTGGAAGAAACGGTTGTTCGCGTCGATGATGCGGCTGATCGTGGCCTCGGCCTGACGACGCGCGTTGTCTTCGAGTGCTCTCGGGGTCGTCATGCCGACGAGCGGGGTCGGGTGATCGGCGGCTTCGCAGTGAAAGAGCTTTTCGCACGTCTCCCGGTCGAGCGATTCGCCGGCATCGGTGGCGGCAGTGAAGACGAGATGCTCTTCGCGTTGCAGCGTCTCGATGGCAAGCAGATCGAGCGCGAGCCAGCCGCGCTCGCCCTTCAACGCCTCGATCACCGAGAGCTTGGTGGGATGACGACTGATGTCGAAGCGCACCTCAGCGAGCGGGGTGATCGCCGACTGACCGGCCGATAGCACATGCTCACCCAAGGGATGCGTGAGTCGATACAGGTGCTCGCTGCCATCGTCGGTGACGTTCGCGGGATCGCGAATGAGCCGATAGCGCCCCTGGGGAATCGCGGGGTCCGGTGGCTCGCGCAGCGTGAAGCGGGGAGCCGTCTCTTCGAAGGTCGCGCGCTCGGCCAGGGCATAGCGTGTCAGTGCCCAGAAGAGCCGGCCGACCGCGTCGAGACGTTCCCGCGCACGATCGAGCTGAAGGCGCAGCAGATCGTGGATGTCTTCGTCGAAGTGCTCGATGAGCAGTTGTCGCGTCTCGTCCATGCGCGCGGCGATATCGGTCTCCATCTCTTGCTGCAAGGCGGCGAACGCTTGCTCGATCTCGGTCTCGGTGCGACAGGATTGATAGATCGAGAGAATGCGACTCTCGAAGTCGATGCCGCTCTCGATGCGTCCTAGCACTTCGTCAGACGCACCGAAGACACCATCGAACAGCTTGAACTTGTCGGTCAGCAGCTCCAGCACGCGCTGATCGGCCTGATTGCGCGTGTTGACGAAGTTGACGACGACCACATCGTGTTTCTGACCATAGCGGTGACAGCGGCCGATGCGCTGCTCGATGCGCTGCGGGTTCCAGGGGAGGTCGTAGTTGATGACCAGGGAGCAGAATTGCAGATTGACACCCTCGGCCGCGGCCTCGGTGGCGATCATGATCTCAGCGGCATCGCGAAAGTGCTCGATCAGTGCCGTGCGCTGATCGACGGGGCGCGAGCCCGTCACTTTGTCGTTACCCTGGTTGTCAGCGAGCCATTGCTGATAGATCGCGGTGGCTTCCGTGTCTTTGTTGTCGCCGTTGAAGGCCACGAGCTTTCCGGCAAACCCGTTCGCGGTCAGGAAGTCACGCAGATAGCTCTGCGTGCGGCGTGACTCGGTGAAGATGATCGCTTTGCGCGCGGCGCCGGTCTGAGCCATGGCCTGAAACCCCAGCTCTAGCGCCGTCAAGAGCTGTGCCGTCTTGCCATCGGTCTGGATCGCACGCGCCCAGTCGATGTACTGCGCTAGCTCGCTGATCTCGTCATCGAGTCGAGCTTGTTCAGTCGCTTCTGGCGTGTCTTGAGCGTCGTCTTCGGCGTCCTCGAGTGCCTCCTGGTAATCGTCGTCGAGATCGTCCTCGTCGATCAGCTCGTCGATGAGCGTGCTCTCGGGCAACTGGCCGTCGCGGAGCGCCAGCAACCGCGCGTGAATGCGCTCTAACGTACCCGCAACCGCTGGCGAGCTGGAAGCAAGAAGCTTGCGCAGGATGAGCGTCGTCAGATGGCGCTGACGCTTCGGCAGCGAGAACGCCTCTTCACGCAGCAGAAACGCCGAGAGCGCGTCGTAGAGTCGCTGCTCGTCATCGCTCGGGGTGAACGGCTGAGTGATCGCGCGGCGCTCGGTATAGCGGATGTACTCCAGAACCTGCTTGCGCAAGTTGCGCTTGATGAAAGGTGTCAGGCGTTGGCGTAGCTCGCCATGATCGGCACCGCTATTGAGGTACTGTTTGCGGAACGCCTTGTCGTCGCCGAACAGGTGCTCATCAATCAGACTCGCCAGGCCGTACAGCTCCATCAGACTGTTCTGCAACGGAGTCGCCGTCAGTAGCAGCTTGCGCCGACCATCGAAGGTCCGGCGCAGGGTCTGCCCCATGCGATGGCTGCGCTGATGCGAGTTGCGCAGCTTGTGCGCTTCGTCCATGACGACCAGATCCCAGGGCACGGCGCGCAGCGCGTCTTCGAGACGACTCGCGTAGTGATAGGAGAGGATTAGCACGGCACGCTGATCGAAGGGGTTCAACGTCCCGGTCTTACGTAGCTGGCGGACGGTCTGAGCGTCGAGAATTTGAACGGGGAGATTGAATTTCTCTGCAAGCTCGGCGGCCCACTGACGACGCAGCGCCGCCGGACAGACGACGATCAGCCGACGCTTGCGCTCAGACCAGAACTGACACAGCACCAAGCCGGCTTCGATCGTCTTGCCCAGGCCGACTTCGTCAGCGAGCACGACCCCCTTGGAGAGCGGCGAGCGCAGGGCGAAGAGCGCCGCTTCGATCTGATGCGGGTTGAGATCGACGCTCGCGTCGAACAGCGAGGTGGACAGGCGATCGACATCATCGCCGCACGCGAGGCGGGTCAGCTCGTGCGCGTAATATTTCGCGTGAAATGCGGTGATGATGGCGACAACTCCTGTCAATTTCTGAGCTAGCTCGATCTCCCCCCGTTCGTCCGGTCGCGTACCGGCACGTCGCGCAGCGAGACCGCTTGCAGAGACGCTGCAGGCGATGCGCTGGAGGACACCAAGAATACCACCCAAGCCCCTTCGTTCGCCTCGTTGTGCGCGGCGTTCCCCTCGAAGGGATCGCGCAACGTTGACACGCAACTCCAGGCTATCGTGGATTACTGATGCGACGTATTGATCATCTGACAATAAGACCCGCAATAATCCTATTTGCTTAAGCACAGAAGTCAAATAGATCCAGCCGCGAGCGAAGAATATCAATGGTCGAGTTCATCGCAATAGCGCACTGACGCTTAGGCAAATGATAGAAGGCGATTGATTTTCACTTATCTAGCCTCTGTCGATGTCGAGTGTTTGAGACTTCTTCATTGTTAGAACGAATAGCTAGCGCCATTCAACGATTCGCTGAATTGTGATAGACTGTACTCAGTCGCGCTGGCGCATGACTGATTCCGGTTTTGCTCATAGTCCAAGTTCAGCGACGCTCATCTGTTCAGCTCGCTCTATTCCCCTCTTAGACAGATTTACTCGATGAGGTCATCGCCTCAGGGATGCGTGCGCCTGCTTTTCGGGCAAGCGCAAGCGAGCATGTCTGTTTGCTTGAAACTCGACGAGCGAAACAGGAGGAAGACTGAGCCTAGCGCCTTCACGTCAACACTCGCTCAATCAGGTACAGGATGAAGACGGATAAGACATTGACCTCGAGTGGCGTCTCGAAGAAGCCGACGCCCAAGACAACACTCAAGCCAGCCTACCCCGCACATGTCATCACCATGATCTATAACCCGCTCGCCGCTCAGAAGATGGGTGACGATCCCCCGCACACTGATGTGTTGCCGTTTACGGTGCCGGTGAAACTGGCAATGGATCGCACCTTCATTCAGACGATCAACCGGATTCAAGCGGTGCGGTTGGCGGTCTACTACCCGGACAACTTCTATCTGCACTTCACCAAGAAGGTCTTACGGATGAAGCGCCCGGTGCGCAGCCCCGAGATCATGACGCTGCCGCGCATCGCACGCTTGCTCGCACGCGCTAACACGAAGCTGCTCGCCTGGTGCTGGTTCTATGCGGTGCACTGGCTCTTCGTCACGGACACGATGGTCGAGTGCCGCGGGAGTGACTTCAACGACGCAGACGGTCTCATGATCAAGGGGGATGCGGGTCAGATCATCCCGGTCTCGACCGGGATCACCTTCGATGAGCGGGTCGAGGGGCTGTTCTTGATCGAGGACGAGGCGATTCAGCTCCTGTTCAACCCGCTGCACTTCAGCAGGGATTGGCTGATCGGGGATCTGGTCGATCTCGTGGTGCATGAATGCGCACACTGTATCGTGCGCGGGCATAACGAGCCGTTCATCCAGATCGAATCCCGGCTGCGCAAGGAGCTGCGACGCCTCGTCGATGCGCAACGCATCCTCGAGGACGCGCATGACATGCTGTCGGTCTTCAAGTAACGCCCCGCGTCAGGCCATTTCGCCGGCCTGCGCCCTTCGTCTGCTTTCTCGTTCTCTCTTTCGCGCGGCGATCCCCCAGCCGGGATCGGAGCGTTTCCCTGCGCCGTGCAAGCGGTGCTTCATCAACCCAGGAGGTTCTATGTCGTTATCGCCGTTGTTTACCGAGGCGGATGTCATTCACGTCTACACGCGCGCTCAGGCGCTCGCTGACGGCGTGCTGATGGATGTCTCGGTCATGGCCCGTGAAGCGGGCTTCAAGGTTCCGGTCGCTGTTACCGCGGCGGTCTGGAGTGACTGTGTTGCCTGGCCCCGCGAAGACGCTGGTCAAGACGAGCAGGGGCGACTCTGGGACGTGCTGACGATGGCGCGTCTCGAAGCCGGTCGCCACGGCAATCTGCAAGTCGTGCCCTTCAAGGTGCTGCGCGTTCCGCGTGATGGCACGACGCCGCAGTTGACGCAGCTCACGCTGCACATCGGCCCCGGCGACGACGCCGAGCCGGTGATCACGATTCTGTTACCCGGAGAGGATTGAGCCATGTCGATGCAAGTCAGTCTGCATCAAGTCGAGCGCATTGAAGTGACCGCCAACGGGGCGCCGCTGAGCGACGGCAGTCAGCGGATGTGCTGGTGGCAAGAGTTGCAGTTCTTCGACCGCGACGATGCATTGATCGGGCGCGTCGTGCTGTATCTGACGAGCCCGGAAGTCGCGCTGCCGATCGGTGATCAGCCGCCGTACTGGGGTGTCGATCCCCGGCGTCTCGGGGCACTGATGGTCGTCGACGGCGAGTCACCCTTCTGATGAGTGAGTGCTTGGGGACTGGTACTCCCCAGGCACTCGGTTCCTAAACGCAGTGAGCACAACACTTAGGAGAAAACAGTATGTTCCGAAAAGCTGAACGCCGCCAAGCGAAACTGCGCCTGGCGCTCTGCGGTCCCTCGGGATCGGGCAAGACGTTTAGCGCGCTGCTGATCGCGCAGGGGCTCGCACCCGGTGGCCAGATCGCGCTGATCGACACCGAGCGCGGCTCCGGCGAGCTGTACGCCGATCTCACGCCCTATGACGTGGCCCCGCTGTCGCCGCCGTTCACGCCCGCGCGCTATGTCGAGCTGGTGCAGCAAGCTGAGCAAGACGGCTATGACGTGCTGATCATCGACTCGCTCTCGCACGCCTGGAGCGGTGACGGGGGCATTCTCGATCTGCACGACAAGGCCACCGCCGCGAGCCGCTCGGGCAATTCGTTCATGGCCTGGCGCGAAGTAACGCCGAAGCATAATCAGCTCGTTGATACGCTGCTCGGGTGCAATCTGCATGTCATCGTGACCATGCGCACGAAGACAGCCTATGACTTGGTCGAGGACAACGGCAAGAAGAAGCCGGTCAAGATCGGACTCGCCCCGGTGCAGCGCGACGGGCTCGAATACGAGTTCACGACGGTGATGGATCTCGCGGTCGATAGTCACGTCGCGACGGCGACGAAAGATCGCACGCAGCTCTTCGACGGGGAGCACTTCGTGCCGACCGTCGCAACCGGCGAAGCACTCCGCGCGTGGCTCGACACCGGGTCTGATCCGGTCGCGGACAGCAAGAAGGCGCTGCGCTCGCTGAAAGCGGCGGTCAGCAAGATCAAGAGCGTGCCTCAGCTCAATCAGTGGTGGCGGCAGCAGAGCGCACAGATCGCGCGCTTGACGCCGGCGGATCTCGAAGCCCTGACGGAGCACTGCGGGGATCGCAAGCTCGCGATTCTGGAGCGCGAGGCCATCGCCGCCGAAGGACAGCCCAGCAAGAAGGGCAACAGCCGGCGTCAACCCCAGACCTCGCTCAACGATGCGGAGCCGGACGACGCGAGCGCCGGTTCCGAGATCGTCAGCCACTAGCCCACCCCACCAAACAGCACGGCTCGACGCTGAGCCGTGCTCAGGAGATTCCCCCGATGTTGCACTTCACCATGAGTGAGGACGGCTTGCGCGCGTCGATTGGCCCCTGCGTGGGTGGCTCAGTGCGTCTGTCGATCATCCGTCTCTGTCGTCAACTGGCTATCGAGATTCCAGCGGAGACGCTCGATGAGACCACGGATATCGAGACGCTGAGAGATTTGAACCTGGAACTGCTGATTCGCCGGGGTCAAGAGCGCCGGGCGCAATCCGAGCACGCTCTTGCGTGTCAGGGATCCGAGTTGTCCCCGGAGATCGTCGAGCAAGCCGCCGCGTTACGCGAGCGTGCCCGGTCAGTCCGTACCCAGGCGAACTATGCCGACGACTACAGCGCCTATCAGCGTGAACTCGCGACCGCGCAACGCCTGGAGCATGAAGCTAACGCCCTGCTACGGCCTGTCTCCGTAACCCCGCTCTAACGCCCCTCAGGCGCGCTGTACGCGCTCAGACAGCGCGCCTATACCCTGGAGTCAATCATGTCTGCGAAAGCCACACTGAAGCTGTACGAACTCTCTGACGACTATCTCGAAGCGATGGAGGCTCTGGCCGAGATCGACGATCTGCCCCCGGAAGCGATTGCTGATACCCTTGAGGGGCTGGCCGGGGCCTGGGAAGACAAGGCGCTCAACGTCGCGCGCTACGTGCGCAATCTCGAAGCCGAGGCCGAGGCGATTATCGAAGCGCGGGATCGCATGGAGCGTCGCGCGAAAGCGGCGCGTGCTCAAGCGTCGCGTCTCAAGGCTTATCTGAAGGGGGAGCTTGAGCGCACGGGTCTCAAGCCCAAGGCGCCGGATCTTGCGGTTCGCCTGCAGAACAACCCGCCGTCGGTCGTGATCGACGATCCGGCTAAGATCCCTAAGACGTATCTGCGTACTGAACCGGTGACGACTGTTCTCAAGGCCGACATCGGGGCAGCGTTGAAAGCCGGGAAGCGGGTGCGTGGGGCGCATTTGGAGCAGAGCACGCGACTGGTGATTCGCTAGACTGCAAGGACACTCGTCCCGGCGACTTCGACAGGGACGAGTGTCAATAACACCTACACTAGCTCCGTCCTGCCCGTTGCGCAATGAATGGTCTATACCAGCATTCTCAAGCGAGCAATACCAGACATAGATCATCAGAAAATCTAGTGTATGTATACCCACTATCACACTATAAACACTACATGCACTATACAGGCATACTATAGAGTCGCTACAGCTCTATTCAGTGATAGACTGTATTGACATTCATGCAACAAAAATTAAGTGCCTTCCCCTTCGATATGACTTGCATTTGTGCAGGAACAACTTCTTTCTCATACCCAATCGATCTAATGCCAACAAAGCATTGACAAGTCGCTCGCCAACCAGTCGTTGTGTAGTATAGCGTAACCCCAGAACTCTCGATGGCTTCTGCTTCCACTCTGACTTAAACAGATATCCGATGGCAGCAACAGGAGTTTTTGTGATAGGGATTATATGCAACGGTGCTGTATTGCGGGGATGTTTCTGCTTCTGAAGATAGACTCTAAAATGCTCCAGTACATCCCGATTGCCGCAGGATGTAACGGCATGAAAGTGCGGACGCCACGAATCTTTTTCTGGCAGGTATGCCATCTCAAAGCTGCCAATAATCGGGTATTCCACATTGAGGCGCTTAAATTTCTGGAAGTTCCGATTCTTGATTCTTAGCAAATCTAAGCCATCGAACTCTGGGAGCTTGTCGTTTGGAATATCGTCTGACGAGCACTGCCAGGTCACTAACAAAAGATTATCCAGACCCAATAAAGCGTGAATTGTTTGATAGATCACGTTCTTTCTATAGCGACGATTGCAGACTGGACAAGCCCCGCTTTCGCATCTGCCGCCTCTCCCGCAGCGGCTTAGCCTAGTGGCAAGTACCTGGGCGTCTTCGTTTCGACTCTCCCTCAAGGCTACGATGTTAGCTTTCCGCCTAGCTTTAGCTTGGTCTAATGTTTCAAATTCTTCAAAGACACTGCCAAGCCCCTGCGTCCTAATCTGCCTCAGTATCCTGGCGCGCTTGTATAGGTCTTTCCTCACGATACCGCTCATATCTACTACCTCCAACAGAATCTTGACGAGTGACCAGGTTTGTCGCCATTGGCGACAAACCTGGGATTAGCAAAACGCCTACGGCAGAATACGCAGCAGCCCCTGACGCTGATAGAGATCGAGACCTTCGACTCGCTCAATCAGATCAGGATTAGCGTAGCTTTGCTGGAGGTACATCCTAATCCACTTTGTACCAGACCCAATTGAGTCAATCTTGGCGAGAATCTTCTTGAACTCGGGGTGCTTTTTTAGTTCACGCTCAAGTTCCCGGATCGCGTCTGAATGATTTGAAACGGTGTCACTCCAATGACGATCGCCAGTCCTTTTAGACTGTTTCTCTTGCTGCATTTTATGGTCATTCAACCGATTATTGCCGTCTCGCCAATTCTCTTTTAGACGCCCATTTTGTTTTACGACCTCCAACACAATAGTAGAAGTGATCTTCTCATAACTACCTGCTACTGCAAGGGCGCTCTCTATATTGACCCGCCAATGAAGAGAATCAGAGACTCTCCGCATGACTCTTATGACACTCTCTTTGATCCGGCCTTGCGGAGTCCCTGTTAGCAATTCCAATCTAGCGCACATCAAATAGCGGCTAATCAGGGAACGGTTACAACCACTTGCTTTACTTATGTGCTTACTGATCTGCCGATCGGTTAGGCGAATCATATTATCTTTCTTCGCTTTGCTAAGATAGTAGATTGCCTTACGAAGCAAAGCATTGTTCCTTGTCGTCCTCTTCGCAAGGTCCGTACATCTTTCAATCTCGGGCAACATTTCGCTTGCATCTTCTCCATCTATAAATAGCTTATCCTCCTGGATTTCTGATCTCTTCGCGAGGCTACTCTTTTTCATTTCTCGTCTTACCATCTCTATGCCTATTTGTTTCGTTGGCGATTACGTACTAACTACTTGTGAAGTTTTGCAGGATCTTCAGGAGTCAATGGCGATTGAGTGCAGAACCGCGAACGCTCATAACTTAGTCAACTGAAGATTAAGCGCAGTTTTTTCACGATTGCGTTATGACCTCTTCTCGCCACGATTCAGCTTATGCCGGAACATCGACCGCGCTGAGCAGCGAGTCAAGGAGCACCTTGAATGCCTGTAGGCAGGCAGCAAAAAGACACCTTGCATAAGAATTGACTATGCCAGCCGAAGGCTCTATAAAGACCACCTACCAAAGAGCCGAAGACATCCAAGTGAAAAGCATTGTGGATACTTAGGTGGTTACTTAGAACTCTTGTTATTTGAGCGTTTCCAAGTAGGAGAGCCCCATGACAGGCATCTTGCCCGACAACGATTATGCATTGATTGCCGAAGACTTATTGGAAAGGCTATATTGGCTTTTCAGCGAGCTTAATACATTAGATGTCGATAACAGTGATGACTATTCGATTTCACATGAGAACACCGATCTGCTTCGACTAACGCAAAAGTATCTGGAGGTTTCGAGCTGCAATATAGGATCAAGCAAAGAATGCGTGGTCTCGTTACTGTTTGCGCTAATGGCTGTACAGAGACTCGCCAAGTATGATGAGAAGAAAAAGATGTCGTTAATCGATAAGAAGGCAGAATTTCGCTCCCGCAAAGCTAGATACGATAAGGCAAAGAAGTGCTTAGACGATGCGGCTGGCTTACTGGGGCTTCCTGAAGGATACTTCTACAAACACGTACAGGAAAAACACCCCAGCTTTGGCCTATTTGACAACGACGGAAATCTTCAAGAAGTTTTTTGTACAAATTATATCGAAGCCGAGGAGACTGATCATTATAAGTGGATATGCAGTGTCCCTAGGTTCTTAGGTGAGTCGCATGAGTTCTATAATAGACGCCTACCTCCTGATGAACGTGATATTTCTCCACGTGATCGTCCTGAACTAGACCTTCTGGAGTATTACGGAGAGAGCGGTGGAGGCAAGATAGATCAAGCGCATGAGCGACGCCTACAAGCAGCATCTAGTATTCTTATTGGGACTTTTGTGCCGAAGGATATTCCGCAGCCGTATCAATTGATTGCAAATTTACTGAAGCTATGCGGAATTGAAAGAAGTGGAAAAGATGTTCGAAGTACCATCGACGATAGAGATAGGCGTAGCGAAGTGATGATACTTGGCTCGGCTCGATGTCTGAGTGAACTAAGACGAGTCGCTCGGAACACTAGCAATTGAAATGACAGCAAGGATACCTCGTATCCGAGTGACAGGTGACTCGGCAAGCGCCTCAAGTGAATAGCGTTTATCGCTAGTTTAGTCAGATTTTACTACTGCAGGTCGACTACTGGGAATCATAGTAGACACACGATTTCTCAGTATCGAAGAAGCTCGCTAGTGTTTGCGTTGACTTGATAAACACGAGCAAACGCAAGCCTAGCACCATGTCATCTCTTCCTTTTCCCCATCCTTATACGCTTTTGACGCTCAAAGATGTGGCGGCTCATCTCAAGATCAGCCTGCGCACCGTGCAGCGACTCGTGGATTCCGACGAGCTTCCCTCGGTGTACATTCGAGGTGCCAGGCGCGTGCGGGAAGGCGATCTGGCTAACTATATTGATGGGCTTTTTCGAAGCCGCTATGATGGGAATGGCGTGGGACTGGCTGTGCGTAGCCCCGATACGGGAGACAGCACATGGCCAAACGCAGAGACAAAGACGGTCTCTATAAGAGGGAAGACTCGCCCTACTGGTGGGCAAGCTACACGGACGCAAGCGGCAAGAGAGTTAGATGCTCTACTGGCACCCAAGACCGCAAAGAAGGGGAAGCGCTCCTAGCGAAGTGGAGACTGGGCGCGCATCAAGAGAGGCAATGGGATGCCCCCAAACCCGTGTTCTTTGAAGACGTGATGTTGATCTTCTTGAAGGCAACAGCCGAGGTCAAGCGCAGCCATCGGGACGACAAGATCCATGCCCGGCAGTTGACGATCAGTCTTGCTGGTGCCGACATGCGCACGCTGACGCCTCTAGCGATCCGGCAGCACATTCAGCGACGACAAGACAACGGGAAGACGAACGCGACGATCAACCGGGAACTCGCCTTGCTCTCAGCCGCGATCAACTACTACAACAAGGAGTACCTTGACTCGTTGCCGAATCCGACACGGGGGCGCAAGCTGAAAGAGCCTGAAGCCCGTATTCGGTGGCTGACTCGCGAGGAAGCGCAGCAGCTCATCGCGGCCGCCGGGCAAGAGGTGAAAGCGCAACAACATCTCCCGGATTTCATCCGGCTAGCACTGAACACGGGCTGCCGGGCCAACGAGATGTTGGGGTTGGAGTGGTCGCGAGTCGATATGCAGCAACGGCTGTTCTATCTCGCCGGGATGCACACGAAAGCAGGGAAGCGCAGAAGCGTCCCGCTGAATAACGAGGCTTACAAAGCGTTGCAGTCGCGTCTCGACTTCCGTGAACAACATTGCCCAAGCGCCCCTTGGGTGTTCTGCAACGAAGAAGGACAGCGCATTGCGAGTGTCAAGCGCAGCTTTAACACCGCATGCAGACGGGCGGGCATCGACGACTTTCGCATTCACGATCTTCGTCACACTTGTGCCGCCTGGCTCGTCAGCGCCGGGGTTCCGCTCCCAGAAGTCAAGGAGCTGCTCGGGCACAGCACTGTGATCATGACTGAGAAGTACGCGCATCTCGCTCCTGACAACGTGCGTCGAGCTGTTCAGAGGCTCGACTTCGAAGTCACGTTATAGTCACGCTGGGTAACGAGAAGCCCGCGAGATGCGCCTAAGTTCTTGATTTAATGGAGCTGGCGGACGGATTCGAACCCCCGACCTGCTGATTACAAATCAGCTGCTCTACCAACTGAGCTACGCCAGCGTAATGTGGGCCGAAGACGGTTTGGCGGACCGACGTCTTCGTAGGCGGGCGAGTATAGCCTTGAGGGCTTGTCTGCTCAACTGTCAGACAGAGGTCGGCGCCTGCAGACTCGTCCTTTACGGCGAGGAGCACTGGCCATAGTCTCAGGGGTCTGGAGCAACTTCCTGACTTGAGGATACCGCATGAGCCTCCTTCAACCCGCTCAGATCGCCTTTGACGATCCTGGGCTCGCCGCTCGACGCACTGAGCTGGTCGCGGCCTTGCGCGCCTTTTTGCCCGAGGACGCTGTGCTGCAGCAGCGGGAGGAGGTCCAGCCCTATGAGTGCGACGGGCTCTCGGCCTACCGGCAGCTTCCGCTGCTTGTCGTGCTGCCGCGCACAGTCGAAGAGGTGCAGCGGATTCTTCGGCTCTGCAACGAACGAGAGGTGCCGGTGGTAGCGCGTGGTGCCGGGACGGGACTCTCGGGCGGTGCACTGCCTCTGGGCGATGGCATCGTGTTGAGCCTGGCGCGTTTCAATCAGATCCTCGACCTAGACCCGGTGGCGAGGACGGCGCGCGTGCAGCCTGGTGTGCGCAACTTGGCGATCACGGAGGCGGCAATGGTGCACGGGCTCTACTATGCGCCCGATCCTTCCAGTCAGATCGCCTGCACCATTGGGGGGAATGTGGCCGAGAACTCGGGTGGCGTGCATTGCCTCAAGTATGGCCTCACGGTTCACAACGTCCTCTCCGTGACCTTCGTCACCATGCAGGGCGAGCTGGTGCAGCTCGGCTCCAACGCGCTCGATTCCGCCGGCTACGACTTGCTCGCGCTCTACATTGGCTCCGAAGGCATGCTTGGCGTGACGGTCGAGGTCACTGTCAAGCTGTTGCCTGTGCCTGAGCGGGCCCAAGCGCTGCTCGCGGCCTATGACGACGTCGAGAAGGCAGGGCAGGCGGTGGGAGAGATCATTGCGGCCGGCATCATCCCGGCAGGACTCGAGATGATGGACGGGCCTGCCATTCAGGCGGCTGAGGACTTCGTTCATGCCGGTTATCCCACGGACGCGGCGGCAATCCTACTCTGCGAGCTGGACGGGACGAATCAAGAGGTCTCGGAGCAGATCATGCAAGTGCGCGCGCTGCTGCTCGCGAGTGGCGCGACCGAGGTTCGGACGTCTCAGAACGATGCCGAGCGCATCCGCTTCTGGCAGGGCCGCAAGTCGGCCTTTCCAGCGGTCGGACGCATCTCTCCGGACTACTACTGCATGGACGGGACCATTCCTCGGCGCGCCCTGCCGGAGGTCCTGCGGCGCACGGCGGAGTTGTCGAAGGAGTACCACCTAGCCGTCGCCAATGTCTTTCACGCCGGTGACGGTAACATGCACCCACTCATCCTCTTCGACGCCAACAAGCCCGGCGAGCTGGAGCGCACCGAGGAGTTGGGTGGTCGCATCTTGGAGCTGTGCGTCGAGGTCGGCGGCACCATCACGGGTGAGCACGGCGTTGGTATCGAAAAGATCAACCAGATGTGTGTCCAGTTTTCCCCGGAGGAGCTGCGCCAGTTCCATGCCGTGAAGGAAGCGTTCGACCCCAAGTCCCTGCTCAATCCGGGCAAGGGCGTGCCCACACCCCGACGCTGCTCCGAGTACCGTCAGCTGCCGGATCGCGCGCATCGGCATTGATCCGGTCGAGCTCTGGTACCCGGCGGCACCCACACCTGGGTTGTGCCGGATTCGCCAGTGCTAGGTTGCAACGTCAGTCTTCAAGCTGCGGTGTCGACGCGGTTGGGGTTAGGATGTGGCGCGTCACATGCCCCTTTTGAGCCAGGCCCCGATGAATAGCCCCGACCGACTGATTAGCCCAGATGTTGCCTCCGACGACCAAGCCTTGGATCGCGCGATTCGCCCACGGCGACTGGAGGACTATGTGGGGCAGCCCGCGGTCCGCGAGCAGATGGAGATCTTCATCGGCGCTGCGCGGGCGCGCGGCGAGGCGCTGGATCATGTCCTGATCTTCGGCCCGCCCGGACTGGGGAAGACCACGCTCTCGCACATCATTGCCCATGAAATGCAGGTCAACCTGCGTCAGACCTCGGGTCCAGTCCTCGAGAAGCCGGGCGATCTCGCGGCACTGCTGACCAATCTGGATGCCGGCGACGTGCTCTTCGTCGACGAGATCCATCGCTTGAGCCCCGTGGTGGAGGAGGTCCTTTATCCGGCGATGGAGGACTTCCAGCTCGACATCATGATCGGTGAAGGGCCGGCCGCGCGCTCCATCAAGCTGGATATCCCATCCTTCACGCTGGTCGGTGCGACGACTCGGGCCGGCTTGCTCACATCTCCGCTGCGCGATCGGTTCGGGATCGTGCAGCGCCTCGAGTATTACTCGGCAGAGGATCTCACGCACATCGTGCGGCGTTCGGCCCAGATCCTCGCCATCGAGACCGAGCCGAGCGGTGCCGCCGAGATTGCGCGCCGCTCACGGGGCACGCCCCGCATCGCAAACCGGCTGTTGCGGCGGGTGCGCGACTACGCCCAGGTCAAGGCCAACGGCCGCATCACGGTGGAGGTCGCCGACAAGGCCCTGTCGATGCTGAAAGTCGATGCACGGGGCTTCGATCACATGGATCGGCGCTTGCTGGAGGCGGTGATCGAGAAGTTCGACGGCGGCCCCGTCGGGGTAGAGAGCCTGGCGGCAGCCATTGGCGAGGAGCGCGGGACCATCGAGGATGTGCTGGAGCCCTTCCTCATCCAGCAGGGCTACTTGATGCGAACACCGCGAGGTCGCATGGCAACCCAGTCGGCCTATCAGCATTTTGGGCTCAAGCGCCCCAGCTCGACGGCGAATGGTGCGACACCCGATCTCTTCGATACGGCAGGGGAGTGAACTCAACGTCCTTGAAGCCGGCTGCCGCACCATTCAGCAAGTGTCCATCAATTACCCATCGCAACGCGCAGATCGCCCTGCGGATCATTGCTGGTCAAGCGTAGATCGAACTTCTCTTGGAGGATCTTGAAGACGTTCGGGGTCACGAAGCCCGGCGGATTCGGGCCAAGCGTAATGCCCTTGACGCCGAGGCTCAGGAGCGTCAGCAGCACGGCGACGGCCTTCTGCTCGAACCAGCTGATCACCAAGGTCAGTGGTAGATCGTTCACACCACAGTTGAAGGCCTTGGCCAAGGCGACGGCGACTGCAATCGCGCCATAGGCGTCATTGCATTGCCCCATGTCCATGAGGCGCGGCAGTCCAAGGTGCTCGCCGTAGTCGTAATCGCGGATGCGGTACTTGCCGCATCCAAGGGTCAGGATGAAAGAGTCAGGCGGTGTGCTCTGCGCGTAGTCGCTGAAATAGTTGCGACCCTTTTCCGCGCCGTCGCAGCCGCCGATGACGAAGAAGTGACTGATGTTGCCCGCCTTGACGGCGTCCACGATGGTCTGGGCCTGATCCAGGAGGACGCTGCGGTGGAACCCGATTGTTGACTCGCCCACGAACTCGTCTTTGCAGGGCGCGCAGCGGCGTGCTTCTTCGATCACTGGCGTGAAGTCGTCGTCGAGCAGGCACTGGCTACCGGGAACCGCTGTCGCCCGCATCGTGAAGAGCCGGCCCTTGTAGCTCTCCGGCGGGATGAGCACGCAGTTGGTCGTGCCGACGACGGGACCAGGAAAGACGGCGAACTCCTTCTTCTGATTCTGCCAAGCCCCGCCGTAGTGACCCGCCAGGTTGGGATGCTCGCGCAGCTTCGGATACATGTGCGCGGGGAGCATCTCGCCGTGCGTGTAGACCTTGATGTCGGTCCCTTCCACCTGCTGGAGCAGGTTCCAAAGATCGACGAGATCATGCCCGGTGACCAAAATGCCAGGCCCGGCCTGGGTACCCTCCATGACCTTGGTGGGGGAGGGCTTGCCGAAGGTCTCGACATGGCCCTCGTCGAGCAGTTCCATCACGCGCAGATTCGCCTGCCCGCATTTGAGGCAATAGTCCAAGAGGCTCTCGGTGTCGAAGTTCACGTTCGTCATGGTGGCGAAGAGCGCCTCTTCGATGAAGGCAGAGACGTCTTCATCATGCTTGCCCATACGCCGCGCATGGTGGGCGTAGGCCGCCATGCCCTTGAGCCCATAGAGCAGAATCTCTTGGAGTGACTGGACATCGGCATCCTTCCCGCAAACGCCGGGAGAGTTGACGCAGGCAGTTTGATGGAAGGTTTGCTCACACTGATTGCAGAACATGGCGACCTCAGGGTTCGAATGGTTGGACTGTGAGGCAGGATCTCGCAGGAAGCCGCTCAGCCGTCCCTGCAGATCTCTGCGCTGGCGACAGTTTCGCGACGCGGCTTCAGCGCGGCCTTGACTGAGGTCAAGACCGAAAAAGCAGCGTCCGGAGCGCTCACCAGACGCCTTTCCCGTGACTCTCGCAGAGAGTTACCAGGTTGGTGGACGGGCTTTTGATTTAAAATCAAATGATTGTGATCTAAAAGTCATAAAACACACGAGGAAGAGTAGAGGCTTGTTCCCTCTTGGGCGCCTCACCCTGAAGCTGAGCGCCTAGCGTCTTGACCCGGCGTCGAGACCCTTTGTGCGCTTCGCGCGCCTTGCGCTTAAGCTGGTCCTTTTAGGTTAGAATCTTGTTCCAAGATCCAGTTTAAGCGACCTTTTTTCGTACCGAATACGCAACAAATCAAGCGATCCCTCGCGCGATACGAAGCCGCTCTCGAGGCAGTCAAATGCCCTTGCGTACGGCTTAGGGTGATGCCTGGACGGCCGCGAATCGACCGCTGGCTAGGCATTGGTCGTCAGTTGGATCGGTAGGGCGGACGCGCGAGCGCGAAGTCCCCCGAATCCCGCGCCGGCGTTGGTGGACTGCGCTGCGCTTGTCCACCCTAGAGAAGACGACTGGCCGAAAGGATGATCGACGCCGCTGGCCACAACCCTTGCGATCCGAAAAGAAGCCAAGATTTTGAAATCAGATTCGGAAACTGGAGCCGAGAGCGCGATAAATAAATATATAAAACATAATCTTAATATTTAAACCTGATTTATTTTCTAGAAGCCGGTCCGCGTTGGGATGAATCGACTCCTTGGTGACGGTGGCCAACTCCACAAGAGATTGAGATTTCCTGCGTTTCCTTTGTGGCTCAGCTGCGGCTTCCAGTTTGAACGGAGGCGATGCCTGGAGCCTTAAGCCCTTTTCCTCTTCCCTGTAGACAAGGAGCGCGCTCGCGCATGGAGCTAACCAACCAGATCATCCTCATCGGCGCCGCCGTGCTCTTCGTCAGCGTCCTCGCGAGTGTGGTGACGAGTCGACTCGGCGCACCCTTGCTGCTGGTCTTCCTGGTCATCGGCATGCTGCTCGGGGTCGACGGCCCCGGCGGAATCGCATTCCACGATGTCCAGCTCGCCCATCTGCTCGGCAGCTTGGCGCTTGCGCTCATCCTGTTCGATGGTGGCCTGGTGACACCCTACAAGGACTTCAGGGTAGGGCTTCGACCGGCACTCGGCCTGGCAACCATTGGCGTCGGCATCACAGCGGGCATTACCGGCCTCTTCGCGGCCTGGTGGCTTGGGTTCGGTTGGCTGGAAGGGCTGCTGCTCGGCGCCATCGTCGGATCGACGGACGCTGCTGCCGTCTTTTCGCTGCTGCGCTCGCAGGGGCTTGAACTCAAGCAGCGTGTCGGTGCGACACTGGAAATCGAGTCCGGTAGCAACGACCCCATGGCCGTCTTTCTGACCATTGTCCTCATCGAGCTGCTGCTCACCAGTGACGGCAATGCGGGGCTCGTCATCCTGCAGGCCTTCCTGCGTCAGATGGGTCTGGGTGCGCTCATTGGCATCGCCGGCGGCTTTGGTTTGGTCTGGCTGATAAACCGGCTCGAGATGTCGCCCGGCCTCTATCCGCTCGCCGCGATGGCAGGTGGACTCAGCCTCTTCGGCATCACAGCGGTGTTGGACGGCAGTGGCTTCTTGGCCATCTATCTGGCCGGCCTCGTCATCGGCAATCGGCCGCTGCAGCAGCGGGTCGAGATCAAGCGTTTTCATGACGGGATCGCCCGTCTGGCTCAGATCGGCATGTTCCTCATGCTCGGGCTACTGGTCGCACCCTCCGAGCTTCTGCCGGTGGCCGGCGATGCGCTCTTGATCGCGGCCGTCCTCATCCTGGTCGCGCGCCCGGCCGCGGTCTGGCTTTGCCTGCTGCCCTTCCGTTTCCCGTGGCGCGAGCAGCTCTTCGTCGGCTGGGTTGGCCTGCGCGGAGCGGTGCCCATCATCCTCGCGCTCTTTCCGCTGCTCGCCGGCTTCGACGCGGCGCAGACCTACTTCAACATTATCTTCTTCGTCGTCTTGATCTCTCTCTTGATCCAAGGCTGGACCCTGACCTGGCTTGCCCGCGTGCTGCAGTTGGAGGTTCCACCGACCACGCACCTGGTACAGCGGGTCGAGCTGGACATCCCCGGGCAGCGTGAACTCGAGCTGGTTGGCTATCGACTCGCCGAGAATGCGCCCATCATTACCGAGCGGCACACTGAGCCTCATCTGCCCAGTGACGCGCGGCTGGTGGCCCTGGTGCGTGACAAGCATCTCATGGAGAGTCTCAGCCCCCTCGATCCGAGGCCGGGCGACTACCTCTATCTGATCGCCGATCCTAAGCACCTCCCTGAACTGGACAGGCTTTTCGTGCCTGAGCCCGTTTCGGAGCACCTGTCGGAGCTTGCCTTCTTCGGTGAGTTTGTCCTCAACGGCGACGCCAAGCTTGGCGGCCTGTGCGCCGTCTATGGCATCGAGCTGCCGGAGCTAGAGCCGGAGCTAACGCTCGACGCGCTGATCCGACGGGGCCTCTATGCCCACCCGGTTGTCGGCGACCGCGTCCAGCTTGGGAGCATTGAGCTAGTCGTCAGAGATGTCCAAGACGACATCGTGACTCAGGTGGGCCTCAAACTACCGCACACGACCGAGCCGACGTCCAGCTGACATCATTCCCTAAGAGGCTGTCTGGAAATCATGGTAGAGGCCCCTAGGATCCTTGAGGGCGCAAAATGCTCGCAGATGACTCAAATTTCGATGAAGCGTCCGACCATCCAAGGCCGTCGGGATCGGGATCGGGATCGGGATCGAACCGACGATAGCGATTCCGATCCCGATAGCGATCCCGATGGCATGACTCGTCGGTCTGAGGCGAAGCCTCCCTAGGAGTTTCCAGACAGCTTCTAAGAAAGTGTCCATCAATTGTTTCCCGATGCGATCCGATGCCACCCGAAATCCCCCCTGGCCCCCCTTTGCGAAAGGGGGGAAGTTGTTGATGGACGCTTTCTAAGTCTCGAACGAGTTCTGCGTTCAGCGACGCGGCGGATGGTGGCTTTGGCATTCAAGCGTTTTCTCACAACCGACTGGTCCAGTCTTGAGACGGCGGCCCGAGAATAGGATCAAGATCATCACCTAAGCATCTGTTCCGAGAATGAGGTCGAGATCAAGCTGTCAATGATTGATTCATCCTATGACGATCTCGATCGAGATCTGTGTCGCCGCTAATTGTTGCGCAAGTGAAACAGTCCGCCGAACACGGCGCGAGGTCAAGATTATAGGTCATTGTTTTTAATAGAAACATTTTCGTGACAAATCAGAACATCAGGGAAATTCTGAGGTATATAAGGGACATCCAGTATCGACAGATGGCCTTGTTCGGGTCATCCTTAAGCCATGAGATGTTTCGCGAATCGGTTCAGGATCTGATTTAAGCGAAGGTTATTGCCGAGTTGCCCTATAGCCAGCCAGGTCAGCAATCGGGATAACCAACCAGTACCTCATTGAAATTAAGTCACTATTAAAGAGTTAAGCCCATGTCAGATGCTCCTTTCGATTTGGTCGATACCAAAGAAAGCTTTACGGATACAGACTGGTTCGAGACTTGCCGTAAGACTCAAACGCCTTATGTGGTCGTGCGCAGCGGTGAAGCCCGGGCCGACGTGCTTTGGGACTTCGTGACCCTGCCGCCGTCCTGCGACACCGCGCTCCGCGCCGACTTCGCCGCGCTGGAGCGAAACGCGCGCGCCATCTTCGAGCGCTTCGCCGTCGATGATTCCTATCTGCGGGTGAAGCCGACGATGATCTGCTTCGACCACCTGCCGGTCGATGACGCCAAGCGCGCCGCGCAGGAGCTTTACGGCCTCATCGCCTCCTACCTCCCGAGCCGCCAGCGCATCAGCCGCCGCCCGGGACCTGTCACCAAGTTCAAGGGGCAGAAAGTCCACGACATCAATCTCGGCAAACAGGCGCAAACTGCCATGGCGAAGCGCAGGCTTTGGGTCGAGAACAACGGCCTATCCGCCAGCGTTGCCTGATCTTCTCCCGCCTCCTGACCGGTGCCGCCTTATAGGTGGCATCGGCTAGTCGGCTCCCTGGCGCCTGCGTCCGGCGGCCGAGCATCCTTGCTCTAGCCCAGTCCTCCACTGCTGCCTTTTCAGTGCTCGAGGCGCACCTCCGAGTAGGCTCGAACAGCAAGCTTCGCCTGGTAGAAAGCCCGCATGAATGCACCATATGAAGGGCGTTTTGTTGCGCGCAAACACAAGATCTTGTGGTTCTGGGTCTTGGACTGGGCTTCATGATGCCCTACACTCTGACCCGTCGGCGCACTACCGATCAGCGCAGCAACCCCAACTCGAGGACATCAGCATGTTGAACTGGGACGACCCTCTCGCGGCCGCGGGCCGAAGCTCAAAGGGCCAGACAGCGAGCGAGCGAGTGCCGGATCATCTTTCCGGGCAGCCGGAACTCGAGTTCGGGGAAAGGGCTGCGTTATCGCCTAACCGGCTGCAGCCACACCTGACCCAGGAGCACGTCCGTCCCGGACAAGGCATTGTCGGCAACGCCTCTCTGATGGCAACCGCAGGGGCTGCGCCCGTGGTCGATCCAGACCCATTCGCTGCTTCGGATACGGCGCAGGACTCCCTGGCGTTTGAGGACACCTGCATGCCTGCGCCGTCTCCAAGGCCGAACGCGTCGGTTGCGCCTGGCGCTCAGGCGCCCATCGATGCCGTCGCGGGCGGAGCAACCGGCCTGGAAAGTCTCGAAATGGGTGCAGGTCGGGTGCGAGTCGATGACAAGAAGATCATCAACTGCCACGCCGACCTCAATCAGCTCGTCCCCTTCAAGTACGACTGGGCTTGGCAGAAATACCTCGACGCCTGCGCCAACCACTGGATGCCGCAAGAGATCAATATGAACGCGGACATCGCGCTCTGGAAGGATCCGAATGGTCTCACTGAGGACGAGCGCACCATCATCAAGCGCAATCTCGGCTTCTTTTCGACGGCGGACTCACTGGTTGCCAACAATCTCGTCCTCGCCGTTTATCGTCATATCACCAACCCAGAGTGCCGTCAGTATTTGCTGCGTCAGGCCTTCGAGGAGGCGCTCCACACCCACGCTTATCAGTATGTGGTCGAGAGTCTGGGGTTGGACGAGGGTGAGATCTTCAACATGTACCGCGAGGTGCCGTCCGTCGCGCGCAAGGCCGAGTGGGCATTGCCCTACACCCAGTTCCTGGCCGACCCGCATTTTGCCACGGGCACGCCGGAGAACGACCAGAAGCTTCTGCGCGAGCTGGTCGCCTTCTATGTCATCTTCGAGGGGATCTTCTTCTACGTCGGTTTCGTCCAAGTGCTGAGCATGGGCCGGCGCAACAAGATGACAGGCACCGCTGAGCAGTTCCAGTACATCCTGCGCGATGAATCCATGCACATGAATTTCGGCATCGATGTCATCAATCAGATCAAGGTCGAGAATCCACATCTGTGGACCTCCGCCTTCAAGCAGGAACTGGTCGATATGATTCGCGACGCCGTCGCCATGGAGTCCCAATATGCACACGACACCATGCCACGCGGCGTGCTGGGACTGAATGCGCCAATGTTCGAGGAGTATCTGCAATTCATCGCCAACCGGCGCTGCGCCCAGATCGGCTTGCCGGAGCAGTACCCTGGCGTTGGCAATCCCTTCCCCTGGATGTCAGAGGTGCTGGATCTGAAGAAGGAGAAGAACTTCTTCGAAACGCGAGTCACCGAATATCAGACTGGCGGGGCACTCAAGTGGGATTGAGCGGGCGATTCCTGCAAGGAGGCCCTCGACCGGACACGCCCTTTTTCAAGGCGGCCGCTTAAAGGCCGTTTGGCTTTGGGTCGTTGCGCTGTTTGGCGTCGATTATGGTTCCAGCCGGTCGCCTTCGCTCTCCCCACCTAGCCGGCTTTTGTTTAACCGTTACCGTTGAACAGCGGCGCAGCCGCTTGACTTCGTGGGAGCGTCGCCCCGCCGCGGCGGCCTTGCAAGGCCGCTACGACGGCTGTTCCATACTCCGGGGTGTCACAATCACGGCATGAGCCTTAGCTCCGCAGGACTTCTCTGGCCCCATGCGTCACCCGAGACTAATGATGCGGCACTATATTGGGGACGAGCAGCACGGGAATATGACTGTGTTGTATGACCTTGCGTGCCGTTGAGCCGACGGAAGACCGCCCCATGAGTGAGTGGGTGCAGGTTCCCATCACAATGAGTTCTGCGTTGCGTGCTTCCGCCGTCTTCATGATCTCCTCGGAGGGTAGGCCGCTCCCGACCTCCAACGCCTCAACGATGTCGGCCTCAATGTCCGCGGGCGCGGCATTCAGCTCATCTTCACAGAACTTGCTCAGCCGCTTGTGCATGGTCGCGAGGATGTCCTTCAAGGCATCTTGCTCGATTCGCCTAACGTCCATGTTCGGTAGATAGGCGCCAATCACTGCCCGGCCGGTATTCCCCAGAGGCTCGACGACGTGCAGCATGGTGATACGTGCTTTGCTGTACTGCGCCAGGGCGACGGCGTTGCGAAAGACCGGGCGCGTATAGCGGCCCAGGTCCGTCGCATAGAGGATGTGGCTGTAGGTCGGCATCATAGGTCAGTTGTAGCCCTGGAGTTTGTCAATGTATTCAGGCAGGAAGAGCGAGATCTGCGGGATGTAGGTAATCAACATCAGGAAGCCGAGGAGCAAGAGCATCCAAGGCAGCACTGACTTGATCACCCAGCCCATGCTCTCCCCGGTAATGCCGGCGGTCACGAAGAGGTTCAGACCGACTGGCGGCGTCAGCATGCCGATCTCCATATTCACCACCATGATGATACCGAGATGGATTGGATCAATGCCCAGCTGAGTCGCGATCGGGAAGAGGATGGGCGCCATGATCAGCAAGATTGCCGAGGGCTCCATGAAGTTCCCGGCCATCAGCAGCAGGATGTTGACGACGATGAGAAACATCCAGGGCGACAGGCCCCACTCGACGATGGCCTCGGCGATCTGGTGCGGGATGCGCTCTGTCGTCAGCACATGCGCGAAGAGCATGGCGTTGGCGATGATGAACAGCAGCATGATGGAGACCTTGGCGCCGTCCAGGACCACCTTGCGGACTTCGGGGTGCGTGAAGCTCCGAGGAATCGCGAGCGGGACCTGCCAGAGATTCCGAGTAAGAACGCCGCCAAGCCCTTCACCTTGCTTGCGCCAAGGCGTGTTCTTCAGCGGTCCCATGTCGCGATAGCCGATGACGGCGACCAGGAAGGCGTAGACGGCCGAGACCGCGGCGGCCTCCGTCGGGCTCGCGATGCCGCCGTAGATGGATCCCAGCACGATGACGATGAGCAGAATGCCGCCGGATGCGCTGAAAGCAGCGCTCAGGATCTCCCTGAAGCCTGGCCAAGGTTGTGACGGCAAGTTCTTGATCCGCGCCGTGATATAGATCGCGATCATCAGGAAGAGGCCCATCATGATCCCAGGAATGAAGCCGGCCATGAACATGCGCGCGGCGGAGACCTCGGTCGCAGCCGCGTAGACCAGCATGACGATGGACGGCGGGATGAGAATGCCCAGGGTCCCTGCGTTGGTGATGACACCGGCGGCGAAGGATTTGGGATAGCCGGACTTCACCATGCCGACGATGACGATGGTCCCGATGGCGGCCACGGTGGCCGGCGATGAGCCCGACACGGCGGCGAAGAGCATGCAGGCCAGCACGGAGGCCATGGCGAGCCCGCCGCGGATGTGTCCGACGACGCCCGTCGCAAAGCGAATCAGCCGTTTGGCGACGCCGCCCGTGGACAGGAAGGCGGACGAGAGAATGAAGAAGGGAATCGCGAGCAGGGTGTAGTGCGCCGAGAGCGCCTCGAAGAGCTTGAGCGCGATGGAGGCCAGCGAGTCGTTGGAGAAAATGAGAATGGTTACGATGCTGGAGAAGCCGAGCGCGATGGCGATCGGCATACCAATGAGCATGCAACCGAACAGCAGCAGGAAGAGGGTTGCGGTGGTCATTGGCCGGCCACCTCGCGCTTGAGTTCTTCGGCCAGATGCATGCTCTCCTTCGCCTCGTCGGTGCGCTGGAAGCCCGCGACCTTACCCGTTGCGACCTGCCACAAGAGCACGAGCAGTCGGATCGTCAGCATCACTAGCCCGATCAGGAGAATGCTGTGGGCGATCCAGGTTTGGACCTCGATGTCTTCCAGCTCGATCCCGATCATGTGCATCTTGCTGAGGTAGACCCAGGAGCCGTAGATGAAGAGGCCGCAGTAAGCGAGCGACAGGAGCACGGCAATGATGGTGATGAGGCGCTGGCCGAGTGGCGAGAGCAGTTGGACGAAGGCATCGACGCCGATATGTGCCCCGACCTTGAGGCCGTAGGAGACACCGAAGAGCACGAACCATGCGGAAAGATGCAGGGTCGCTTCCTGCCCCCAGCTCAGCCCGGTATTGAACACGAAGCGGAGAATGACCTCCCAGAATACCAAGAGGGTCATGGCCACCAGCAGCAGCGAGATGATGGCTTCCTCGGCCTTGTCGATGAGACGGAAAAACATAGGCAATGCCGCCTGTTTGTTAGCGTTATTAAGAAAGGGCGCGAACTCGGCAGGCCTGAGGTGCTCTCGGGGAATTCTTATACCTCGATGCCCTCGATGCCCTCGATGCCTCGGATGATCCTTGTCGTTGTAGGGGCGAATTCATTCGCCTTTACAGATCCTGCGGGTATCTCCTTTCCCGGAAATCGCCTGAGATGATCGTCCCGCTTGCGGGCGTTGATCATCGGACCGCCCAGTCGGTTGAGTCGGCACAGCGCATCCGTCATGCAAAGTGGCGTGCGAGCGGCGCCCCGCGGCGATCGCGCACCCGTCACCTCGGGGCGCCGCTCTCACCGACCTCACCTGATCTGGCTATCGAGCTTAGGATATCGGCGCAGGGTTTGTCGGCCAAGGTGCTCGCAAGCGCCGGCAATGCCGGTGCTTGCGCGCCTCATCAGTCCTGATTCGCCGCGTAGGCCGCGTCGATCAGCTCCGCGCCGATCTCCTTCTCGAACTTTTTCCACACCGGCTTCATCATCTGCACCCACTGGGCGCGCTCTTCCGGCGTCAGCTCGATGACCTCGGAGCGTTTGGATTCGATGATGAGCTGACGGTCCTCATCGGCTTTCGAGCGCGCAATCTCGTTGCCGTAGGCAACGGACTCGTCGAGCGCGGCCTTGAGCTCGGTGCGCACGTCATCCGGCAACCCGCTCCAGAACTCGGCCGAGGTCACGACCAGATAGTCGAGCAGGCCGTGATTGGACTCGGTGATATAGGGCTGTACTTCGAAGAACTTCTTCGAGTAGATGTTCGACCAGGTATTCTCCTGACCGTCGATCGCCTTGGTCTGGAGCAGCGTGAAGACCTCGGAGAAGGGTTTCTTGAGCGGGGTGGCGCCGACGGCCTCGAACTGAGCCTCGAGGACATCGGACGACATGATGCGGAACTTGAGGCCCGAGGCGTCTTCAGGCACGCGCAGCGGTTTGCTGGAGCTGAGCTGCTTCATGCCGTTGTGAAGATAGCCAAGACCGATGAGTCCCTTCTTTTTCATCGACTCCATCATGGCCTGACCCTTGTCGCTCTGCTGGAAGCGGTCGACGGCGTCCAGGTCCTCGAAGAGGAATGGCAGGTCGTAGAGTGCAAGTTCGTCGGTGTAACGGCTGAACTTCGAGAGCGCGGGGGCAGCGAGCTGAACGTCGCCCAGTTGCATCGCCTCGAGGACCTTGTCATCGCCGAACAACTGCGAGTTCGGATAGACCTCGACCACGACCTTGTCGCCCATGCGCTCCGCGACCAGCTCCTTGAACTTGTTCGCTGCGAGCCCTTTGGGTGTGTTCTCCGCGACCACATGGGAGAACTTGATGACGATGGGGTCCGCGGCGCTGGCGATGCCGGTGGCAAGCACTGAGGCGGCGGTTGCCGCCAGCGTGAGTGCGGCTAGGGTGCGTTTCATTCTTGTCTCCTCGCGAAAATGTGTGGTGATTCGCCGATCCGGCTGGATCGGAGCACAGTAGGCAAGGTATGGGCCATTGGTGGAATAGCGTGCTATGTGATTGAGTAAAAAGTATTTCTTGCAGGCTTGCAGTCACTCTGTGTGAGAGCTATGGGTGGAAAGCTACCCATTCCGAGCCCTGCTGCGGTACGGTAATCCGCCCATTCCTTGTCGAGCTTCATCCGCTGCCGGCCAGGGCAGCGCGAGGCCGGGAGTCGGGTAGCCGGGTGACGTTACCGTCACCCGGACCGGGGAGCCGAGTCGTCGCATGACAGAGGTATTGTGGCACCGCCGACAAACCAGGCGGCAAACTGAGCACACAGGGGACGAGCACAAAGGGGACGGATTTATTCGCAACAAACCAGATTTCGGGTCAGAATGCGGGGTCGGTTCGATATTCGAGGTCTCTTGGAAGAGACCAATTGGAAAATGGATTCACCCCCTTTTTTTGCTGATCGCTGATCGCATGCAATGGATGACGCAATCAATTTGCCGATCCCAGATAACGCAATGGCCGGAGTCAGCTCGCTGGCGTTGCCTGCTCCAGATCCTGTTCTGGAGCGCGCTGATCTTCGCGGGTTACTGGTTGGCGAATCTGTTGGCCGCTGTCTTCGAGGTCAACCATTACATCAGCGCCATCTATTTTCCGCCCGCTGTGACGGTGGCGGTGTCCATGATGCTCGGCGCGGGCTATTGGCCGGTGATGTATCTGGCCATCGCGAGCATGGCGGTCGTGATCTATGGCCTACCGTTCGCGGGATTGGGTTACCTTGAGGTGCTACGAGAGCTGGTTGTCTATGGGCTCACCGGGCTCGCCCTACGACCCGCCTGGATGGCCAAGGATCGACGCCCGACACTGAACAACACGTCCCGATTCATCGGTATCGCCTTCCTGGCCAGCCTCGTCTCGACCCTCCTCGTGCCCTATACGCTGCCGGAACCCCTGTTAGAGGATGGAGAGCGCCTGCTCGCCTTCCTCGGTGGGGATTTCGCGGGCATCATGATTGGCGTACCCCTGATCCTGCTGCTGCGCCGTCTGGTGCTGTTGCTCTTCGGTCGGGTGACGCTGGAAGCGGATTGGAGGCTGGTCGCGGTCGGGAGCCTCCATGGCTTGGTCTCCTGCGCGCTGGCGGTCTTCGTCGCCTGGCTGCCGACCGCGCTGGGCGTCGAGACACGCATGCTCGCGCTCCTCATGGTCGTCCCGATCATCCTAACGGGGCTGTCGAGCGGCATCCTGATCGGCCTGATGGCGGCCATCCTGTCGAGCCTCGTCTACTTGGCGGCGGATCATCAGTGGAGCAGTCAACCCATCACGGCGATCGAGATTCAGATGATCTTCACCATTTCGGCCGCAGCGGCACTGCTGTCGGGCGCGGCTCAGAGTGACCGGCTCCATGAATGGGAGAAGGGGAATTTCGACGCACTGACCGGTCTGCCGAACCGCCGGATGCTGAGCGACCGGATGGAGCGCGAGTGGCTGCGCGCGCAGCGCAATGGGGGCCGCATGGGCATCCTCTACATCGACCTAGACCGCTTCAAGCAGGTGAACGACACACTCGGGCATGACGCGGGCGATCAACTGCTGGTCGAGGCGGCCGAGCGGATCCGACAGTGTGTGCGCGCATCGGACACGGTCGCGCGGATCGGTGGCGATGAATTCCTCGTGCTGCTCTCTGATCTGGCCGATGCAGCGAGCGCGGATCATGTTGCCACGAAGATCCGCCGCGCCGTCGCCATCCCCTTTGCCTTGGGCCAGGCACGCGCCCCGGCCCAGGTGTCGGCGAGCATCGGCATTGCCATCTACCCCGATCACGGCGCGGACCCCGAACTCCTGAAGCTCTACGCCGACGCGGCCATGTATCAGAAGAAGATCGGAGAGCGGGAGCAGGCGGACGGCGTTGATGCGGCGCCGGAATCGTCTCCTAACGCGATGGGGGCAGTGAGTTTGAGGGGGGAAGGTAGGAGTTGACATCGGCAAGCCTGGACTGGCGCGCCGTCTTGGTCCGTAGGATTTAGGGTCAGGTGATTTCCGGGAAACAACAGACCCGCAGTTCCGGATCCCGTAGGATGGGCAAAGCCCTGACGATGAGCTTCTTTCGGAGTGCCGAGGGTCGAGGGGCGTGCCCATCATCCCAGCTCAGCGCTTTGCAGGATGGGCACGTCCGTCCAGCGCCGAGGTGACGCTCAAGCCCCGAGTGCGGACTTTGCCCATCCTACCGCCCCGCACCTTTTGGGTAAGGTCATTTCCGGAGTTCGCCTCAGGTCTCGTATTGTAAGAAAGCGCTCATCAATTGTTTCCCGATGCGAGCGATCCCGCCCGAAATCCCCCCTGGCCCCCCTTTGCGAAAGGGGGGAAGTTGTTGCTGGCCACTTTCTAACGATCAGGCCGGCCGGTCGTCTTTTGTCGGCTGGACATGACCGCGTTGAGCGGAGCCGAAGAGGGCAGCTCAGAGGCTGTCTGGAAATCATCGTAGAGGCCCCTAGGATCCTTGAGGGCGCAAAATGCTCGCAGATGAGTCAAATTTCGATGAAGCGTCCGACCATCCAAGGCCGTCGGGATCGGGATCGGGATCGGGATCGGGATCGGGATCGGGATCGAACCGACGATAGCGATTCCGATCCCGATTGCGATCCCGATGGCATGACTCGTCGGTCTGAGGCGAAGCCTCCCTAGGAGTTTCCAGACAGCTTCTCAGTCCACCAACGGCGAAGCGGGATTCGGTGGACTTCGCTCTTGCTGGTCCACTGGACGGTTTGATGATCGAGGTCTTGCTGCGCCTTGAGCGGAGGGGGGTGGTGAGTTGTTGCCTGACTGGCAACACTGACCGCAGGAGAGTGTTGACCTGGCCAACAGGTTCCCCGCTGGAAGATTGGCTCGACTGACCCTGGAATTACCCGCTATTGCTTTAAAATTAGCTCATTACGCTTTTCTTGTCGGAGACGAATCTTGGCTGGCACAGAAACCGCATACCTCACCATCGTGGTACGACGATGAGAGCCAAGTGCTGTCATTCGATGTCTTAGAACTCACTACGAATAGGTGGACGCAATGGCAATTCAAATCAAAGATCAGGCGCATGAGACCAAGCTCGATGAGAAGGAGATGCAAACGACTGTCGGTGGGGCAGATCGTTCTCGCTTAGGCGTGAGCGGTGCAAGCTACCTGAAGGGTGACGCCTTGGCTGCAACCAATGCCAGCCCTTCAGGCTTCGTCTCCCGAGATGCTGGGGCGATGGCGCCAGAGTCGACAACCACACTCAGCTGTATCGACACTGACGAAGGCACCTTGTGGGGCTGCGCAAAGCTGACGTCCTAGCGCTTGCCCGAGGTTCGCCGCTGGGGGGCGGCTCCGGCGCCCCCAGCGGCCCATGCTTGATCCGAAGACGAGGCGCGCGACTGCGGTGACTGAAATGCTGACCCCAAACCAGCTCATACCCTATCTGACTCACCGCAGGCTTCTTAATCCCGCGGCGGTATTCGGGGATGGCTTTCAAATCGAATACTCAGGCCGCCGCAATCACATTCTTCATTTGAGAAGTCACGAGGAGACGGCGTTCTTCGTGAAGCAGAGCCGAAGGTTCTCCGAAGACGTCGGCTCTCTGGCCAACGAGGCGAAAACTTACGCCGCTTTCGGGACATTGACAGACGCGTGCGTGCGTCGATATCTGCCGCGCTCCTTCGGTTACGATCAATCGAATCAGGTCCTTGTGCTCGAATCGGTCCCCCACTCGGAAGACCTCTTGCAATATCACACACGCATCGGACGTTTCCCGAAAAGCGTGGCAAGGGAAACGGGGCGGGCGCTCGGAGTGCTGCACGAGGAAACCAGATGCTGGCTGAGCATCGAGCGGCCCGCCGGGCTTCTCAATGCGCCTCTGCCATTCGTCTTTCAGCTCTCCCATCCGCCGACCGACATCTTCGTGAATGTCAGCGCGGCTGGACTCAAGCTCATCAAGATCCTTCAGGAGGATCCTCGGTTCGCCGAGGCGATGGGCAGATGTGCAGAGGATTGGCGCATCGAAACGCTGATCCACGGGGATATCAGGCTGCGCAACCTACTGATGCACCGCCATGGCAGAAAAGGGGCTTTTAAGGGCATTAAGCTGGTCGATTGGGAGTTCGCCAGCCTGGGAGATCCGCGCTGGGACGTTGGCGCACTCTTCAGCAGCTATCTCTCCCTGTGGGCGACTTCGATACCCATTGTTCGAAACGACCAGCCTGACCTTCTCATCCATATGGCGCGATTTCCACTCGAGCGCATCATGCCGGCAACTGAGGCCTTCTGGAGCGGTTATCGGGAGACACGCAGCTGGGATGCCCGGGAAGAGGGGCTGTGGCTTACACAAACGCTGCGTATCGCGGCGCTGCATCTGGTCCATACAGCCTACGAAATGGCGCAACGGGTCAATGAGCTGACCTCAGACATCGTGGCGCTGGTGCAAAT
Organism: Thiorhodococcus mannitoliphagus; assembly: GCF_010915725.1. Classification (GTDB taxonomy): domain Bacteria; phylum Pseudomonadota; class Gammaproteobacteria; order Chromatiales; family Chromatiaceae; genus Thiorhodococcus; species Thiorhodococcus mannitoliphagus. The sequence continues at coordinate 43,484 of NZ_JAAIJR010000018.1, forward strand.
CGCCGCCAACATGCTCGATCGTCCGGAGCGCGCGATCCCGGATCTGTTGGGCATCGAACTTAAAGGCGAAGGCTAGGCGCCATGTCGGTCTATCGCGAGAGCCTTCACACGGCGGTCGACGCCGTTCGACTGGAATCCGGCCTGGCATTCTCCTGGTTAGGGACGCGCTCGTCGTCTTCGCTGCGCGGTTTGCCGAAGCTCGTCGACGAGGCATCGGCGCACGCATTGCTGCTCCGCCAACTGCAGCAAAGGCTCTACCTTTCGTTTTTCTGCTCGGGCGGCGTCAGACCCGCACAGGACGGCGAGCATGTGATGCTTCCCGATGTCCGCAAAGATGCGGATTTCGTAAACACCTTATCGGAGGCCAATAGCGGGCGCGGCAGCTGGAGAAAAGGACATGAACTCCATGGCTCATCGGAGCGCTATGCCATCCTTTCCTATAAGGGGCTGATGCTGCGCGCAGGCGAGGGGAAATTCAGGCTTGTTTCGAGTGACTCGCCCAGGGAATCTCCAGGGGTGGAGCTACTCTTCCCGAAGGAGCAGTTGGGTATCTCACCTGGATACTACATGGCGCACAGTGATACGGAGTTCTTGTGTCGCAGCCCGGCGGAGATCCTGCGGCTCTACTGGAACCTGGCTGGCGAGACGTCGGCGCACCTCATGGCCAGCGTTACCGAAAGACTCAATGGGCTGCGGCTTCCCTTCGAGCTGAAGGTCATGCACCCTGCCTTGGATTCCCAACGCTGCGACCGGGCAGTGCTCTACTTGCATAAGGCCGATTTCGGGCGGGCGTCAGCCGAACTCGGGGCGATCTATGCTGCCGTGGCGCCGGGGCTCAGGCAAGGTGTGCCGGCCTTCGTCAAGCGCCTGGCCCCCGGGCTGGGACTGGCGGAGAACCCTGAGGCGGGAGGCAGCTTTGGGAAGCATCGTGCCCTGATCCTCGCGCAGGGCATACTCGCGGCAAGGCACCGCGACAAGTCTGAGCGTCTGTCCGCGATCGAAGCTCACTTCGAGCAAAGAGGGATCGATCTCGAGCGCCCCTACATCAATGCCGGCTCGCGCGACGAATATGCCTTGCCATCGGCCGGGCTTGCCACGTCTGCTTTGCCTCCATGCTCCGTGGCGAGGAAAGAGGCGGATTTCCAGACTGCTGAATCTGCGCTGGAGATTGCGGGGGAGATTGCGCTTGGTCTCTCGCGAGAGGCCCTGTGGCATCGCGGTCACTGCACCTGGGTCGCCCCCGAGCCGGCCTCGACACAGGGCGAGGACATGCTTTACACGACCCTCAATGCGACCCTCTACCGAGGCAACACTGGTGTCGCGATCTTTCTTGCAGAGGCGGCACAGTTAGTGGACGACCCCGTATTGCGCCAGACGTCGCTCGGCGCGATGCGCAGAGCCTTGAGGATCGTCCGCGAAGATCCGAACGCCAAGAATTTCGGTCTCTATTCCGGTGTTCTGGGCGTCGCCATGTGCGCCGCGCGGATCGGGGTCTTACTCGACGAGCCGGGATTGATCACAGAGGCGCGGCGATTGGTGTGTGGGGCGAAAGGCCTGGGCGATGCGAACGGGGAATTCGACATCATCGGCGGAGCGGCAGGGGGCATTCTTGCGCTGATTGTGATCGATGCGCTGACCGCGGATGCCCTGTCCCTGGATCTTGCCACGGAGCTTGGGCACTGGCTCTGCGGGACTGCAGAGTATACTGAGAACGCCTGCTCCTGGAAGTCGCCGACCGTGCAGGCGCAGAACAACCTGACGGGATATTCCCATGGTACCGCCGGCGTAGCCCATGCCCTTGCCGAACTCTTTGTCAGAACGGGAGAGCGGTGCTTCGCGGACATCGCCCGCGCAGCGCTGGAATACGAGCGGAGCTGGTTCGACATCGACCTAAAAAACTGGCCGGACTTCCGCTTGGGCGCAGGCCGATCCCGCTCGGGAAAAGCGGCAGGAACGCCGAGACACTACTGTTCCACTTGGTGCCACGGTGCCCCCGGGATCGCCTTGTCGCGTGTGCATGCCTATGCGCTCTTGGGTGATCAGTCTTCGAAAGCAGAGGCGGTCGATGCGCTGACGACCACGCGCGCATCGGTTCAGAAGTCGCTCGCATCCGAGACTGGAAGCCTCTGTCTCTGTCATGGCTTACTCGGAAATGCGGACATACTCCATAGCCTTGCCGGAACACTCGAAGACGCGCGTGAGATCAACCAGCATGTCGCCGCTAGCGCCATTCGCGATGCCGGTCGATCGGTTAGGAAGGGCCTGCACAACAAGGGGCAAGCGGACGGCGACCCAGGGCCGGGTTTGATGGTCGGCCGGGCAGGAATCGGCTACGCCTTTCTGCGCTTCGCAAACCCCGGCACACCCTCGCTCCTGGCTGTGAACCCCCGAGATTTCTCAGCCTGTTGAGGATCCCGCGCCGATGTCCGGTCGCGAAAGTCCGGATAACCCTTGAACTCCCCTCCGCAGATGCTTCCCTCGCGAAAGCAGAAGCGGTCGCTTCCGCAGGGACCGGCTAGGATTGGTGCAGGGGCGGAAGGTTGACGGGGTAGGCTCGGGATACGTGTAATTTCTTATCACTATGGCTGTGGGTCGTCGACGACGATGGGCAGGGTCCACAGGTGCAGCGCCGGAGGCAAGTCCTCCATATCCAAAGAGTAGTGTCCGAAGCGACGGAGATGCTCGCGCAGATAGGGGCTGAGGCACGCGATCAGCTCCCGCGTGACTGGCAGACCCGCCTCGACCATGTCCGACAGCACGGTCGTCAAGTCGACGACGTTGTGCAGCATGATGGCGTTGGCGATCAGGTCCATGTACTTGACCTGCTTGACCTGCTTGACCTGCCTGACCTGCTTGAGCTGCTCAACGGGATCGCCGCTCTTGAGCACGGGTCCGCCGAAGCCGATCCAGTCGAGGAAGTCGTTGTAAGACTCGATCTTGGTGGTCTCGGCGCGAATGCTCTGACGGAGATCCCCATCGGAGACGAAACGCAGCAGGAAGAGCGTCCGTGCCACGCGTCCAAGCTCGCGGAAGGCCCGATAGAGCCGGTTCTGGCGGCTGTGACGACCGAACTTGCGCAGCAGCATCGAAGGCAGCACCAAGCCAGCTTGGATCGACAGGACCACCTGCATCATGTCCGGCCAGTGGGTCTCGATGAGCGTCCAATCCACACGCTTGGTGAAGAGTGCGTCGAGGTGTCGGATGGTCGAGCAGGCCATCGAGGACATGGCGTTGCGTCTCGCTCAAGGCGGCATCGATCCCGGCATAGAGCTGCTCATGGATGTCTTGGCGTAGCGTGCCGATCAGACGATCCAGGGTGCTGAAAGCCGGGGGCTCGACGTGCTCCTTCACTAGGGCTTCCACCGAGGCACTGATCAGATCGGCGGGGTCACTCATCGTCTGGGCCGCACGGTGGACCGTGACGATGACGATCTCGCGGCCGCCATGAGAGAACGGGCGGCTCCCAAAGCGCTGACGGATCGCGTTTCGATAGCGATGCACCGTTGCCGGCCGACTGGCCGGATCGACCAGACGGGTCTGTTCTACCAGGCCGAGTGTCTTGGCGATGTACAGCCGGATTTGATCCGGGACCTCCGAGATGGCCAGGAAGTACCCCAAGCGTTGTCGCGTCTTGAGTAGAACCGCGAGCGACAACCGCCCACGACCGCCACGGGCCTGTCGGCGAACAAAGGACACTTCGTCGTCACTGAGGGCGTAGTCGGCCGAAAGCTCCTTGTCGGTCAGCGGGGACCGCAGCCGTGGATAGGCGGTTCTTTCGATCGCGGCCATAGCGACGCTCGGACGTGTCCGAAAAAGGGGTTGCTCACGCGTGCAGGAAGTGCTTGATTGGCCAAGTCTCCTATGGCCGAATTCGGTCGACAGAAACGGTATACACTCTCGGACGTTCGATCCAGACAGAGATGCGCCAGAAGAACCGCGCCGCGCTCTACCTTCGGGACTCGACGGCGGATCAGAAACCGGATCTACAGTTCGACGGACTACGCGCCTACGCCGAACGCGCCGAGTTAGAGATCGTACGGGACTACTTGGATTTGGCGGCATCGGGTCGGCGCCAGGGGCGCCCTCGGCTCGACGCCCTGATGCGGGATGCGCGCAATCGAGCCTTCGATTGCGTTCTGGTGTGGAAATTCGACCGCTTCGCGCGCTCGACCAAGTATCTGCTCAGCGCATTGGAGGAATTTGACCACCTCGGTATCCGGTTCGTGAGCGTGCAGTACCAGATCGACACTACCTCGCCCATGGGCAAGGCGATGTTCACGCTCATCGGTGCCATGGCGGAGCTGGAGTTCTCTTTGATCAGCGAGCGCGTTTCGGCCGGGATGCATGCCGCCAAGGCGCGCGGCAAGCACCTGGGGCGACCGCGAACGTCAGCGAGGATCGTCACAGAGGTTGAGGAATTGGCGAGAACGACGAATCTGAGTGTGGGCGAGATCCAGCGACGCCTCGGCGGCAAGACCGGGCGCGGCGGCGTCGGAGCCATCGTCAAACGGGTCCGGCACGAACCGGCGCCGGACACCGCTAGAGGGCCTAGAGAGACCCAAGGGATCGCCCACGCGCCTCGAGAGACGCTCTGAAACACAGGTTACTCAGAACGATGAATGCGATCGAATTCCAGGCCGTCGCCCACGACGGTGTTCTCGACATTCCGCCGGAGCATCGCGGCGTCCTAGATGGCAAGAAGGTGCGCGTCGTCCTGGTCGATGCCGAGCCGCAGAACAGCGATGCCAACGAGACCATCTTTTCCCGGCTGCGAAAGGTGAAGATCCAAGGGCCAGCCGATCTCTCGACCAATCACGACGCCTAAGTCGTCGGTGAAAGGGATGCCTGAGTCTGTCTTCGTCGACACCGGCTACATCCTCGCCCTGGTCAACGAGAACGCTTTCGACCAACACTTCGTCCAAGCCGGGTTCCTCACACCACGAGCCTGAGCGGATCGTTCGGGACGAAGTGATAAAAATTTACACGTATCCCGAGCCTACCCCTTGACGGCCTGGGCATTGAAGCCTGTCTGCCGGACTGGACGGTAGCGCTTCACGGATCAAGTCAGCGCCATCGTCAACCGTCGGATCGAAAACCGCAGGCGCGGTCGACCTCGCAAGGACCTTCCCGAGGGCGACGCTGTCGAATCCGTCCGTCCCCTGGTCGTCCTTTCGGTCAACTGGTTATTCATCTTCTATGAACATCATTATTCTCGGTGCGGGCATGTCTGGTTTAAGTGCTGCGATTCGTGCTGCACGAAAGGGTCATGAGGTGACCGTTATTGAACGGCAAAAGACGCCTGGCGGAAAGCTTTGGCAACATAAAGAGGGTGGTTTTACCTTCGATATGGGGCCTTCCATGATGATCGAGACAGACATTATCAACGAGGTGCTGGATACGCCAATTCCTTTCGAGAAGGTTTCTCCAACTTGCACCTTGGTCTATGATGATGAAAAACCGATTGTCCTAGGTGACAATTACCTGGAGGTCTTGCAACAAGAAGCACCGCAAGATCTTGAGAGATTCTTAAAACTAAAAAAGCGGATGCAGCCTGTTATCAAGGCAGTGCGTCAATCGCTTTTTCAAAAACCCTTTGTAAAGCCGCTGGATTTTTTCCGCGTCTCCTTGCTGCGTATCGCGTTTACGATCAATCCAAACACCTCAGCAGGTGCGTTTGCGCAAAAGTATTTCGAGAGTCCGTTACTGCAAGGGCTGTTTTCTACATTTCCAAGTTATACAGAGCATCCCGTCAACAAGTCTCCGGCAGTTTCAATATTCGTGCCTTTTATTATGCTTGAAGGGATTTACTATCCGCGAGGGGGCATCTATAGGATTGCGACTGCTTATGAAGCGCATGCAAAGAAATTAGGGGTGACATTCAAGTATGATGAAACGGTCACTGCCATCTCACAGACTTCCGTGGTTACGGGGAAAGGCACCTATGCTGCCGATGCCATTATTAGCACCATTGACTATACGACAACGCAAGCACTCAGAGGAAGCGCTGAGCAAAAAACTGCGGCTCATGCCTACTTCGCCGTTGCCGTGGGTTTGAACCGAACTTTACCTGAATATTCTCATCATACCTTTCTCATACCAAAGTCGTACAATGAAGCGCACGCCTTGATCGATGAGGGAAAGCTCCCTGATGAAGTCCCTCTCTATTTGTGTATTGCATCGAAAACGGATCCTGAGTGTGCGCCGAAGGGTAAAGAAAACGTCTTCGTCGTGGCTGTGCTTCCTTCAACTCAAGAGATTGATTGGAAAGCAGAAAAGGAGCCTGTTGCAGATCGACTGTTGAAGCAAGCAGGCATTAGCCCAGAGATGGTTGAGGTTCGTCGTGTCCTTGCGCCTGATGAATTCGATTCAAAATTTATGAATCTAGGAGGGAGTGTCTTTGGTGCTTCTGGAGTTCACAATCCTTTTGTGGGTTTTCGGCAGCCAAACGCCGATGGGAAGCAAGAGAATCTCTTTTATGCGGGAGCAACAGTGCAGCCAGGAAGTGGCGTTCCTTTAGTGATTCGTTCAGGGAAATTTGCCGTGGATATGATGGAAAGGTATTTTGCCAAGCGTAAGGAACTGTCCATCAACAACTTCCCCCCTTTCGCAAAGGGGGGCTAGGGGGGATTTCGGGCGGCATCGCTCGCATCGGGAAACAATTGATGGACACTTTCTAAGCGTTGATGTGCTTGTCAAGGGCATCGCCTTACCCACCTTGTGTTACGCGATTCCTGTTCGGCATTGCGACCCCCTTGATGGGCGTCGATCATCGTCCGGTCTGTCGTCTTCTGTAGGGACAAGTCTGCCCCGATCGGAGTCGAGCCCAGGGGCGCAGCGCAGTCCGCCAGCGGCGCGGGATTCGGTGGACTTCGCGCTCGCTCGTCCACCCTACCGCTCCAATCGATGATCGAAGCCTCCTTGACGCAACTCCTGGGCGCCGAGGATCGCTGGGTTCACGGGGTCGGAAACCGGCGCTGTTGGTGCTTGAGCGGCCTAGCTGGTTGAGCTGATGGCTAAAGCTCTGATTCAAAGGGCGTTCCCTCATTCGAATGACGAAGAAGCGCAGCAATCCTGCGCCGATCCTTTGTAGTCGTCTTTGTCGAGGCCGTGCTTCTGCATCTTGTCGTAGAGGGTTTTTCGCGGTACGCCGAGCGTGGTCATGGTGTCTTTGATACTGCCTTTGTTGGAGGCGAGTGCTTGGACGATCAGGCTCTTCTCGAAGCACTCCACTTGTTCGGGCAGGGTTCGCGGCTGGCCGGATTGGCTGCCGTCGTGCAAGCCGTCTAGAGACCAGCCGCACTGCGCGCCGAGCAAGACGTAGCGCTCGGCGAGATTGCGCAGTTCGCGCACATTGCCGGGCCAGTCGTGGCTTAGCAGCTGGGTGATCTGGTCTTGATCGGGGAAGGGTGCGTCACGCTGAAAGCGGTCCTGCGCGACGAGGAGAAAGTGGTGGAAGAGCAGGGGAATGTCGTCGCGTCGATCGCGCAACGGGGGGATATGCAGGGTGAGGACATGGAGGCGGTAGTAGAGATCCTCGCGAAAGCTGCCGTTGGTGGCCGCCTCGCGCAGATCCACTTTGGTTGCGGCGACGACCCTGAAGTCGAGCGGGACGAGCTGATTGGACCCGAGCCGCTCGATAGCGCGCTCCTGGAGTACGCGCAGAAGCTGCACCTGCGCGGAGGCGGGCATGCTCTCGATCTCGTCGAGGAAGAGGGTGCCGCCATGGGCGTGCTCGAACTTGCCGATCCGGCGGGCCTTGGCGCCGGTGAAGGCACCGGCTTCGTGACCGAAGAGTTCGCTTTCGATCATGCTCTCGGGCACGGCCCCGCAGTTGACGGCGACGAAGTTGCGGTCGCGTCGACGGCTGTGCTCGTGCAGGGAGCGGGCGACCAACTCTTTGCCCGTGCCCGTCTCGCCCAGGATGAGGACGTCCGCGCCGGTGTCCGCGACTTGGGCGATGGTCGCGCGCAGCTGTCGCATCTCGGGGCTGTGACCGATGATGCGCGGGCCGAGCGCGGTGTTGGCCATGAGTTCGACGCGGAGGTTGCGGTTCTCCATCACCAAGGCCCGTTTGTCCAGCGCCCGCTGGACGGTGTCGATGAGCCGGTCTGACGGGTAGGGTTTTTCGATGAAGTCGTAGGCGCCGGCACGCATGGCGTTGACGGCGGTGCTGATGTCGCCGTGGCCGGTAATGAGGATGACGGGAAGTTCAGGGTCGACCGCATGCGCCTGCTTCAACAGTTCGAGGCCATCCATGCCGGGCAAGCGGATATCCGTAATCAGCACGCCGGGCCATTCCTTGGTCAGCAACGGCAGGACAGGTTCGGCGCGCTCGAAGACCTGCGCTTCCAGACCTGCTAGACCCAGTGTCTGCTGGTTGGCCGCGCGGATGTGCTGCTCGTCGTCGACGAAGATGACCTGGGGGCTGTTGCTCATGGGTGGATTTCCGCCGCTGGTAAACGAAGCTCGAAACAGGCACCGGTTGGGCGGGGGACGGCAGTGAGGGCTCCGCCCATCTCGGTTGCGATGCGCGCGGAGATTGCTAGACCCAGCCCGAGACCTTCGCCCGCGTCCTTGGTGGTGAAGAAGGGCTCGAAGATGCGGTCGAGATCCGCGCTCGGGATGCCGGGACCCGTGTCCTCGACGCAGGTCATGACGCTGTCGTCCAACTGGCGGGCTGACAGCTCGATCCAGCGCTGGGGACGTCCCGCAATGGCCTGGCAGGCGTTGCCCAAGAGGTTCACCAGGACCTGCTGGAGCAGGACATCATTGGCGCGGACCGTGAGGTTGGGTGGAACCTCGACCTTTAGCTGGCCGTCGCTCTTGGCGAGCAGGGGGGCCGCGATGCGCGCGGCGCCTTCGATGACGGGGGCGAGCGGCAGGTCGGTCAGCTCGCCAGAGGTCTTGCGGGCGAAGAGCTTGAACTGCGAGCCGATCTTGGCCATGCGGTCGGTGAGGGCGAGGATCTGCTCGAGGTTGTCAGCGACCTCCGGTGCACGCCCCTTGCGCAGCAAGAGCCGGCCGTTGTCGGCATAGGTGCGGATTGCGGCGAGTGGCTGATTCAGCTCGTGGTTGATGCCGGCCGACATCTGGCCGAGCGTCGCCAGCTTGGCCGATTGGACGAGCGCCTGCTGTGCCTCGCGCAGGGCCTGCTCTGCGCGCAGGCGCTCATCGATCTCGTCGCGCAGGCGCTGGTTGGTGCGCGTCAGCTCGGCCGTGCGGCTCGCGACGCGCTCCTCCAGCGCTGAGTTGATGCGCTCCAGGGATGCCCGGGCCCGCTCCGCGAGTGCGGTATGCGCGCGCCTCGCGCGTTGGTGCTGGAAGAGCAGGGCGGCGATGAGGGCCGACATGATGATCAAGGCCGCGGCGAGCATGGTCAGCCGGAGGCTTTCGCGCAGGGCCTCGCCTGTTCCTGTCAAAGCGTGTACCTGCCAGCCGGCCGAGGACATGCTTCTGGTCTGGAGCAGGTGACTTTGATGGCTGGGCCATGCCCTGTCGGCCCGCAGTCGAACCACTTGGCCGGCTGGCAGCTGCGCGCCCAGGCTCATGTCCAAGGGCTCCAGTTGCGCCTCCGGGTAGCGGTTGCTGCGCTCGATCCTGGCTCGGGTCTCCGCATCGATCGGAAACAGGGTGTGAAAGCGCTGCTCGGGCCGGGTCGAGATGAAGATGACGCCATCCGGGTCGGTGACCAGAAAGCTGCGGTCTGGCTTGGTCCAGCGCCGTTCGGTTGCGGCGATGTCGATCTTGACGACGACGGCGCCGAGGATCTCTTCCGCCTCTCTAACGGGATAGGCGAAGTAGTAGCCGCGCTGTTTGGACGTCGTGCCCAGGGCGAAGTAGCGCCCGAGCTGGCCTTCCATGGCATCGCGGAAATAGGGGCGGAAGCTGAAGTTGCGCCCCACGAAAGGGCGCTCCGCGTTCCAGTTGCTCGCCGCGATGGTCAGCCCGGTGGCGTCCATCAGGTAGGTGTCGCCCGCATCGCTGATGCGATTGATGGTCTCCAGGTAGCGGTTGAGCGCCTCGATGCTCTCCCGGCCGCCTGGGGCGCGTATGAAGTCGATGAGGCGAGGGTTGGTCGCCAAGAGTTCGGGCAGGGGCTCGTACTTGCCGAGCAGTCCCTGCAGGTGCGCGACGTAGAGGTCGAGATCCGTGCGGCCCTGCTCGGCCAGGTTTGCGACAGCATCTCGGTAGGCCCAGGCTGCCAAGCCCCAGAGACCGAGACAGAAGGTCGCAAGCAGCGTCGTCCAGAGGAGCGACTGCTTCAGGCGGCTGCCGGGCTCGGGTGCGACTTCGGGGATATCGCCGACCTCGGTCTGGCTGTCCTAGGCGGACATCCGCGCCTTGTAGCCCGAATCTCCCGTCCAATAGCCATCGCAGAGGCCGGAAGGTGCCCACTCGCGCAGCTTGGCGGTGCCGACGCTCGGCTCCAGATCGCCGCTGAGACAGTCCGCGAACACCTTGACGACGTCCGCCGTGTGCTGGGACTGCGGGCTGATGCGCAGCACGTCGACACCCATGGCGGTGACCTCGGCGAGTGCGGGCAGCAGGTTGTGGGTGTTGGCGGACTGCGTTTGGATGCCGTTGAGGTCGAGGAATTCGTTGCCGTCCTGGGTGGTGACGACCAAGCCGTCCGGATAATCGCCGCAGCAGAACTGGCAGTCGTCCTTGCCGAGGTTGCGGTTGTACGCCGTAAAGCAGCGTGCGGAGTAGGCCAGCGGCAGACGCCCATAGGCGAACAGCTCGCACTCGACACCCTGAGGACGTGACGCGAGCAGCTTGGTGGCGGTCTCACGGCCGAGTTCGACCGGGAGCACCCAACGCTTGAGTCCCTGCTTGGCGAGAAACGCCAGGGTGCGATGGTTGTACAGGTTGATCGAATGACCGGTAACGAAGGGCCGGCCCTCGAGGAAGTCCAGCGCGGCGAGGTCGTTGGCCTCGATCATGAACCGCTCGTCGGCGCAGATGCGTTTGAGTGTCTTCAGCTCACCGTCCGACTCGATCAGCGCGAGCGTCGAGATGACGGCCTCTTTGCCCGCGGCAACCGTGCGTTCGGCGATCTCCCAATAGTCCTCCGGGCGCAACTGGCGGCGCTTGGAGCAAATGGTCTCGCCGAGGTAGAGGATGTCAACGGGGGTTTCGAGCATCTCGGCGTAGAAGTCGAGGACCTGCTCGCGCGGCCAAAGGTAGGTGACGGGGCCAAGCGAGAGACGGGGGCGATGCGAGGTTGTGGTCAAGGGTGCCATGGGGTCGATCAAGGTTTCATCGAGGTAAGGATTGCAGCGCTGGAAGCTGGTGGCTGGAAGCTGATCGCTTGTCCTAGCGAGGCTTCGCCTCAGACCGGCGAGTCATGCCATCGGGATCGCTATCGGAATCGGGATCGCTATCGTCGGTTCGATACCGATACCGATACCGATACCGATACCGACAGCCTTTGGGTGGTCGGGCGCTTCATCGAAATTTGACTCATCTGCAAGCATTTTGCGCCCTCAAGGATTCTAGTGCCAGGTCCGCTCGTAGGGGCCGATGGTCGTCTGGGCGCCTTCGGAGACCTGCGCCAGGATTTGGTGCCAGCTGTCCTTGGGGCGGAACGCCTGCGGATTGCGCTGGCACATGTCGAGCGCTTCGCGCCAGACCTTGGTGACCTGGGAGACGTAGCGGGTGCTGCGCTGGCGGCCCTCGATCTTGATGGCGCTGACGCCGGCGGCGAGGATCTGCGGCAGGACGTCCAGCGTATTCAGGCTGGTCGGCTGCTCGATGGCGTGACGCAGCTCGCCGTCGACCTCGTAGCGGCCCTTGCACAGCGTCGGATAGCCGGCCGCCTCGGAGTGGGAGCGCCGCTCGATGAGGACGCCGCCGAGGCGGGTCTCCTGACCCTCGGGCGTGTCGCGCCATTCGACGTGCGCCGCCGGCGAGCAGGCACCGAAGGTGTTGGGCGACTGGCCGCTGGCGTAGGAGGAGAGCAGGCAGCGGCCCTCGACCATGACGCAGAGGCTGCCGAAGCCGAAGATCTCGACCGGGACCCTGGTCTCCTCGATGAGATGGGCGACCTGGGCGAGCGAGAGCACGCGCGGCACCACGACGCGCTTGATGCCGAAGTGCCGCTGCATGAAGCCGATGGCCGCCGGGTTGGTCGCGGAACCCTGCACCGAGAGATGCAGGTTGACGTTGGGGTGGCGCTCGGCGGCATAGTCGAGCACGCCCATGTCGGCCAGGATGATGGCGTCGACGCCGAATCCGGCGGCGCGGTCCACGGCGGCGGTCCAGCGCTCCCAGCCGTCCGGCTGGGCATAGGTATTGATGGCGACGAAGACCTTGACGCCGCGGTCATGGGCGTACTGTACGCCTTGGGCGATCTGCTTGTCGTTGAAGTTCAGGCCGGCGAAGTGACGGGCGTTGGTGTCATCGCGAAAGCCGATGTAGACGGCATTGGCGCCATTGTCGACGGCGGCCTTGAGCATCGGCAGATTGCCGGCGGGACAGACGAGCTCCATGGTATTTCGATCTCCTGCGGACTACGCAGTTTTGACGAGTTGGTGATGAGAGGCGGTGTCGGCCTTGTCACCCTGGCGGGTGTCGCGGCGATAGAGTTCGGCCTCGATGCCGTTGAGCACGGCCCACTTTTGGCTGCACCAATCGGGCGCGAGCAAGATGTCTTTCGAGGCTGTGCCCGTGAGCCTGTGATAGATCACGGCCGGGGGCGTGCGCTCGACTAAGTCGGCGCAGATTTGGATGTAATCCTCGAGGCTCATGGGCGCATAGTCGCCGCGGCGCCATTGGATGGCGAGCTGAGTATGGCGCACGATGTGCAGCGGGTGGAGCTTGAGTCCCTCGACGCCAAGTTCCAGGACGCGCTCGAGCGTGTTCAGCGCGGCGGCGTGGCCTTCGCCAGGCAATCCGATGATGAGGTGGGTGCAGACCTTGATGCCGCGGCGGTGCGCTGCGCTGACGGCCGCGCGGTATTCCGCGAAACCGTGCCCTCTGTTGACCCGTTCCAGGGTGGCGTCGCTCGCCGACTGCAGTCCAAGCTCGAGCCAAACCTCCTTACCCTTTGCACGATAGCCGGCGAGCAGATCCAGCACCGCCTCGGGGACGCAGTCCGGCCGGGTGCCGACCGAGAGACCCACCACGTCCGGATGGGTGAGGGCGCTATCGTAGCGCTCGCGCAGGACCTCGACCTCATCGTAGGTGTTGGTGTAGGTCTGGAAATAGGCCATGAAGCGCCGCGCGCCGGTGCGTTTTGCCAGCACCTCACGGCCGGCCTCCAGTTGCGGATCGATCTGCGGCGAGCGCTTGGCGTTGGGCCCGAAGGAGACGTTGTTGCAAAAGGTGCAGCCACCGTGTCCCTTGGAGCCGTCGCGGTTCGGGCAGGTGAAGCCCGCATTCAAGGCGAGCTTATGCACCCGCTGGCCGTAGCGCTTCAGCAGGTACTGACCGAAGGTGGTGACGCGATCACTGAGGATGCGATGTTGAGCGGGCGGGTAGGGCATCCGATCAAAGCTAACTGGGCTTTCTCTTCAAGTGTTTGATCTGAATCAAATAAAGGTCAATCGGCATTGCGGAAGATCCGTTCCCAAGGGACCTCCAGGTCCAGGCTCTTCAATCGCAAGGGAGCCTCCGGCGCAATGTCTTCCAACTCCCAGAGGCCGCACTCGCCCCGCCGATAGCATTCGACACGCTGCTTCTCGGGGTCGATCAGCACGAATTCCTTGAGAGATGCGATTTGCCGATAGAGCGCGAACTTGTCGCCAGGGTCGAAGGCCGAGGTCGAGGGCGACAGGACTTCGATGACGACTCTTGGAGCCGTCATGACATGATCGGCGCGATTGTCGGCCGGGTCGCAGGTGACGAGGACATCTGGGTAGAAGTAGGCCTCGTCCTCGAGCACGCGGAGTTTCATGTCCGCCGCATAGACATCGCAGGGCGAGCCTTCCAGACAGCGCATCAATTCGGCCGCAAGATTCAGCGTGATCCTGACGTGCTTCCGCGATGCCCCGACCATCGCGAAGATCTCGCCACGGACATACTCCGACTTCTCGGGCTGTTCCTGCTCCCAGGCGAGATAGTCGGCAGCCGTTATCGGAGACTGGATCTGTGGTAGGCCCACTTGCGTTCTCCGTCAGTTGAGTCGGTGTAGCCCCGAAAGATCAATGCGTTCAGGCCAATGTATCAGGCCAACATAGAGCGAAAGCTGTCGACCCGCAAGACTCAGGCAAACTAGAGCGCGCACTTTGCAGTACCATTTTGTGCAGTGCAAGAAATCATCCACGAGCAGACCCGCGCAGTAATGTCAGAACAGCAGCCCCGTATCCGCGAAATTCCCTACAACTACACGTCCTTTTCCGATCGCGAGATCGTGATTCGCTTCCTCGGCGAGTCCATGTGGAGCCTCATCGACGAGTTGCGCGGCAGCCGCCGCACCGGACGCTCCGCGCGGATGCTGTTCGAGGTGCTGGGCGACATGTGGGTCATCACCCGCAATCCCTATCTGCAGGACGACCTGCTCGAGAATCTGGATCGCCGCCGCATGTTGCTGCAGGCGCTCGATCATCGGCTCGATCAATTCGAGCAGCGCTTGAACGACAATCACCGGGCCGCCGAGCTGTTGGCCGCGGCCCGCGCCTCGGTGCAACGCTTCGGTGATTGGTTCGACAGCGAGCGCGCCCAGCGCGAGCGGCTGCGCAAGGCCCTGAGCGGTGTGACCCGCAAGGACAACCTGGACTTTGGCGGCCTCGCGCGCGTCTCGCACGCGACCGATGCGACCGACTGGCGCGTCGAGCTGCCCTTCGTCGTGATCTCCCCGGATGCCGAGGAGGAGGTTGCGCCCATCGTCAAGGCCTGTATCGACTCTGGCTTGACCTTGATCCCACGCGGCGGGGGCACGGGCTACACGGGTTCCGCCGTCCCCCTCCATCCCCTGACGGCGGTGATCAATACCGAGAAGCTAGAGACGCTCTCGGGGGTTGAGCCGATGGCCCTTCCTGGCGTGGAGGGACTGGTGCCGACCGCCCATTGCGGTGCTGGTGTGGTGACGCGGCGGGTGTCCGACCTCGCCGACGCCAATGGCTTGGCCTTCGCGGTGGACCCAACCTCCCAGGACGCCTCTTGCATCGGCGGCAACATCGCCATGAATGCCGGCGGCAAGAAGGCCGTCCTCTGGGGGACGGCCTTGGACAACCTGGCCTCCTGGCGCATGGTGACGCCGGACGCCGACTGGCTCGAGGTCGAGCGGCTCGATCACAACCTCGGCAAGATTCACGATCAGGAGCGCGTCCGCTTCCGCATCTCGCGCTACGCCCCAGACGGTAAGACGCCGCGCGGCGAGCCCGAGATCCTGGAGATGGCCGGCCAGTCCTTCCGCAAGGTCGGACTCGGCAAGGACGTCACCGATAAGTTCTTGTCGGGGCTGCCGGGTGTCCAGAAGGAGGGCTGCGACGGCATCATCACCTCGGCGCGCTTCGTCCTGCACCGCATGCCGGACCATGTCCGCACGCTCTGTCTCGAGTTCTTCGGCACCGACCTGGATCTGGCGGTCCCGGCCATTGTCGAGATCAAGGAGCATATCGAGTCCCAAAGCGGCGTGCAGATGGCGGGTTTGGAGCACCTGGACGAGCGCTACGTCCGCGCCGTCGACTACTCGACCAAGGCGCCGCGTCATGAGCTGCCGAAGATGGTCCTGATCGCCGACCTGGTCAGCGACGACGAGGCCGCTTTGGTTGGCGCGGCCGAGGAGGTCGTGCGGCTGGCCCAGGCGCGCGACGGCGAGGGCTTCATTGCCGTGAGTCCGGAGGCGCGCAAGCGCTTTTGGCTCGACCGCGCCCGGACCGCCGCCATTTCGCGTCACACCAACGCCTTCAAGATCAACGAAGACGTTGTCATTCCGCTCGACCGGCTATCCGACTACAGCCGTGGCATCGAGCGCATCAATATCGAGCTGTCCATCCGCAACAAGGACGCCATCATGGCGGCCGTGCTCGAGTATCTCGCCTCAGAGATGCCGGAGGCGCGGGTCGAGGGCGACTATGAGGGATCCGACGAGAGCCGTGCCATCCTCCATGCCAAGCGGGATGCCGCGCGCGACTCCATCAGTCGGGTGCGCGGGCGCTGGCAGGCCATTCTGGAGCGGCTCGACCAGCCCGCGGCGGACAATCTGGATCTCCTCGAGGAGGGTGAGAAGGCGAGCATCCGCGCGGGCGATACGCTGGCGTCGATGATGCTTCGGCGCGAACTCCGCCAGGCCCTCAAGGCCGAGGTCGCGGACCATCTCGACGAGATCTTCTCGGGGCAAGAATTCGCTCGGGTCCGCGAGCGCCTGCGTGAGCTTCATCAGGGCGTCAAGGACTCGCGTCTCTTCGTCGCCCTGCACATGCACGCGGGCGACGGCAACGTCCACACCAACATCCCGGTGCATTCCTCGGACTACGCCATGCTCCACGAGGCCGACCGGGTCGTGGCGCGCATCATGGCGCTGGCGACCGGGCTCGGGGGCGTCATCTCCGGCGAGCACGGCATCGGTTTGACCAAGCTGCAGTTCCTCGAGCGCGAGAAGCTGGAGGCCTTCGTCGCCTACAAGGAGAAGGTCGACCCCAAGGCGCTGTTCAATCGCGGCAAGCTGATGCCGGGCTCGGGGCTCGAGGGTGCCTATACCCCGTCACTGCGCTTGGTCGAGCAAGAGGCCATCATCCTCGAAGAGACCGAACTCGGTGCGCTCAATGACGACGTCAAGCACTGCCTGCGCTGCGGTAAGTGCAAGCCCAAGTGCATGACGCATGTGCCGCGCGCCAATCTCAGCTATTCGCCGCGCAACAAGATCCTTGGGACCGGCCTGATCATCGAGGCCTTTCTCTACGAGGAGCAGACGCGTCGTGGTCTCTCGCTGCGGCATTTCACCGAGATGAACGACGTCGCGGATCACTGCACCCTCTGCCATAAGTGCCTGGCGCCCTGTCCGGTGAACATCGACTTTGGCGAGGTGACGACGCGCATGCGGCGTATCCTGGTCGATCGCGGCAAGAGAAGCTTCAGTCCAGGCGCCTGGGCGGCCATGCAGTTCCTGAATGTCACGGATCCGCGTGCCATTCGAGTGGTGCGCAAGGGGCTTGCCGAGTGGGGCTTCGCGGCCATGAATGCGGCGCACCGCGCGGCCAAGCTCTTGCGGCTCACCCAGCAGCCGACCCAGAAGCCGGGGAGCACCACGGGTCGTCCCGCCAGCACGGGCCTGGCCGTCGCGCTGGTGAGTCGGCCGATTCGTGTCGATCTGCCAAAGCGCACCTTCCGTAACCTGCTCGCGCTGGAGGATCGCGCTCAGGTGCCCATCCTCAAGGATCCCAAGGTGGTCGCGGACGACGCCGAGGCGGTCTTCTACTTCCCGGGCTGCGGCTCGGAGCGCCTCTATTCGGACATTGGGCTCGCGACCCTTGCCATGCTGTGGGAGCAGGGCGCTCAGACGGTGCTGCCGCCCGGCTATCTCTGCTGCGGTTATCCGCAGAGTTCGGCGGGTCTGGAGCAGCGTGGGCGTCAGATCACCATGGAGAACCGCGTGCTCTTCCATAGGATCGCCAACACCCTGAACTACCTGGATATTCGCACCGTGCTGGTCTCCTGCGGCACCTGCATGGATCAGCTGCTCAAGTATGAGTTCGAGCGCATCTTTCCGGGCTGTCGGCTGCTCGACATCCACGAGTGGCTGATGGAGAAGGGCGTGAGCCTCCAAGGTGTCGAGGGCGTTCAGTACCTCTATCACGACCCTTGTCACACCCCCATGAAGCTCTATGCGCCGACCAAGGTGGCGACCAGCCTCATCGGTCAGACCGTGACCCTGTCGGATCGCTGCTGTGGCGAGGCCGGGACCCTGGGCGCGGCGCGCCCGGACATCGCTAACCAGGTCCGCTTTCGCAAGCAAGAAGAACTGACGGCGGGGATTCGGGACCTCACCGGCAAGGCTCAGGTAATGGACGCTGAGGTGAAGCTCTTGACCTCCTGCCCGGCCTGTCAGCAGGGGCTCGCTAAGTATCAGGATGACACCGGCCTCAAGACCGACTACATCGTGGTCGAGATGGTCAAGCGCATGCTGGGGGAGCATTGGCAGGAGCAGTTCATCGAGCGGGTCAGGGATGGCGGCATCGAGCGCGTGCTGCTTT
The DNA here is from genome assembly GCF_010915725.1 of Thiorhodococcus mannitoliphagus. Classification (GTDB taxonomy): domain Bacteria; phylum Pseudomonadota; class Gammaproteobacteria; order Chromatiales; family Chromatiaceae; genus Thiorhodococcus; species Thiorhodococcus mannitoliphagus. The sequence goes on from NZ_JAAIJR010000018.1 coordinate 61,621, forward strand.
GAGCCTCGAAGGCGTCAGCTGTTCCCGCTCGACAACGCGGTTCTGGAGGAGCGTCTTCCCGAGCCTGGCTGGGAAGCGCCCGCCTGCGGCGCGGCCTAGCGCTGAGTGCGGCCCGACGTGTGGAGCGCGCCGGGCCATCCTGCCCAAACTCTGCGGAGATCCATGCCATGAGCGACGCATTGAAGGCCGCCATCGCGCGCCGGCGCATGCTGCTGCGCGGACGCCTGTCCCGGCACCGGCACCTCTTGCGCGCTCGCCGAGCCATGTGGTCGTCGGCGATCGCCGAGGGCAGCGGTGACCGCTCCGATCGCGGGCAGGGGATGTCCGCGCGCGGTACCTCCCGGTATCACGTCCCTTGGCGTCTCTTCGTACTGAGCCGCCCGTGAGCCATCCCCGACACAGGCTTTTCACCCCGGCCGAGATTGCCGCCGTGACTGCCGGCCGCTGGCTCCGATCGTCGCCGCGCCTGGCCGAGCCGATCGCCGGCATCGGCATCGATAGCCGCACGCTGGCTCCTGGCGAGGCCTATGTCGCCATCGTTGGCGAGCGCTTCGATGGCCACGATTTCGTCTCCGCGGCCGCCGGGGCCGGCGCCGCGCTCGCCCTGGTCGAGCGTGCACCGGCGCAGGCGCCGGCGTCATTGCCGCTCCTGCAGGTCGGTTCCTGCGTGGCGGCCCTGCAGGCCCTGGCCGCGGCCTGGCGCGAGCGGCTGCACGCAGGAGGCTGTCGCGTCGTCGGCATCTGCGGCAGCAACGGCAAGACCACCACGCGGCATCTGATCCACCAACTGCTCCACGCTGGCGGGCTTGCCGGAAGCCAAAGCCCCAAGAGCTTCAACAACCATCTCGGCGTGCCGCTGACACTGCTCACGGCGCGGCCGGAGCACGCCTACCTGCTATGCGAGATCGGCACCAATCACCCCGGCGAGATCGCCGCCCTCGGCGCCATCGTGCGTCCGGACATCGCGGTGCTGACCAGCCTCGGCGAGGAACATTTGGAGTTCTTCGGGGACCTGCAGGGTGTCGCACGCGAGGAGGCGGCGCTGATCGAATGCGTTGCTCCCGGCGGCACCGCCCTCGTACCCGCCGAGGGGCGGCTGCCGGTGGCGCTGCCGCTGTCGGCCCCGTCGGCCGTGACGCTGCGCCGCTTCGACCTCGATCCGCTTGCGCAGGCACTGCCGCTGCCCGGGGAGCACAATCGGCTCAATGCCTCCGCCGCGGCCGCAGTCGCGCGACTGTTCGGTATCCATGACGTCTGCATCGCGGCCGCCATCCGCTCGGCCAGCCACGCGCCATTGCGCGGCGAGGTGCTGTTCGCCGACGACCCGGCACGGCCCACGGTGATCAACGATGCCTACAACGCCAACCCGAGTTCCATGCGCGCGGCGTTGGCCATGCTCGCCGCTCATCCCGGCCGACGCGTGGCGGTGCTGGCGGACATGCTGGAGTTGGGCGAGGGGGCCGCGCAGGCTCATCGCGAGATTGCGGACCTGGCCTGCGCCACGGCCGATCTCTGTCTGTTCGTCGGTCCGCTATTCGCCGAGGCCCTCGCGCAGCCCGGCGCAGGCATCGGCGGCGGCGCGGACCGCTTCGAAATCCATTCGGTCTGGTCCGATGCCGTCGCCGTGGCCATCTGCAGGCGCCTGCTTGCGGGCGACACGGTGCTCCTCAAGGGATCTCGAAGCATGGCGCTAGAGCGGCTGCTGCCAGTCTTGGAATGGGCTTCGAGATGACCGTCGCCCCGTTTCGACGAACAGCGCCGAGCGGGCTGATGCGATGCGTGCGGAGCGCGCCCGCTGGCTAGCAAGTGCCCCATATCGATGATTTGCAATGCCTTATATCTTAATCATCGATTTCCCTAGGGCGTTGCGAGTCCCCATCGTTTGGTGACGCAGGATACCAATCGCTTCGGCGCCCTTTGGCCCAGGATTGCAGGTGAGACGATGCGACAGCCAACAAACATCCTCTATTTCGCCGACGGTGTGTTCGGCCCCACCCGTGCGCTCGGACGTGCGATCGACCTGGCGCGCCGACACCGGGCCAAGCTCACGCTGATGGACGTGACCATCGAAACGGGCATCGGCGCGGAGCTGATCAAGCGCTACGGACTCGACGACGACATCCAGCAGAGCGAGCAGCGGTATACGGCGCTGTCGCAACTCGCCTCCGACTCGATCGCCGAGCTGCCGCCGCCGCGGCTGCGCGTGACGATTGGCCATCCGTTCATCGAGGTGATTCAGGCGGTGCTGCGCGATGGTCACGACCTCGTGATCAAACCGGCGCGGCAACTGCAGGGGGCTGGCAGGCTGTTCGGTAGTAACGATATGCACCTGCTGCGCAAGTGTCCCTGTCCCGTCTGGATCGACAGGGAGACCGAACGCGGCGAGCTGAGCCCCGACTCCGTGCGCCCTTCTGCGTGCCACCGCGTGGTCGCAGCCGTTGACCCGATCGAGCCCGGCACCGAGGCGCTCAATGCGCGCATCCTCGACACGGCTGCAGCCATCGCGGAGCAAGATGGCGCCGAGCTGCACCTGGTGCATGCGTGGCAGTCACCCTTCCCCTATGCGGGTCCGGCCGACACCGACCCGACGCCGGCGGGACCGTCGCTCGCCGAGGCCTTCGGGCACATCGAGCGCGTGCACCGTGACGCGATGGATGCACTGATCGCCACCGCCGGCGCGGTCGGTTGCAATGGTCACCTGGTCCGCGGAGCGCCGGCGGCGGCGATCATCGCCTGCGCCAATGCGCTCGATGCTGACTTGCTGGTAATGAGCACGCTGAGCCGTCTGCGGGAGCCGGGGCTGTTCATTGGTACGACTGCCGAGGACATCCTGCAGACGGCCATGCTGTCGGTCCTAGCGCTGAAACCCGAGGGCTTCATCTCGCCAGTCGGGCTCGGGTGATCCCTGGGTCGAGCCCAGGCTAACGACGGCCGTCGCGAGCAGCGATTGCGCCATCGACGCCAGAGGCGGCGCAGGCTCCAGGCGTTGCCGCTCATGCCCTAAGCCGATCCTTTGCGGCCTTGCACATTCGCCGTCTTGCGCATCACGACCCAGTGTCCCCGTCGGCAGCCGAAGCGTGAGAACCCCGTCCTTTAGCGTTTCAATCGCCTCCACCTCCGGGACACCGCCACGTGGGCAACGTGGGATGTGACCCGAGGGTTGGAAGCGGTGAATCTCACGGCTGGTGCGGCGTCGACTGCTTCAGTCGTCCGCAGTTTCTTTCGCCGTGTTGATCCCGAGCGGAATGTAGGCGAGGCAGGTGCCGAAGTAGGCCGTCGCCAGCAGAATGAGGCCGATGATGTCCAACCACCACAGACCAGTGACGATGCCGAGCAGGATCGCAGCACCGCCTGCGGCGAAACGGATGTTACGGTCTTGCTTGCCCACGTTGTTGACCAGTTCCATACAATCACCTCAATGTTTCTTGTCTCAGGATTGGGTTGAGCGACGCCGGTCGGCCGAGACGTCCCGAGCGTCTACATGGGGCTATCGCAGCCAATTTCCCGTCCTCAGTCGGCTTGCAGGTGCTTGGAATACCCATCGGGTTACAGATGTTTTTGGTCGCTCTGATGCACTCCGGCTAGGAGGCGGTGCGGCGCTATCTGTTCACAGTCTTCGGTTTCGGCTGCAAGCTCGGCGCGAGCCAGACCACAGGGCACGCAGCCGCGAGCATCAAGCGTCACAGCCTGCACCGAATCAACGCCCAGCACATCGACGCCGGCAAGCTGCAGGCCGCTGTCGCCGAACTCATCACCCATGAGTTCACGCAGGGGGCATGTAAAGGCGGGCAATGGCAGGTCGTTTTGTAGGCACAGCTTCAGACCCCATGATGCCCAATGACCTCGGTATCGCTTGATGCGTGACACTTTGCCAAAATCTGATCGCCGATGAACTCGTAAACAAGATGACACTGTCTCAAGATGCCCCTGTCTGACGACGACTATGCAATCGATGGCAACCTCTTCGCGGCGCTCCCGCAGCCGATCCAGGGCGAGGTCTTCGAAGACCTGCTGAGATGCGGCCGGGTCAAGATCGAGCGCATCGTCAGCAGCGACCAGCCGGAGCCGACCCTCTACGAACAGGTGCAGGACGAGTGGGTCTGCCTGCTGCAGGGGCGTGCGACGCTCGAGATCGCGGGCGAGGAGGTCGCGCTCGGCGCCGGTGACTTCCGCTTCATTCCGGCGCACACCCCGCACCGAGTGCTCGGCACCAGCCGCGAACCGCGCTGCCTTTGGCTGGCCATCCATCTCTTCAGTGATCCTGAAGCGGCTTGAGCCTTGCTGACAGGGGCTTCAGATGCCGGCGATGGCGAGGAGGACGAGTAAGATGATCGCCGCGATGCCGACCCCGTTGAAGATGCGGTCGACGCGCCGATGATTGCGGCGCCGGTGCTCAGTCGCTTGCGCGAGTCCGGGGTCGGCGGCGATCGCCGGGTCCAGGTAAAGCTGCTCGTGGCGCAGGTCGATGGCGTCGATGGCCGCGATCGCCGTGGCTGGATCGGTGCGGTAAAGGCCGGCCTCGGCGTCTAGCGTCCGACCGCGCAGGGCGGTGTGGGCATGCATCCGCGCGACGAAGAGGTTGCCAAAGCGCGCCGCGAAGTGGACTTTGGTGTCAGCGTCTTGGCTGCTGGAGGGCGACTCTGGATCCGCTAGATGCTCGGTCGCGTGAATGCAGGTGATGCCGGGGCGATCGGCGCGTGTCTCAACGATGAGATATCCCTTGGGCATCTTGAGCAGTACCTCGAAATACGAAGCCGGCTATGAGCCAGCGGCCTGTCGATATGCCACTCCGGCAACCAGGTTGGGCGAGGCTAGGTGCTCGCCCAGCTACTCGTTTTCGCGACAGTCTTGCCTGTCTTACATTTTGCGCCCGGGCGAACTGGTCGGCATCAGCTCTGCCGTCTGACGGTGTTTGGCAGGTGGGTGCGGACCATCTCAGCGAAGGCTTCCAGTGTTTGCCGGCGCGGGAAGCTGCGGCGGAAGACGAGTGAGATGCGCCTGAATGCCTCGGGAAGCTCCAGGGGGCGGGCGATGATGCCGCTGTCCGTCATCCAACCGCCACGGATGGCGAGTGCGGGGATGAGCGTGCAACCGAAGCCGGCGCCGACCAGCTGCAAAAGGGTTTCCAGGCTGGATGCGCGCAAGTCGGCCATCTCCCCTCGGGAGGGGCGCTCGGCCATGCGGCAGACCTCCATCACCTGATGTGTCAAACAGTGACCATCCGCGAGCAAGAGCATTTCGAGATCCTCGAGGTCCTTTGCCGTGATCTCATCCTTCTCATAGAGCGGATGATTGACCGGATGGGCTAGCCAGAAAGGTTCATCGAAGAGAGGGAAGGTCTCGAAATCGCTGTCTTCGGGCGGGGTTGCCAAGAGGGCGGCGTCGATTTCGTGTCTTGCAAGGCGCCCGAGCAGCGAGTCGGTGATCTCTTCAGAGAGGACCAATCTGAGCTTGGGGTAGGTCCTCTTGAGCGGCACCAAGACGAGTGGCATCAGGTAGGGGCTGAGTGTGGGAATCGCCCCGATGCGCAAGGGACCCGCAAGCGGATCCTGGTGGGCGCGTGCGACCTGCTCGATGGCCTCGGCTTGCTCCAAGGCGAGCCGGGCGTGGGACAGAATGACATCGCCCACCGGCGTGATCTCGACCGAGCGATTGGTGCGCTCGAAGATGACCACGTCCAGCTCGTCCTCGAGCTTCTTGATCTGACCGCTCAAGGTCGGCTGGCTGACGAAACAACGCTCCGCGGCGCGGCCAAAATGCCGCGTCTCAGCGACGGCGAGGATATATTTGAGGTCCCGGAGATTCACGCGGGCATGATAGCGGAAATTTCCATTTGGGTTGCCCAGGAAATTGACCCCGCGATGCGTCTTGCTGTGACGCAATTACACTTGGCGCCACGGCCGCACCCAAACACAATCCCTGCCAACTGCCAACTGCCAACTGCCAACTGCCAACGGCCAAGTGCCATCTGCCCACTACAAAATGACAGCTGAAAGCAGCAGATTAGAACGGACAA